>CAMVGT010000023.1 GCA_947167125.1 uncultured Erysipelotrichaceae bacterium
AGTCCTGGCAGCAGAGATTTGACTTTGCGGAATACTTCCCGATGTCGGCCAAATTCCAGCGCTCGTTTGATGATCTGATCCGGACAACACTGAAGTATCTTCCCGAAGGGGATCAGCTCTATCCCACTGAGATCGTTTCGGACAGCGCGGAAGATTTCCGGATTGCCGAATTAATCAGAGAGAAGATTCTGATCTGCACGGATGAGGAAGTTCCCCATGCTTCCGCGGTCAAGATTGAAAACAAGGAATTCCGTAAAAATGCATGCTATATCCAGGCGGTGATTCTGGTGGAGAAGGAATCGCAGAAACCGATCATGATCGGCAAGCAGGGCAGCATGCTCAAAAAGATCGGCAAGCTGGCAAGAGAAGATCTGGAAAAGCTGCTGGGAAGAAATGTCTTTCTCGAGCTGTTTGTAAGGGTTGAGGATGAATGGCGCTCGAAAGACGCGCGGATTACCGAATACGGATATGGAATATCCGGGATGGACTTTGATGAATGATCATATTGAAGTTCTGATCCTGAACCAGAATGATTACCGTGAACATGATGTCATGTTCCGGGCACTGTCAAAAGAATACGGCGCACTGACATTCATTGCGGCCGGCGCAAGGAAGATGACATCCAAAAATGCCGGATCGATTCTTCCTTATACCAAAGCCGAAATCCATTTCGACTATAAGGAAGGAAAGCGGATGTTCCGCATGAAGACGGCATCCACCAGAAACCTTTACCGGAAGCTTCATGAAGATCTCAATCTTTCCGCCTGTGCATCCTTTGCCTCGGAAACGGCAATGGCGATGCACAATGAATCGGAAGAAACAGCAATTGAAGAATATGAGATGCTGGAAACGGTCTATGACGCATTGAATACAGGCCGTCAGCCGGTCACGGTTCTGGCGCTGTATATTTCGGATATGATGAAGCTGTTCGGGATCGGGGCGGACGTCGATGAATGCGTGATCTGCGGCAATACAACCGTGCATGCGGTATCGGCCAAAGAGGGCGGATTCCTCTGCGCGGATTGCGCCGAAAGGCTTTCGGTGCCGTTCAAAACGCCGAATGAACTCAAGCGTTTCCGGATTCTGGTCAAAGGATCTTTAAAACATCTTGAAATGATTGAAAAAGCAGGAGGGGCCTCATTGGCTGACCTTGAGATATTGGCTGACATGCTGAAACTGCACGCAGGGATAGAACTGCGCTCTTTTGCGTTTCTGAAACGCATATTTGCATTGAAAGCGGATACTTAAAGTGCTATAGTATTCGGGACTATGTTAACTTGGGAGGTTTTTCGTTTATGGACAAGACATTTGATCTGATCGTATCGCATGCCAAGAACACAGGCTTCGTTTTTCAGGGCTCTGAAATCTACGGCGGCCTGAGCAATACCTGGGATTTCGGTCCCTACGGCGTCATGCTGAAAGACAATATCAAACGTGCATGGCAGAAGAAATTTATTCAGGAAGATCCGAACAACGTCGAGATCCAGGCTGCGATTCTGATGAATCCGAAAGTCTGGGAAGCATCCGGCCATCTCAAAGGATTCTCCGATCCTCTGATGGACTGCAAGGAATGCAAGACAAGACACCGCGCCGACCAGCTGATTGAAAACTGGTCCGAAGGAAAGGTCACATGCGAAGGCTGGACCAATGAACAGATGGAACAGTTCATTGAGGAAAACAAGATTCCGTGCCCTGACTGCGGCAAGCACAACTTCACACCGATCCGTCAGTTCAACCTGATGTTCAAGACATTCCAGGGAACTCTCGAAGACGCAAAGAGCACAATTTACCTGCGTCCTGAAACCGCGCAGGGTATGTTTGTCGACTTTAAGAATGTACAGCGCGCATACCGCAAGAAGCTTCCGTTCGGCATCGGCCAGATCGGTAAGAGCTTCCGCAATGAAATCACACCGGGCAACTTCATTTTCCGTACCCGTGAGTTTGAGCAGATGGAAATGGAATTCTTCTGCAAGCCCAATGATGATGACAACTGGTTCCCTTACTGGAGAAAGTTCTGCATGGACTGGATTTTAAGCCTCGGCGGAAATCCTGAAAACCTGCGTTTCCGCGACCATGAACAGGAAGAACTCAGCTTCTATTCCAAGGCAACCACGGATATCGAATACAAATTCCCGTGGGGCTGGGGCGAACTCTGGGGTATCGCCGACCGTACCGATTATGACCTGACTCAGCATCAGATCACATCCGGCAAGGATATGACATACCTCGATCCCGTTACCAATGAAAAATATATTCCTTATGTTGTTGAACCGGCAGTCGGTGTTGAAAGACTGTTCTTCATGTTCTTCACAGACGCATATGATGAGGAAGAACTTGAAAACGGCGACAAGCGTGTTGTCATGCGCTTCTCACCGGTACTCGCACCGGTCAAGGCTGCGATCCTTCCGTTAAAGAAGAAGAACCACAGCGAAAAGGCAAAGGAAATCTATAAAGATCTCTCTTATGACTTCACAGTCCAGTATGATGACGCCGGCTCCATCGGCAAGAGATACCGCCGCATGGATGAAATCGGTACACCGTACTGCATTACCGTTGATGATCAGACCATGGAAGACGGAACCGTAACCATCCGTTTCCGCGACTCCATGGAACAGGAAAGAATGAGTGTCGAAGAGGTCCGTGCACGGATCTGTAAAGACATCCGTTTCTAAAATTAACGAATCCGAAGGGTGAAAATGGCAAGAATCAGTCAGGAAGAAATCCAGGAAATCCGCAATCGTGCCGACATCGTCGATGTCGTCTCCCATTATCTGCATGTGCGCAGGCAGGGGAAGAACTATGTCGCGGTATGTCCGTTTCATAACGACCATGATCCTTCGCTCAACATTTCACCCGATCTGCAGATATACAAATGCTTCGTCTGCAACGCCGGCGGAACTGTCTTCAGCTTTGTACAGAACTATGAAAAGATCTCATTCACCGAAGCAGTCGGAAGGGTGGCCTCCTTATGCGGCTACACGCTTTCCGTACAGCCGGACACCTATGAACAGGTCAAAGATCCTCATAAGGAAAATCTTTACAAAGTACTGGACGAAACCATCCGCTACACCGCTTATCAGCTGAACACGGCCGAAGGAAAAACGCAGAAGGATTACCTTCTCAAACGCGGCCTCAGCGAAGAAATCATCACCCGGTTTGAAATCGGCTACAATCCCGGCGCCGACAGCGTGACCCGCTTCCTGCATGCAAAAGGCTATGCGGACGCGGATCTTGTCTCCGCCAATGTCAGCCGGATCACCGAGTCCGGTCTCCATGATGTATTCGGCAACAGGATCACATTCCCGATTCACGATTCCCGCGGCAATCCGATCGGATTCTCCGCCCGTACCATGGATCCCAACAATCCCAGCAAATACATCAACACCAACGACACCGAACTGTTTACCAAAGGCGATATCGTCTATAACAGCCACCGTGCGAAAACCGCCGCAAGAAGAGCCGGAAAGATCTATGTGACCGAAGGCGTGACCGATGTCATCGCTTTTGCAAGAGCCGGACTTGATAACGCGGTCTGCACACTCGGAACATCCTGTACAGCGCACCAGATCAATCTGCTGCGTTCGCTTGCGGCCCGCATCGTCTTCTGCTATGACGGCGACAATGCCGGTCAGGCAGCCACATTCCGTGCGGCCAAGATGGCAAGGGAAGCAGGATGCGACGTTTCGGTAGTCGTAAACAAGACCGGAATGGACCCGGATGAAATCATCCGCAGCCAGTCGGAAGAAGGACTGGCCGAGATGGTGAAACAGGAGATCTCCTGGCCGGAATTTGTGCTGAGCTATCTCAGCGGCAGATTCAATCTGAACAGCTATCTGGAAAAGAAGCAGTTTGTTCAGGAAGCCAAGGCCGAGATCGATCTTCTGCAGGATGAAGCGGATAAGCAGTATTTCTATGATGAGCTCTCCCGCATCAGCGGAATCCGGCTTACCTATGAAAGGCAGAAGAAGCAGGACGCGTACGCACCCGCCAACAGGCGCTTAAGCGTGCGCAGCGGAAGTGAAAAGGCCGAAGAGCTGATTCTCTGCATGATGATGCAGTCGCCCCAGGCGGCCGTCAGGTTTGAAGAAGATCTCGGATATCTCAATATCCCGTCCCATCAGACCCTGGCGATGATGATCCTCGACGCCCGTCACTCAACCGGAGACTGTTCGCCCGCGCAGCTGATCGATGCGGCGCAGGATCAGGAAATCCGGAACCTGATTTCCAACCTGGCAGTATTGCCGGAGTATGGAATGCCCTACGACGAAAATGTTATGAACGGGGCGATCCGCAAGGTGAAAATCACCGTGCTGACCGCCGAAGCTGACGCATACAAGCAGCAGCTGTCAGGCGCGCTCAATGACGCAAGCAGACAGCTGATTATGAACAAGTATGCCAGCTGTCTCAGAGAATTACGGAGGTATATTGATGAAGAAAACAGTCAGTGAAACAGCAGCACCCGCTGAAGAAGAAGTAAAACCGGCAGCGAAAACAAAAAAAGCAGGAACAAAGAAAGCCTCCGAAACTGCCGCAAAGCCGGCAAAGAAAGCAGCTGCGAAAAAAGCAGCTGATGTTCCGGCGGAAACTGCTGAAGAACCCAAGAAGAAGACATCAAGGAAGAAGGCTGCCGAAACAGCTGAAGAAGCTGCCGAAGAACCTGTAAAGAAGAAGAATTCAAAGAAAGCCGCAAAGGAAACCGAAACGGAAGAAGTGAAGGAACCCAAGGCTAAAAAGGCATCCGCCAAAAAGGCAAAGGCTGCCGAAGAGCCTGCAGTAGAAGCAGCCCCGGCGCCGAAGGCAAAGAAATCTTCCAAAAAGAAGGAAGAAGCCAAAGCGGAACCGGAAACAATTGTTGTCGCTTCCGAATCCGGCACATCGGTCATTGACAGATCAATGATGCGTGAAAAGAAGACTTCGATTGATGTCTACAGGCGCGATGGCAAAATCAAGGAACTCAAGACTCTTGATGAACTGAAGGAAGACTACCGCAGTGTATATAAAAATGACGGTGTCATCTACCAGAAGGACATCATGGCTTCCCTCGACAATCTCGATCTTTCCGATGAGGATATGGACGGTCTCTGGGACTGGTTCTCCAATGAAGGAATCACAGTTTCCGAAGATGAGGACATCGTTGAGGAAATTGCCGAAGATGATGAGGATCTGAATCTGGATGACAATGAGAATCTCGATTCCAACATCGATGACGCACCGCCCGTCAATGATGACGACTATGCGCCGCAGATTCCGGATCTGTCGATGTATACAAGATCGACAAGCATGCAGCTGAATGACCCGGTCAAGATGTATCTGAAGGAAATCGGCCGCGTACCTCTGCTGAAGCCGGAAGATGAACCGGAAATCGCAAAGAGAATCGAACAGGGTGATGAAGAAGCGAGAAACATTCTCATTTCCTCGAACCTGAGACTCGTTGTCTCGATTGCCAAGAAATATGTAGGCCGCGGTATGCTGTTCCTCGATCTGATCCAGGAAGGCAACATGGGCCTTGTCAAGGCAGTTGAGAAATTTGATTATACAAAAGGATTTAAATTCTCCACATATGCGACATGGTGGATCCGCCAGGCGATCACAAGAGCGATTGCCGACCAGGCAAGAACAATCCGTATCCCTGTCCATATGGTTGAAACCATCAATAAGCTGACCAGAGTGCAGAGACAGCTCGTTCAGGAACTCGGCCGCGATCCGAGTGCTGAAGAAATCTCCGCCCGCATGGACGGCATCTCACCGGAAAAGGTCAGAGAGATCCAGAAGATCGCTCTTGAACCGGTTTCACTGGAAACCCCGATCGGTGAAGAGGATGATTCCCACCTCGGCGACTTCATTGAGGACAAGGACGCATTGAGCCCTGACCAGTACGCTTCCAACCAGCTGCTCAAGGATGAAATCAATAACGTTCTTGCCGGACTCACAGAAAGAGAAGAGAAGGTTCTCCGCCTGCGCTTCGGCCTGTATGACGGCAGAACAAGAACCCTTGAGGAAGTCGGCAAGGAATTCAATGTCACAAGAGAAAGAATCAGACAGATCGAAGCCAAGGCTCTGCGCAAGCTGAAGCATCCGACAAGATCCAAGCGTCTGAAGGACTTCTTCGACAAATAAGATGAACCTGCGGATTGAAAAAATCGCAGACATGGTAAACCAGGGCGTGATTGCGGCTGATATCGGCACCGATCACGCCTTTCTTCCCATTCTTCTGATTCAGAAGAACAAGGCGGAAAAGGTCTATGCCTGCGACATCTCGGAAGGTCCGCTTCTTGCGGCACAGCGCAATATCGCAAGATACGGCTATACCGAAAAAATCCCGACAATCCTCTGCAATGGATTTGAAGGGATTCCTGATGACATTGAATGTGCGGTCATTGCAGGCATGGGCTATTATACGGCGGCTATGATTCTTGAAAACGCAATGGGCCGTCTTTCAAAGCTGAAGCAGATCATCGTCGAAGTCAACCGGAATACGGCTGATATGAGAAGATGGATCAGCGATCATCACTTCACGATTGATCAGGAAGTCCTGATCACAGACAGAGGCTTTGATTATATCGCCTTCAGTTTCCATACCGCTTATCATGAACCGTTAAGCGAAGAAGAGATCCTGTGCGGTACAGAACTGCTGCGGAAACAGGAAGGGTATATTGACTACTGTCAGAGACAGATCGATCAGATCGAAATGATCTTAGGCAAATATAAAAAAGAAGATGAGCGGAAAGCGCATCTTCAGAGCGACCTGAAATTGTGGGTTCAGGCACAAGAGAAAACGCGGAACTGAATTCCGCGTTTTTACTTATTTAATCGAGTTTACAGCTTTTGCGAGTCTGGACTTCTGACGTGCAGCGTAGTTGTCCTTCTTGATATGATTGACAACAGCCTTGTCGAGAGACTTATTCGCAGCATCATATGCCTTGACTGCAGCTTCCTTGTCACCTGCTTTGACAGCTTCGAGGACTTTCTTGATCGCAGTCTTCAGTTCACTCTTCTGACCGGCACGAGCGTTCTGTCTCTTCAGGTTAGTAAGAGCACGCTTTTTCTGAGACTTGATATTCGCCATGAGAACACCTCCTGTTCACTTTATCAGCAGAGTGAATTATAGCAAACGCACTTTTAAAATGCAATAAAAACAGTATTTAGGTATAATAAAACGCGGTGAAGGAGGTAACGCCATGAAAAATCCGCGGATTATATTTTTCGGAACCCCCGCATTCGCAGGAGGAATGCTTAAAGTTCTGATTGAAGAGAAGTACCAGGTGGTGCTTGCCGTAACCCAGCCCGACCGTCCCGTCGGACGCAAAAAGGTCATTGAGCGCACACCGGTCGCGTCACTTGCCGATGAATACGGAATTGATGTATTGCAGCCGGTAAAGCTTTCCGCAGAGGCGGATGCGATCCTTGCTTACAATCCCGATCTGATTGTGACCTGTGCCTATGGCCAGTTTGTGCCTACAAAAATTCTGAACGCGCCTTCCCTGGGTGCTGTCAATATTCATCCGTCTCTTCTGCCGAGATACAGAGGCGGCGCGCCGATTCAGCGCGCAATCATGAACGGTGATGAAAAGACCGGTGTCTGCCTGATGGAAATGACAAAGCAGATGGATGCCGGCAGGGTTTATGCAAGAGTGGAAACACCGATCGGTGAAGATGAAACAGGCAGCCAACTGTTTGATAGACTGGAAGGCATCTCTGCTGAACTGTTAAGAAAGAATCTTCCGGATTATATCGAAGGAAAGCTGGAAGGCATTCCGCAAAGTGAAGAAGGAATGGTTCTGGCTCCCAATATCGCAAGGGAAGAGGAACTTGTCAGTTTTGAAAAGGAAGAAATCAATTCCTTATACAATCACATCCGTGCATTATGCGATGAGCCTTACAGCTACGGCATGATTAACGGCAAACGCTTCAAATTCTGCAAAGCCCGCAAAGAAAACGGGGAATGCAGCGAAGAAGCCGGAACCGTCATCGGATTTGAGAATCATGCGATGAAGATTGCCGCAAAGGGCGGAATTCTTCTTGTATATGAAATGCAGATGGAAGGCAAGAGCCGTATGAATGCCGACGCATTTGCCAACGGTGCAGGCAGAAGCCTGATCGGAAAGAAATTTGAGTAGGTGAATATGGATCAGAAGAATATCAGGAATTTCTGCATTATCGCACACATCGACCATGGCAAATCCACGCTTGCCGACAGAATCCTGGAAATGACGGAAACCGTCAATCCCAGGGATATGAAATCGCAGCTGCTGGATGATATGGATCTTGAAAGAGAACGCGGCATTACGATCAAGCTCAATGCCGTGCAGCTTTCCTATACCGCAAAAGACGGACAGCAGTATATCTTCAACCTGATCGATACCCCGGGCCATGTCGACTTTACATATGAAGTTTCCCGTTCCCTTGCCGCATGCGAAGGAGCGGTGCTTGTTGTCGACTCAACCCAGGGCGTACAGGCACAGACCCTTGCCAATACCTATCTTGCGCTTGACAACGATCTGGAAATCATCCCTGTCATCAACAAGGTTGATATGAACAATGCCCAGCCCGAACATACCAAGCATGAGATTGAGGACATCATCGGTCTGGACTGCTCGGAAGCTCCGGAAATCAGCGCGAGAACCGGACTGAATGTCGACCAGGTTCTCGAACAGATCGTTTCCAAAATTCCGGCACCTGCAGGAGACAGAAACGCGCCTCTGCAGGCACTGGTGTTCGACTCCTTCTACGATCCTTACAGAGGCGTCATTGCCCTTGCAAGAATCCGCGAAGGCTCCGTCAGACCCGGTGACAGAATCCGCTTCATGGCAACAGGCGCCGAATATGAAGTTCTGGAATGCGGTATCCGCAATCCCAAGGAAATCAAAGTGAATGAACTTTCGGCAGGAGATGTCGGATGGTTTGCGGCTTCGATCAAATCGATCCAGGATGTCCGTGTCGGTGACACGGTAACCGGATGCGCCAATCCGGCCAAGGAACCGCTTGCCGGCTACCGCAAGCTCAATCCGATGGTCTACTGCGGTCTTTATCCCAGCGATGCCGCAAAATATGAAGATCTGCGCGATGCGCTGGACAAGCTGCAGCTCAATGACGCTTCGCTTTATTATGAAGCTGAAACATCCCAGGCTTTAGGCTTCGGATTCCGCTGCGGATTCCTCGGACTTCTGCATATGGATGTCATTCAGGAGCGTCTGGAAAGGGAATACAATCTTGATCTGATCTGTACAGCGCCTTCGGTTATCTATCATGTATACATGACTGACGGAACGCTGCTGGAAATCGACAACCCGGCCAGAATGCCGGACGCTTCCAAAATCGACCGTGTTGAGGAACCGTATGTCAAAGCCAGCATCATGGTTCCCGATGAATTCATCGGCGGTGTCATGGAACTGTGTCAGAACAAGAGAGGCATCTATTCCTCGATGGATGTCATCGATGCCGGCAGAAACATGATCATCTATGAAATGCCGCTGTCCGAAATCATCTATGACTTCTTTGACAGACTCAAGTCCTGCACAAAGGGATATGCGTCGCTTGACTATGAACTGATCGGATACAGAAAGGAAGATCTGGTCCGTATGGATATTCTGCTCAACGGGGAAACCGTGGACGCATTAAGTGTCATTGTGCACCGCTCGGAAGCATATAAGCGCGGCAGCGGCATCACGATCGCTCTTAAGGAACTGATTCCCAAGCAGCAGTTTGAAATTCCTGTTCAGGCCGCGATCGGCGGAAAAGTCATTGCGAGAACAAATATCAAGTCACTGCGCAAAAACGTATTGGCGAAGTGCTACGGCGGTGATATTTCCCGTAAGAAGAAGCTGCTGGAAAAGCAGAAGGAAGGCAAGAAGCGCATGAAAGCGGTCGGCTCTGTCGTCATTCCCCAGGAAGCCTTCATGTCGGTTCTTTCAATGGAAAATGATCCGCAGAAATAAACCGCAGGCACTCTATCTTCATGTCCCGTTCTGCGCTTCGGTATGTTCCTACTGCGATTTCGCCAGAACTGTCTATACCAAAGACAATACGGACGCATGGCTGAATGCAGCTGAAACGGAACTGCATCAGAAGGAAATCAATCCGGATCTCAAAACCATTTATCTTGGCGGAGGAACGCCGGTATGCTTAAGCGAAGAACAGCTGGAACGGCTGCTTACGCTGATTGATCCTTACCGCTCTTCTGTAAAGGAATATACATGCGAGATTAATCCGGAAGTCATGACGGAAACAAAGGTCAGGCTTCTGAAAGACCATGGCGTAAACCGTGTTTCCATCGGCTTTCAGACTCATGATCCTGCTTTATTGAAGAAGCTTGGCAGAAGACATACTGCGGAAGATGTTTTTGAAACTGTTAAGCTGTTCCGAAAATACGGCATTGACAATATTTCACTGGATCTGATGTATTCACTTCCCGGGCAGACGATGGACTCGCTGCAGCAGTCAGTGGAAACAGCAGTCCGCATGGATGTAACGCATTTATCTCTTTATTCCCTGACGATTGAAGAAAATTCAGTATTCGGGAAAACAGGGGTTTCCAATCTTGATGAAGAGACGGAAGCGGACATGTATGAATGGATCTGTCAGACTCTGCCGCAATACGGTTATGAGCAGTATGAAATTTCCAACTTCGCAAAAGACGGAAAGCAGTCCATGCATAACAGAGTCTATTGGGAATATGAAGATTTCTACGGCATTTCATGCGGAGCTTCCGGCAAGGAAGGAAATGTCCGCTATGATAAGCCGCGGCGTCTGAAAGACTATCTGAATGATCCGATGCAGAGAGAAGAAACAGTCTTAAGCAAAGAAGATGAACGCTTTGAAGCGGTCATGATGAATTTAAGACTGAAAGAAGGAATGAGCAGAAGCCGCTTTGAAAAGCGCTTCGGACTTTCCTTTGAAGAAGCGTTCAGAAATAAATATGAACCGCTTGCCGCAAAAGGATGGCTGGAAATCAGAGATGATCTGATCCGCTGCACGTCAGAGGGCTATGAAGTGCTCAACAGCGTGCTGAGCGAGCTGCTTTAGCGGGCAATTGAAAAAAATACAGGTTCTGCTAGAATCTTGAATCAGGAGATTGAAACATGGCAAATAAACTCAAGAAAAGCAAAGTCAAACCCCGCTCCCAGAGAGCGATTGATATGGAAGAAAAAAAGAATGCCGCGATCGCCGCTCATGAAAAAGAGCTGAAGAAGGCGAAGAAGGAAAAGAATGATCTGATGACCACTCTGTTCTGCTGGTATTCACCGGTTTCTTCCGTTTTCTCCATATTCCTTGGATTCTGGGGAATCTTCTCCATCATGGCCATTGCCTTCGGCGCTGCCGGCCTGCATCTGATGAAAAAGCAGGAACCGCAGAGGCAGATCGATAAATGGGCCGCGATCATCGGTATCATCGTCGGTGCTGTATGGCTCGTTGTTCAGATTTATATGGCTGTCGTGCGCTACAACGCCGCATAATCATCTTGTAAGACAGAATAAAAGATGATAAACTATTAAAGCTTTCGGGCTGGGGTTCCGCCTCCTCAAACGGTTTCTCGGTCCGGAACGTAAAAGAGAAAGATGAGGAAAAAGAAGTGTTAACAAAAGAAAAGATTGCTGAAATCACCAAGACTTACGGCCGCAAGGCAAACGACACAGGTTCTGTCGAAGTACAGGTTGCTCTGTTAACAGAACAGATCAACGTTCTCACAGAACATATGAAGGCCAACAAGAAGGACTATTCCTCCAACCGCGGTCTGCTGAAGATGGTCGGACGCAGAAGAAAGATGCTTGAATATCTCAAGAAAGAAGATATCAACCGCTACCGCGACCTGATCACAAAGCTCGGTCTCAGAAAGTAATATTCAGACATTTCATAGAAGGGGTCATGACGATCCCTTTTATTTTTGTAAGAAAACGCAGACAGTATTGTCTGTCTGTATACGGTCTTAAAAATCTCATTGGCGCGATGATGTTTTTTCATGAAGAAAAATGATTTATAATTCTTACCGTCAAAAAAGGAGAGCCCATGAGCTTTATCGAATTTTCCAAAGTCACCAAAGTCTATCACCAGGGAGAAGTGGACATCCATGCACTGAGCGATATTACTTTTTCAACCGAAAAGGGTGAGATTGTGATCATTGCCGGTGCCTCCGGCGCAGGCAAGAGCACGGTACTGAATATCCTTGGCGGAATGGATACCGCAAGCAGCGGCATTGTATCGGTTGACGGTGTGCGGATTGATCAGATGGATGAGAAAGCACTGACCGATTACCGCCGTTTTGATATCGGCTTTGTTTTTCAGTTCTACAACCTTGTGCAGAATCTGACCGCTCTGGAAAATGTCGAACTGGCAATTGAGATATGCAATGACCCGCTTGATCCGGCAAAGACCCTGGAACAGGTCGGACTCAAAGAGCGCATGAACAACTTTCCTTCCCAGCTTTCCGGCGGCGAACAGCAGCGTGTCGCGATTGCCCGCGCACTGGCCAAAAATCCCAAGCTTCTTTTATGCGATGAACCGACCGGCGCGCTTGACTATGTGACCGGCAAGCAGATCCTGAAAATCCTGCAGGACACAAGCCGTGCCCATGGCATGACGGTCGTCATCATCACCCATAACCTTGCCATCTGTCCGATGGGAGACCGTGTCATCCGCATCAAGAGCGGAAAGGTGATTGAAAATACCGTCAATCCCCATCCGCAGAATATCGAAACAATTGAATGGTAATTAAATGAATAAGACCCTGTTCAAAAGCCTCATCCGACTGATCCGCACAAGTCTGTCACGCTATCTCGCCGTTTTCGCGATCGTGACGATCGGTGTGGCTTTTTTCACGGGCGTTTCCGGCACATCCGATATCATGTCCGCTTCGGTTGATATCTATGATGATGAAACAAATCTGAAGGATCTGACCGTCTATTCCAATTACGGTTTTGAAGAGGAGGATCTTGAAGCGATCCGCACGGTGGAAGGCGTAAAGGAAGTGCAGGGGGATCAGTTCACAGACGCGATCGGCATCTGCGGAAAGGATTCCTGGATCACAAGAATCCACAGCTTCAATGATGAACGTTCCGTATCGCAGTTCGTTCTGGTCAGCGGCAGAATGCCTCAAAACGAACATGAAGCACTGGCGGAAAACGGCAGTGAGCTGGAACCCGGATTCGCGCTTGGCAGCAGGGTCGATCTGGTGATGCCGGAAGGCGGAAAAAACGAAAATCTCAAAAGCGACTGGTTCATCATCACAGGTACGGTGGATACACCGCTGTATCTGAATGAAATCAAGGAAAACAGCACATTGAGCAATCAGTATATCCGCTCCTATCTCTATGTGCGGGATGATGTTTTTACCAACGATTTCTATACCGAAGTCAATGTATTGACTGAAAACGGGGAAGCGATGAACAGCTTTTCCGATGCATATGAGACCTATTCCAAAGAAGTCCGCGACGCAATCCGCACACTCGGCGAAACACAGGCCGATGAAAGAAGAAAGCGGATTGTCAGAGACGCCGAAGCCGAATATGAAGACGGCATGCAGGAATATCTGAAGGCAAAGAAGGAATATGAAGACGAAATACGCAATGCGGAAAAAGAGATTGCGGACGGACAGAAGGAAATAGAGGAAGGCGAAGCTGCGCTGGCTGACGGAATTGCCCAGCTGAATGAAGGACAGAGACAGCTCAATGAACAGCTCGCCGAAGGACTGCGCCAGCTGGAAGAAGGAAGAAAGACTCTCGCTGATCAGTCACTGACCTTTGAAGAAAAGAAAAATGAATTTGAAAAGCAGAAACAGGAACTGCGCAGTACACAGGCACAGCTGAAAGAAGGCATTGCGTCCCTGCAGGCCGCAAAAGACGGATTGAAGCAGATTGATGAAGGCCTTGCGCAGATTGCAGAAGCAGAAAAGCAGCTGAACGATCCGAAAGTTTCTCTGTTGATGAATATTCTTTCGCAGCTGGATCCGGAAATGCCGCTCGAAGATCTGAAACAGCCGCTGGAAGATCTTGATGAAATCCGGACTTTGATTCTGGAGAACTTCCCGGAGCTTGCCGAAATCACACCGAAGGATATTCTTGATCAGGCAGAAACGATACGGCAGGACTGCGAAAATGACCGCACAGTTCTGGAACAGGAAGAAACACTGCAGGCAATCGAACAGCTGCGAGCCTTGGATCCTTCCCTGGCAGTTGATGAACTCTCAGAAGAGTATAAAGCATTGATCGAAATCATCGAAAGATGGAATCCGGAAGCGGAAATCAATGATGTCTCTTCTTTGTTAAGCGGATATGACAATGCACTGGAGCGCATTTCCTTTGTGCAGGATGTCATGGCATCCGATCTTTATACTGCCCTGGAAGAAGAAATCGGAAAACTGGATCCGGATGAGCCGATTTCATCCGTGATGGAATTTGATCCAGCCCAGATTGATGAAATGGTTTCCATGCTGGAAGAAGCAGGCTCAGAAAAAATTGAAACGATCGGCGATCTGATCGCGGCATATGAAAAGATAGTTTCCGATCTTGCGGCGCAGAAGGAAGAACTGGTTACCCTTCGTGCTGATATTGTTTCAAAGCTTGCTGAACAGGGAATCAAAGAAGAAGAGATTGATGCTTCAATAGCGGAAATGCAGGATCTGATTGATCAGATTGAAAGTGGGATTGCGGAAGGCGAAACATTGATCGCCGACGCGGAAAAGCAGCTTGCGGACAGCTATGCGCAATTGAATGCGTCGCAGAATCTTCTGGATGTGATGGGTGAAGAAGGTAGAAAGCAGCTTGCAGAAGCGCAGGCAGAAATCAATGCCAATACCGCAAAGCTGAATGATGCCAAAGCGCAGATTGCCCGTGCTTTAAAAGATCTTGCGGAAGGAAAAGAAGAAGGACAGAAACAGCTTGCGGACGCAAAGAAGCAGCTCGATGAGGCAAGAGAACAGATCGATTCCCTGGAAAAAGGAAGCTGGACGGTTCTCGACAGAACATCCCATTATGCTTCGGCAACCTATCATGCGACGATTGATCAGATGAAGGCAATCGGCGATATCTTCCCGCTGTTTTTCATCTGTGTCGCAGCGCTTGTATGTCTGACGACAATGACGAGAATGGTTTCGGAAAGACGCGGGGAAACCGGCGCGATGCGGGCGCTTGGCTACAGCCGCTTTCAGTGCGCATTGAGATATCTGATCTATGCCTTCTCAGCAACGCTGCTTGGATGCGTCATCGGCACACTGATCGGCCTGCAGACATTCCCGCGGATTATTTACAACACATGGCGGATGATGTACATCCTGCCGGATATTGTGATCACTGTCCCGTGGAAACTGGTCCTGATGACTGCCGCAATGTTTTTGGGATCCATGACCCTGACCACATGGCTTGTGCTGCGCAATGACATGAAGGAAGTCCCGTCACAGCTGCTAAGGCCAAAGGCAGTTGCGGCAGGCAGAAAGACATTGATTGAAAGGATTCCGTTTATCTGGAAGCGTCTTTCCTTTACATGGAAAGTGACGATGCGCAATATCTTCCGCTATAAGCGCAGATTCATCATGACGATTCTGGGCGTGGCAGGATGCTGCGCATTGATGGTGACGGGTTTCGGCATCCGCGATTCGATCAACGGCATGGTGGACCTGCAGTTCTATGAAATCCTGCAGTTTGACGGCGCCGCTTCGGTTTCAAAAGACGCGGATGAAGGGCAGCTGGAAGAACTCGAAAGAAAACTGGAAAAGCGGGATGATGTCAGAAACATCATGCTGGCATATAACTACAGCGCCAAAGCAAATGATGTCAGCGGGGAAGGGCTTGATGAAACCGTCAGTGCCCAGATCTTCCTGAAACCGGAAGATATCAAAGAAGCTTATCTGCTCAGAGACCGCAAAACACACAATCCGATTGAATTGAACAATGAGGGTGCTGTGATCAGCGAAAAGCTTTCCGAAAATCTGAATCTGAAAGCCGGGGACATTCTGAAAATGGAAGATGAAGACGGTGTGATGCGGGAAGTGAAGATCGCGGCTATATGTGAAATGTATATCCAGCATTATGTCTTTATGACAGCGGATTATTATGAAAGCCTCTCCGGGAAGCCGGCCGAGCGCAGGGCTCTGTTTATCACCGGAATGAATTCCGATGATACCCATCTGCTGCAGGATGATCTTTTAAATGAACCGCTGATCAGCGGGATCAGCTTCTATGATGAAACGCTCCAGAATTTTTCAACGATGGTAAAGAGTCTTGATTTAATTGTCTGGACACTCATCATTTCCTCAATGGCTCTGGCATTTGTGGTACTGGGCAATCTGATCCGGATCAATGTGGCCGAGCGCCAGCGGGAAATCGCTACACTAAAGGTGCTCGGATTCCGCCGCAAGGAAGTGCAGTCCTATATTTTTAAGGAAAACAACATCCTGACCATTGCCGGTGCAATTGCAGGTCTGCCGCTTGGCAATGTACTGGAACAGTACATCATGGGATGCATTGAAATGGATTATGTCATGTTCGGCCGCAGGGTGATGCCGATGAGCTTTGTGATTTCCGCATGCATGACAGTCGCCTTCGGCATGATTGTCAACATTGCGATGGTGAAAACCCTGGATTCCATTAAGATGGTGGAAAGTCTGAAGAGTGTTGAATGAATTACGTCTATATTCTTGAATGCATTGACGGCTCCTTTTATACCGGATGGACCAATGATATCGTGAAGCGGTTTGCGGCCCATCAGGAAGGAAAAGGGGCGAAATATACAAAATCCCACTATCCGATGCGGATTGTGTATCTGGAAACCTTTGATACGCCGGCGGAAGCGATGAAGCGGGAATACGCAATCAAAAAAATGAAGCGGCGCGATAAGGAAATGCTTGTGCTGCATGGATTGAAAAAAGGAAATGAAAAAGCGATAATGAAAGCGGAGGAAAACATCATGAACAAACTCAAAGTTGTACGCTGCGAAGCCTGCGGCAAAATGGCCGTCATTCTCAAGGATTCCGCCTGCCCGACAAAATGCTGCGGAGAAGCAATGACTGTACTGGAAGCCAACACAACCGACGCTGCTCAGGAAAAGCACGTTCCTGCTGTCACAAGAGAAGGCAACAGAATCACTGTTACAGTCGGCTCCGTCGAACATCCGATGCTCGAAGCTCATTACATCGAATGGATCGCTCTGGAAACCGCAAAGGGATTCCGTATCGCTTATCTTGAACCGGGTGACAAGCCCTGCGCAGACTTCTATGCAGAAGAACCCGTCATTGCGGTATATGCTTACTGCAACCTGCACGGACTCTGGAAGACAGAAGCTTAAGGCAACGCCATTTTAATGAAGATTCCGGCATCATTCCGGAATCTTTTTTTGCGCTGAATACATCTGAATCCTTAAGTTTCTTTTTGTTTTCATCAGATATTGTTTGTGCTATCATAGGACTGTTGAAATTTTAAGAGAAGACGAAAAAGAACTGAGGAAAAAGACGAAAGATGGAAAAGTTCAAGAAGAGCTGGAATTTCCACGGCAGAACGATCACCGTGGAAAACGGCGAAATTGCCAAACAGGCAGGCGGATCCGTACTGGTCCGCTACGATGATACAGTTGTATTGTCCACTGCAACAGCCAGCAATCAGGCGAAGGATACAGATTTCTTCCCGCTGACTGTCCTTTATCAGGAAAAGATGTATGCGGCAGGCAAGATTCCGGGAGGATTCCTGCGCCGTGAAGGAAGACCGAGCGAACACGCGACACTGACAGCGCGTCTGATCGACAGACCGATCCGTCCGCTTTTCGCAGAAGGCTTCCGCAATGAAGTACAGATTGTCAACACTGTATTCTCTGTTGATCCCGACTGCTCCAGCGAGATGATGTCGATTCTCGGCAGCTCCCTGGCATTATGTGTATCCGACATTCCGTTCAACGGACCGGTTGCCGGTGTACAGGTCGGTCTGGTCGATGGCGAATACATCATCAACCCGACAGTTGAACAGAGCGAAAGAGCCATCATCAACCTGACAGTTGCCGGCACAAAGGCCGCCATCAACATGGTTGAAGCCGGCGCAAAGGAAGTCAGCGAAGAGCAGATGCTCGAAGCACTGGCTGCCGGCCACAAAGCAATCATCGAACTGTGCGAAATCCAGGAGGAAGTGATTGCGGCATGCGCTAAGGAAAAGATGGAAGTTGTTCTGTATGAGATCAACCCGATCGTCAAGGAATACATCGATGCCAACGGCGCGCAGAGGATCCGCGAAGCGGTATCCATCAAGGGCAAGCTGGAACGCTATGAAACAATCGACAGACTGATTGAAGAAATGCAGGAAGGCGTTGCGGCGCTCGAATGGGCAGATGAAAAAGAAAAGGAAAAGGCTGTCAAGCAGGCGCATGAATACGGCGTTGAAGTTGAGGCAGGCGAAGTCAGAAGACTGATTTCCGAAGACAAGATCAGACCGGACGGAAGAGCGCTCGATGAACTGAGACCGCTCGATTCCCAGGTTGACCTGCTGCCGAGAGCCCACGGTTCCGCAATGTTCACAAGAGGCGAGACACAGGTTATGTCCGTCACAACACTCGGTCCGCTCTCCGACGCGCAGATTGTCGATGATCTGACAACCGTTACAGAAAAGAGATTCATGCATCAGTATAACTTCCCGCCGTTCTCGGTTGGCGAAGTTGGCAGAATGGGTTCCCCGGGCAGACGTGAAATCGGTCATGGCGCGCTTGGTGAAAGAGCACTTCTGCAGGTTATGCCTTCTGAAGATGAATTCCCTTATGCAATCCGCACAAGCGCTGAAGTTCTCGAATCCAACGGATCCAGTTCCCAGGCTTCGATCTGCGCCGGCACAATGTCTCTGATGGCTGCCGGTGTTCCGATCAAGGCAATGGTTGCCGGTGTTGCGATGGGTCTGATTACCGTCGGCGATACCTATTCCATTCTGACTGACATCCAGGGTATGGAAGACCACTACGGTGACATGGACTTCAAGGTTGCCGGTACAAGAAACGGTATCACTGCTCTGCAGATGGATATCAAGGTTACAGGTATTTCACAGGAGATTCTCCGCGAAGCTCTCGCGCAGGCGCACAAGGGCAGAATGGAAATCCTCGACAATATGGAAGCCTGCATCGCAGAACCGAGACCCGAAGTTTCCAAGTGGGCTCCGAAGATGGATCATCTCACAATTCCGGTCGACAAGATCCGCATTGTCATCGGCAAGGGTGGCGAACAGATCGACAAGATTATCGAGGAATGCGACGATGTCAAGATCGATATCGATGATGACGGAAAGTGCGTCATTTACCATACCGACCGTGAAATGATCAACAAGGCCAAGCAGATTATCCTTGACCTCATCCGCGAAGCCAAGATGGATGAGATCTATGACGCGACTGTTTCCGAAGTCCGTGAAAGCTTCGCATTCGTCACCCTGTTCCCGGGCACAGACGCATTGCTGCATGTATCTGAAATCTCCTGGGACAGAGTTGAAAAGATCGGTGATGTTCTCCATGTAGGCGACACGATCAAAGTCAAGGTCATCGCAATCGATGAAGCCGGCAAGGTCAAGGTCTCCGCAAAGAGATGCATTGAAAAGCCGGAAGGCTATGTGGAACCGAAGAAGGGCGGCAGCCGTCCTTCCAACCGCAACGGACAGTCCCACCGTTCCAATTTCGAAAAGAACAGCGGCAATGTTGAACGCCGTGTCTTCAAAAAGAAGGACAGTGAATAAGGTTTAAAAGAAGGCTTCGCGCCTTCTTTTTCATACAGGTGAACACAATGAGAATGAGAAAGAAGAAATGGGCAGATCCCTGGATCGAAGCCCACAGCGATTATATCTTTGAAGATCCTTCCCCCTATAAAGGAAAATGGAGGGAGCTTCTGAACTGCCAAATCCTGCATGTTGAAATCGGAACCGGCAAGGGCGATTATCTCAACAACATGGCAAAGATGTATCCGGAAGAAGGCTGGGCAGGCATCGAAAAAGACCGCTCGGCCGCTGCGGTTGCCGCAAGAAAAGCCATTGAGGATGAAAATCCGGATCTGCATAACAAGCGGATGATCGTCGGCAGGGCGGAAGAAATGGAAAACTGGTTTGAAGAAGGTGAGATTGATGTGATTCATCTCAACTTCTCCGATCCCTGGCCCAAGAAACATACCCATAAGCGCCGTCTTTCATCCGACAGCTTCCTGGATATGTATGACCGTCTGCTTGCGCCGAATGGCCGCATCCGCATGAAGACGGACAATGCCGGACTGTTTGAGGATTCTGTCAGAACATTTGTATCGCATGGCTGGCAGTTTGCCGAATTCTCGGTTGACTACAGACGCAATGAACATCCGGAAGACGCAATTACCGAATATGAATCCAGATTCCTGGAACTCGGTCAGCCGATCTACCAGCTCGTTGCGGTGCGTCGCAAACAGTCAGAGGATATGGTAGAATAACCTTTGGAGAAAGAGGAATGAAGAAACTGCTCTGCCTGCTGTTCAGCGTCTTTCTGCTGAGCGGCTGCACAAAAATCACGGTCAGCGTACAGAACCGGCTGGAAGAAGCCTGCCGGCTTGCTTTAAATGCGTCCGTGCCGAGTGTAAACAACCGCAAGCAGTTTTATGCCTATTATCTTGATCCGTCGCTGGGCCGGGTATCTTCGACACTGACCGGCAACGAATTCCGCATGGGAAGCGTGCGCTTTGTCATGAATCTCGATGTGGCACGGCTGATCAATGAAAAATACTATCCGGAAGAAACGGTCAGCCATATCTATGCGGTGGATGGCAATGAAGCGGCCTATACAAAAGGAACACTGATCAACGCGTCCAATGAGGAACTGCCGTATGAAATCCATGTAATCCAGGTCGATGAAGATATCTTCGCGGTCTGTGCCGATGCCGGATATATGTCCTTTCAATGCATGTGCAATCTGAACGATGTGCCGGCTGCGGCAGGGCAGATGCTGATGATCAGCCGGTCGGTTACCGTGGACAGACAGGAGATTATGAATGCTTTCACGACGCTTGAAGGCATTACCTATGCCGGTACGCCGGTGGAACTGTTTGAAGAAAAAGTTCCGGAAAACGGATCGATTGAAGAACTGCTGATTGATTATGAAGGAAGGAAGACTCAGCCTGAAGAATCATCGGAAAATCCCGAAACAGTACCGGAAGACGGTCAGGAGGGCGTGAATTCGGATTGAATACTGCCGTGAATTGCCATTTTATGGTATCATTCTGTTAACAATGCCTCAGAATTGGCATAAAATAAATTCTGTATTCCAGGAGGGGAACTCATATGCTTAAGAAATTACAGGATCTGCTCTTCGAAGATGATGAAGAGGAAATCGAAGAAGAGGCGGAAATAGAAGAACCTGCACAGCCGGAACCTGCGGTATTGGCCGCTAAGGAAGAACCGAAACCGGAAGAGAAGATCGAAATTCCGGAACCTGTCAAAGAACCCGAACCGGTCGTCTCCAAGCCAGTGCTCAAAGCGGAGGAAACAGAAGTCCGTCCTGCGATGCAGAGAATTGACGTGACTCAGCAGATTCCTGCACAGAACATCAATACATCGCGCCGCGAACCGGCAAGAACGGAATCCGTTTTCCGCGAACCTGCGAAACCCGCACCTGCTTTTGATATTAAAGTGGATGAAAAGCCGGCACCGCAGCCGAAGAGAACACAGTCGAAGCCTGCCGCAAAACCGGCAGCGCGTCAGCCGCAGAAGAAACAGTCTTCCGGCTATCAGTTCCAGCCTGTTATCAGCCCGATCTTCGGTGTTGATGAAAAGGATATGAACGCGCTGAAGACAACAACCACAAAGATCTCAGAAGCCGCAAAGGTCAAGGCTGATCCGAATATTTCTCCGATCATCTCGCCGATGTACGGTATGAATCAGGAAGATAAGCCTTCCTCCATTCAGAAGACAGTCCGCAAGTCCAATGAACAGGAAGCGATTATGACAAGTCCTGCTTATAAGAAGGCGGAAGAGGATATTCCTGAATTCTCACTGGATGATATCCTGAAATCCAGAGATGAGGAATTCGCTGAAGCGAAGTCCGCATCCCAGGAGGAAACAGCGCCTCTGTTCCCGGATCTCAACCTCTGGGATGAAGAACCGGAAAGCGCTGACGACGCTACAATCGTCATTGAAAAGCCCGTTAAATAAGGATTTTTAACACAGCGCCGTGTGCGTTGTGTTTTTTTATGTTTCCGTGCATGTCAATAATGTTTAATGTTTCAATTCATGCATGTGTAAGCGCTCTTATTTGAATTGAAAAAGTTTTCATAACGTCATATAATCGAAATTAAGAAGGAGACCTGATTTATGGACGATTTATTACTTGCATTGCAAAATGTTTCGCAGCAGCTGCTGCCTATTCTGGGAGCTGTCGCACTGGTATTCCTGTGCATTCTGCTGAAAAAAATCGTCGATCTCGTAGAAAGCATTACAAAGACCGTAAAGGGACTGGATCCGACACTGCGGCTTGTCGATCAGAGTATCGAAAAAGTACAGGCGCCTCTGAATACTGCTGTCAAATACAGCCATACACTCGACCGTGTACATGACAAGACAGCTGAAACATTCGGAAAAGCGGTTGATTTTGCCAGCGAGAATATCGACACACTCAAAGAATTTGTAGCTGAGAAGATGCCTAATGAAGAAGAAGCACCGGCATCGGAGGA
The DNA here is from genome assembly GCA_947167125.1 of uncultured Erysipelotrichaceae bacterium. Lineage (GTDB taxonomy): Bacteria > Bacillota_I > Bacilli_A > Erysipelotrichales > Erysipelotrichaceae > Bulleidia. The sequence continues at coordinate 22,625 of CAMVGT010000023.1, forward strand.
GTAGTATGAGCGAAGAAAAGAAAACTGAACTGACAGAAGACAGCGGCATCGATTTCAATAATTCAAACGAGCCGATCGAATCCATTGAAAAAACAGTTGAAAACCTGAAAAAGAAGATTCAGGAGCTCAGCGAAAACGCATCCGACAAAGCCGAAGAAGTAATTGCGGCCGCGGAAGAAAAGAAGGAAGAGCTGGCAGAAGCTGGTCAGGACGCGGTTGAAGCCATTGAAGAAAAGGCTGAAGAAATCACAGCAGCTGCAGAAGAAAAGAAAGATGATCTGCAGGAAGCAGTCGAAGAGATTGCGGAAGGTGCTGAAGAAAAGGCAGAAGAAGTCTGCGATGCGGTTCAGGAAAAAGCCGAAGATGTTTCAGATGCAGCTGAAGAAAAAGCCGAAGAAATCAAGGAAGCTGCTGAAGACAAAACAGAAGAAATCGCGGAAGTGATTGAAGAAGCTTCTGATGAAGCAGACGGATATGAAATTCCTGATTTCATCAACGCGGACAGAGAAACCAGCAAGCTGGATGAATTCAAAGACAGCGCGAAGCAGGCTGTAACTTCCTCCATCGAAACCGTTAAGGAAGCTGCCGGCAAGGCCATGAACAATCCGGAAGTTGCTGAAAAGGTCAATGCCGTCAAAGACGGAATCGGAAAAGCTGTTGAAACCGCAAAGGTTCAGGCATCCAGAATTACTGAGAATCCGGAAGTGCAGAAGGTCGCTGCCGCTGCCCAGGAAAACTTCAAAAAGGCGGCGGACGCTGTTTCGGCAGGCACACAGGCAGCAGTCAAAAAGATTGATGAAACCTTAAGCAAGCCGGAAGTACAGGAAAAGATTGCGGATGTCCGCACAAAAGCTGCAGGACTGTTTAACGCCGCAAAGAATTCCGTTTTCGGACTGATCGCAAAGATCGGAAAAAAAGAAGCCGAAGCGGATGAAGCAGAGATTCAGGCAGAGACAGAAGAGGAAGAAAACGTTCAGAATCTGACAGATACGGATCAGCCCGAATGAATTTGAAAGGTGATTTGCGTACATGAAAAGAGTAACAATTTATGATGTCGCGAAGGAAGCCGGTGTATCACTTGCGACTGTATCCCGTGTTATCAACGGATCCAATGTGGTAAAAGGCCCGACCAGGGAAAAGGTTCAGGCCGCGGTTGATAAACTCGGATACAAACCGAATGCAATTGCACAGGGACTTGCTTTACAGAAGAGCACAACCATCGGACTGGTTGTACCGGAAGCGAGTTTCACCTACACCGGTCAGATCATCAACGGTCTGATTGACGTAGCGAAGATTTACAACTACAACATTATTCTTCATACCATTACAGCAGGGATTACCGATCTCAGCTCCGTGATTGAAGATATTATCAAGTCAAATGTCGATGGTGTCATTCTGTATTATGACAAGCAGGATGTACCGGAAATGGAAACTCTTTCCCATTACAATATCCCGATCGTTCTGGTCGGCGGAAGAATCCATGGCGAAAGAATCTGCTCGGTCTATGTCGATATTGAAAAAGCAATCTATGAACTTGCCACCAAGTATCTTGAAGAAGGCAAGGATCAGATCGCGATTATTGAAGACCGCAAGAATCAGTATGCATGCCAGCAGATGATTGCCGGTGCGGAAAAGGCATTTGAAGCAAAAGGAAAGAAATTCGAAGGTTTCCTGGAAATTCCTCAGGAATCCAGAACCAGCTATCTCTTCCTGCAGTCATGGCTGAGAGATCACAAGTATGATCTGATGATCGGCAACCGCGACTCGCAGGCAATGGCAATCGTCAATGCCGCAAGAGAAAACGGTATCGAGATCCCGAAGGATATGGAAGTCGCATGTGTGATTGATACAAAATACAATGCAATGATGCGTCCGCAGATCTCCAGTTTCTCCATTCCTTCCTATGACCTCGGCGCAGTTTCGATGCGTGTCATGACAAAGATGCTGCAGAGTGAAGCGGAAAGCGATAAGGTAATCGAACTCAGCTATCTCTTCACACCGAGACAGACAACGAAGAATTGACAATTCCGTCCATTCAGGTTTAGAATCAATGCGCGATGATCAGGATAAGTAGCTGCTGATTTCCCTGATGAAGAGAGCGCCCGGACGGTGAAAGGGCGACAGGTCCTGCAGTGAATACACCTGTGAGCTTCCTGCCTCAAAAGACAGGACGTGTCAACCTGCGTTAAAGGTAATGAAGGGTACAGCATCTGCTGTAAACTAAGGTGGTACCGCGCTTAAGGCGTCCTTAGATCATTGAGGACGCCTTTTATACTGTGCGTCCATACAGGAGGAGAACGAATGAATTTTATTGAAGAACTCGAATGGAGGGGTCTGGTCAAGGACTGCACAGACCGTGAAGGACTCGAAGAACAGCTCAAAAACCAGACTACCATCTACTGCGGTTTCGATCCGACAGCAGACTCTCTGCATGTCGGCCATCTGCAGCAGATCATCCTGCTGCGCAGATACCAGCAGGCAGGCCATCAGCCGATCGCGCTGTGCGGCGGCTTCACCGGCATGATCGGCGATCCAAGACCCACAACTGAAAGAAAGCTTCTGACTCATGAAGAAGTTCTGCACAACGCAGACTGCATCCGCGATCAGCTCGCGCATTTCCTTTCCTTTGAAGGCGACAACGCGGCGATCATGGAAAACAACAATAACTGGCTCGGCGAGATGACACTGCTCGACTACCTGCGCGATTACGGAAAACTGTTCAATGTCAGCTACATGCTGCAGAAGGACACCATCAAAAAGAGACTGGATTCCGGTATCTCCTATACCGAATTCAGCTACACAATCCTGCAGGCGATCGACTGGCTGCAGCTCTACAAGCGTCATAACTGCCAGATCCAGATCGGCGGCAGCGACCAGTGGGGCAACCTCACAACCGGAACCGAACTGATCCGCAAGGTCATCGGCGAAGGCGCTAAGATCTTCGGCATCACTTCACCGTTAATCACTAAGAGCGACGGTTCCAAGTTCGGCAAGTCCGAAGGAAAGAATATCTGGCTCGATCCGGCAAGAACCAATTCCTATGAATTCTACCAGTTCTGGGTCAACACACCGGACAGCGACATTGTCGACTACCTCAAGAGACTCTCTCTCAAGACTCCGGAAGAAATCATGGAACTTGAAAAGATGACACTTGAACATCCGGAAGAAAGAGCCGGACAGAAGGCACTGGCTGCTGAACTGACAGAGCTTGTCCATGGCAAGGAAGGTCTTGAAAAGGCACTGCGCATTACCGAAACATTCTTCAAAGGCAACATCATGGATCTTGCCCCGGAAGAAATCAAGGAAGGTCTTGCGGACGCCAAGAAGACAGAGATCGAAGACGGCATTCTTCTGATCGACGCGCTGGTCAAAGCGGAAATCGCCAAATCCAAGTCCGACGCGAGAAAGCTGATCCAGCAGGGCTCCGTTTCCGTCAACGGCGAAAAGAAAACAGCAATCGACACCGTGCTGCTGCAGGCTGACGCACTGAACAGCGAATTCTCCATTATCAAGAAGGGTAAGAAAAACTACTACCTCTTCACATTCTGACAATTTTGAAAAAGTTCTGACAAAGGCGGCGAAGGCCGCCTTTGATCTGTTATAATCTTTTTATGAAATTTACGGATATGAACAAAAAACTGATTGCAGCCTCGCTTTCGGCACTCCTGTTAACCGGATGTGCACCGAAGAATACGACGGATGTGACAAGATATGAAACCTATTACCGGGCGATTGAGGAAAATACCAAATTCCTGAGCAGTTCGGAAAACTATACCGTCAGCGCCGAAATGACGCAGTGGGATGACGGTACCTATCGTTACTATGTGATTTTTGATGAAACGAAAACAGCGATGTATGACATCGTGATTATGGCAGTGGAAGACGGCAGGCCGTATGAAGAGGCAGTCAAGATGATGCCGTCGTCCGGTGTTTTCGATGCGCCGAGTTCCATGATCCCGGGACAGATCAACTCCAAGAGCGGATATGTCAAAGGCGTGATTGTCAGCGGCGAATGCGAAGAAGATTCGATTGATCTTGATTTCATGGTCGAATGGAAAGATAAAGGAAAGAAAGATACGGTCCGTGAATTCCTTTCTTTTACATTGAATATGGAAGGAATTGTCAAAGAAGCTGACAGCGATGAAAACCGTACAGAGGGCGGAGAATGAGCAGGCAGAGCCGGTCTGCCATGGCCGGGTCTCTTGACTTATCCCGCGGCCTCAGGATCACATTGATCCTGAACCTGGTTCTGGCAGGTTTTTATTATGCATTTGCAGGAGAAGACGCGGCTGCCGTTTCCGGCACCGTGCTCGGATTTTCGACATTGTTTACTTTGATTGCGCATTGCGGTCTTCCGTTCGCGGCAGCTGCTTTTGTCAGTCTGTTTATCAGAAAAAAAGATTACCGATCCGTGCTGTATGTCCGCATGGTTTCCGGCATGTTCGCAATCGGAATCACAGTCTTTGTCTGTATTGTACTTGCGCTTTGCGCAGGTCCTTTGGCATTGGTTATACTCGGCGGGGAAGCTCCTGCGGCAGATCTTTCAATGACGCAGATTTCGATCATTCTCTGCTGTGTATTCGGGATTTTTGAAACATGGAGCTGCTGGCTGAGAGGTTTCTGGCAGGGGGCAGATTCATCTTCCGTTGATGAGAAGACGCAGACAATCGGAAGTATTTCCGTTTATCTGTTTTCAGCACTCATCATGGCAATCCTGGTTTATGGATTCCATCTCAACCGTGCTTACAGCGTCTATGGATTATGCGGCGGACTGATTTTTTCACGGATTCTGATGATTGCCTATATGACGCTTTATGACCGCATGAAAATCAAACGGTTTGAAAAATATGCAAAAGCACAGAGCGCACAGGCGGCGGTGAAGAAAAAAGTCTTTTCGGATCTGTTCTCCTTCAGCGTTCCGTCGCTTTCGATCGCGGTGCTGCTGGGGCTGTTTATTCTCAGTCCGGTATTGTTTACCGTCCGCATGATGGCAGTGCATCAGGTGAATTATCTGAACGCAAAGCAGATTCTGGCGCTTGTGACATTTATGTTGCCGATGATTACGATGTTCCCGCTGATGACGGCATCTGCTTCAGCTGAGCGCTTTCTGCCGCAGATCGCGGAAATTCCGCTTTCCTTAAGAAGGCAGAACGGATCGCATGCGGCACAGAATATGATCATCCGCTATCTTGCCCTCAGTATTCCCGTCTCGTTCTCGCTCGGCTGTCTTGCCCCGCAGTTCTTTCAGCTTTTCTATGGGAATGCACTTGCGGAAAACGGCATTCTTTTGCTCCGTTTTATGGCTGCGGAGGGCGTTCTTGCCGGTTTGTGCATTCTCTGCCTGCAGCTGACACTGACGGTCGGCTATGGCTCGAGTGCGGCTGTATATACAGGCGTCAGCCTGGTCATCCGCTTAGCGGCAGGATGGTTTCTGACCATGCGCTATGGCCTGATCGGAATACAGGCGTCGGCTTTGATCAGCCTGGCTTCCAATATCTTTCTGTGCCTTTCCAAAACAGCCAACCGTCTGGATCTTTCCTTCCCGCGTCTTGGCGCGATGGCTCTCAGAATGATTCTGGCATCGTTTGCGATGAATGGCGTCTATGTCATCATCAAGCTGCTTGGATTTGACGCTCTTGGCACCTCAAGGTTAATGAATCTTGCCGTATTATGCGCGATGGCGGCAGCGGCAGGAATTGTATGTATCTTTATCTACCGGCTTTCCAGCATTCCGCTTGGATGGGGAAGCACACATGAAAAGGAAACAAAATGAACAGACTGGATAAATATCTTGCCGCAAGCGGCATCGGGACGAGAAGCGAAGTAAAAAAATATATCCGTGACTGCCGGGTCACCGTCAATGGCGAAATCGTGCGGCATGCGGATATGAAAGTGGATGAGGAAAAGGATCTGGTCTGCTTCGATGGCGAACCGGTCAGCTGGTCGGAATTTGTCTACTTCATGCTCAATAAGCCGCAGGGCTATATTTCAGCGACAAGCGGCTGGGATCCCAATGTCTTGGATCTGATTGCGGAACCGTTCCGCAATCTGTTTCCGGTCGGAAGGCTGGACAAGGATACCGAAGGGCTTCTGTTAATCACAAATGACGGACAGCTCGGCCATGAGCTTCTGGCGCCAAAAAAGCATGTCGAAAAAGAATATTATGTGGAAATCGATATTCCGTTAAGCGAAGAAGATATTGAGCAGATTTCCAGAGGCATCACCTATAAGGATGAAACCTACAAACCGGCAGTATATAAAAAGATCTCCGATACATCCTTCACGCTTGTGATTACGGAAGGAAAATATCATGAGATCAAAAGGATGATGCTGGCGCTCGGCTCAAAGGTCACTTACCTCAAGCGTCTGCGCATGAAGGACCTGGTTCTGGATGAATCGCTGAAACCGGGGGAATACAGATATCTTACGGAAGAAGAAATCGCATCTCTTAAAGCAATCTGATTTCTGCCTGATCCGGCAGATGCCATATGCCGCTGACGGCATAGGAGCGCAGGTAATCAATCACCTGGGCAGTCAGTGAATTCGGTGTGGAAGAACCGCTTGTTACGGCAATGCGGTTTTTATTTTTCACCATTTCCTCCTTGAGATCGAGAACACTGCCGATCAGATAAGCTTCTTTGATTCCGGCGTCAAAGGCAATGGCGCGCAGCTGGTTGGAATTGTTGGATCTCGGATCCCCGACCACAATCAGACAGTCCGTATCCTTTAATTTCATGACTGCTTCCTGGCGCATTCTTGTGGCAGAACAGATTTCTTCAGCGACTTTGGCGTCAGGATATTTCTTTAAACAGGCAGAAATGATTTCTGCGGTGTCATTGAGAGACAGGGTGGTCTGACAGGTGATCAGGACATTTTCAAGCCCGTCAAGATCGTTCATATCTTCCGCCTTTGTGATCAGATGAATCCTGTCACTTAAGGAAACCGTTCCTTCGGATTCGGGATGATTCTTTTTGCCGATATAAATCACATCGCCGGTTTTTACATGTTCCCTTACCAGTGTATGGGTGCGGATGACATCCGGACATGATGCGTCGACAACGGTCAGTCCTTTGGCTTCGGCTTTTTCGCGGACTCTGTCGGAAATACCGTGGGCAGTGAATATGACAATGCCTTCATCAATCAGATCGAGAAGCTCTTCTCTTGTCTTTTTCGGATCTTCGACAAATCCGATGCCGAGCTTTTCGCATTCTCTGACAACATATTGATTATGCACGATCATGCCGAGCATCGTGATTTTTTCGTCCGGATGTTCATTGGCGGTTTTTACAGCCGTCTGGATCGCGCGGATCACGCCCTGGCAATAGCCATGGGGCACAACATTGATTACTTCCATCATTTTTTATCTCCCTTCACAAAGAAGATCTGAATTACCAATATCATACAATAGCGGCGGTCTTTGAGAAACAGATCAATCAATGGTAAAATAGAACTGTTACGGAGGAACAGTCTATGTATCAGATCAGACTCGATCAGCCCGTTCACGCCCATTTCATCGGAATCGGCGGCACATCCATGAGCGGACTTGCGGAATATCTTCTCAACAGCGGATTCAAAGTCACCGGCTCGGATTCTGCTCATTCCAAATATACCAAGCATCTTGAATCGCTCGGCATTCAGATTTTCTATCCCCAGAAGGCGGAAAACATCATCGACGGAATCGATGTTGTCATCTTCTCAGCAGCCATTCATCCCGGCAATCCGGAATATGACGCGGCTGTAGAAAAGGGACTGCCGATGTTAACCAGAGCTGAACTGCTCGGCCAGCTGATGGCTTATTATAAAAACGCGATCAACATTTCCGGCACCCATGGCAAAACCACAACCACATCGATGGTAACCGATATCTTCATTGACGCGGATCTTGATCCGACCATTGAAATCGGCGGCATGCTCGATGATATCGGCGGCAACATGCGCTTTTCCAAGAGCCATGACTACTTTGTCGCTGAAGCATGCGAATATACCAATTCATTCCTGAGCTTCCATCCGACATGCGGTATCATCCTCAATGTCGAAGCGGATCATCTTGATTTCTTCAAGGACCTCGATGACATCCGCCATTCCTTCCGCAAGTTCACGGAACTTCTTCCGGAAGACGGCATTCTTGTCATCAACAATGAAATCGAAAATCCGGAATATTTCTATGAAGGATTGAAGCTGAATGTAAAGACATTCGGACACGAAAATGCGGATTACACACCTGCAAATATTGTCTATGACCGTTTTGTCAGACCCGCCTTCGATGTGATCGAAAACGGCACATGCATCGGCCATGTACAGCTGAGCGTGCCGGGAGAGCACAATGTCATGAACGCCCTTGCCGCAATCGCTGCCGCAAGAGCCTATGGCATTGAAATGGAACAGATCGCAAAATCCCTGAAACGCTACCGCGGCACACAGAGACGCTTCGATATCCGCGGACATGTCAACGGCTTTACGGTCATGGACGACTATGCCCATCATCCCCAGGAGGTTGACGCAGTCCTTTCCACGCTGGTCAAATATCCCCATCACAAATTATGGGCAATCCAGCAGCCGCATACATACAGCCGTACCAAGCTGCTGATGGATGACTTCGCCGATGTACTTTCCAAGGCGGACGCTGTTCTCGTGCTGGATATTTTCCCGGCAAGAGAAACGGATGATCTTGGCTGCCATGCAACACAGCTGGTGGACAAGCTGAAGGAAAGAGGCACGGAAGTCTATTACACCCCGACATTTGACGATGTCGAAAAGTTTGTCATCGAACATGGCGAACCGGATGACATTTTCATCACGCTGGGATGCGGAAATGCGAATATCGTGGCGGACAGAATTGTCGAACGCTACGGCACAAAGGAATCGGCATGATTCCTTTTTTGCGGAAGTATGGTAGAATCCATATACCCGAAACGAAAGGCGGTGAAATATATGAAGAAATTTGAAGATTTCAATCTGAAACCTGAAGTCAGGGAATATATCAAACAGAATCAGTTTACGGAACCGACTCCGATCCAGGAGGAAGTCATTCCGGCTGCCATCCGCGGCAGGGATGTCATCGGTCTTTCCGCAACCGGATCCGGCAAAACGCATGCCTATCTGATTCCGATCATGCAGAGAGTCAATGCGCAGAACAACTATGTCCAGGCGGTTATTACCGCTCCGACAAGAGAGCTTGCCTATCAGATCTTTGAGATGGCAAAGGGAATGTCCGACTGCATCGAAGGTCTGCGTGTGCGCCTTGTCACAGGCGGCAGAGACCGTGAAAAAGAAATCGCGCAGCTGGAAAACTCCCAGCCGCATATCGTCATCGGTACGCCGGGAAGGATCAAGGATCTTTTCCTGGGAAGCGGATCGCTGCGCATTGAAAACGCAAGGATCCTGGTTGTCGATGAAGCGGATATGACACTGGAATACGGCTTCCTCGATGACATCGATGCCTTTGCAGGAAGACTGCCGGAAGATCTGCAGATGCTTGCATTCTCAGCGACAATGCCTGAACAGCTCAAGCCGTTCCTGCGCAAATATATGCATAATCCGCTGACCTTTGAAATCGGCGAACGTGTCCGTTTCAATCCGGATATCCATCACATTCTTGTCCCGGTCTACCACCATGGCTATGCCAAAACCATTCTTTCCTTCCTGGAAGGAATCAATCCGTATGTATGTCTGATTTTCTGCAACACAAGAGCGGAAGCTTCCTCCTTTGCCGAAGAATTAAGACAGGGCGGAATCAATGTCGAAGAGCTCCATGGCGATCTGACAAGCCGTAAGAGAAAGCAGGCGATGAAATCGATCGCGGCCGCGGAACATACCTATGTTGTCGCGACTGACCTTGCGGCCAGAGGCATTGATATCGGCGAAGTCTCCCATGTCATTTCCTGCGGCTTCCCGGAAGATCTGGAATATTATGTCCACCGTGCCGGAAGAACCGGCAGAGCCGGTGCCAGCGGCACATGCTATGCGCTCTATGAGGAAAAGGACGATCAGGCGATCCGTTCCCTGATGAAAAGAGGCATCCGCTTCAGCCATCAGAGATTCCGCAATCATGAATGGCAGGATCTGCGTCCCTATGGCCAGAAATTCATGAAGAAGGATGATGAACTGGAAAAGCAGATTTCCAAAATCTATACAAAGAAGAATACAAAGGTCAAACCCGGATACAAGAAAAAGAGAGCGGAACAGATCCAGCGCGTCCACAGACAGAAGAAGCGTGAAATGATCCGCACCAAGATCCGCGAAGAAAAGAAGGCAATGTACAGGGAGCGGGCGAAGAAGGACCGCGAAAACGGCTTATGATCCTCGGCTGCCATGTGCAGATGAAAGCGCCGGATTATGTTTTGGGCAGTGTTCAGGAAGCATTGCTGTATGGCGCCAATGCATTGATGCTCTATACCGGTGCACCTCAGAATACAAGACGCAATCCGATTGAAAAGATGAAGGTGAAGGAAGCGCAGCAGCTGATGGAAAAAAGCGGCATCCCGATGCAACATATGATCATCCATGCGCCTTATATCATCAACCCTGCCAATTCCGTCAAACCGGAAGTTGCCGAACTTGCCAAAGAATTCCTGGAAAGCGAACTGAAGCGCACACATGAGATCGGCGCAAAGTATCTTGTGCTGCATCCGGGATCCTATACAACAACGGATCTGGAAACCGGAATCCGCACAATCGTCGAACGGCTCAATTCCATTGAGGACTATCCGGAAAATGTCATCATCTGTCTTGAGACAATGGCCGGAAAGGGGAGCGAAGTCGGCTTCCGCTTTGAGCATCTTGCGGAAATTATCCAAAAGACAGAACATCCTGAACGCTTCGGGGTGTGTCTTGATACCTGCCATATTTCCGATGCCGGATATGATGTGAACGACTTTGACGGCGTGCTCGATGAATTTGACAGAATCATCGGTCTGGACCGTCTTCATGTCATTCATCTCAATGATTCCAAAAACGAAAGGGGAGCGAGAAAAGACCGCCATGCAAATCTCGGCATGGGGACGATCGGCTTTGAAACCCTGCACCGGATTGCGGAAAATGAAAGAACAGCTCATATTCCCAAGATTCTCGAAACACCTTATATCAACAAAAAGCCGCCTTACAGCTATGAAATCGAAATGCTGAAAAGCGGCGTATATGATCCCGAGGTATTGAATTCACTCTGAAACCGGTATGCCTGCCGGTTTTTATTTTTGCGATGTAACTGTTGACATCAAAACGCAAGTGATTAATCTATATATAGATGTAACAGCCAACATCACAACAAAGGAGGGAACCATGGAACAGAAGGAAAAAAGGGAATCTCTCATCCGGTATCTTCTGAATGAAAATGAACGTCTGAAAAAATATGAAATCCCGGAAAATGAAGATGATCAGAAGAAACTACTGCGGGCACTGATCAATGTGCGCATGCCCATAAAAGCGGATGAAGCATTTCTTGAAATCATGGATTCCTACCTGCAGGAAGAAAACTTCATGAACATGGTGAACATCGATGATCCTGCGGTCATGAAGTATCGTGAAGGACTTACGGGAATGGCTCACATTAACTGGCTTAAAGCCAGGCGGGGCTATTCGGTTATCTATGCCTGATGCCGGATCAGATGAGTTCACTAAATTGTTAATATACCCTTCGTTTTATTGAAAATGAAAAGCCAGCGGATTTCACCGCCGGCTTTTTTTGCTGTGTGATTATACAAGACGTCCCGCAACAAATCCTTCGTGAACAGCGTCATAGATCTGACGAACACGTTTGCTGTCGCCGACATTGTAAACTTCAATGTCCGCTTCATCCAGCTGATCTGCCAGAGAATGCTGGGCAGTGAAGCCTGCTGCTGTGACAATCGCGTCAGCTTCGATTTCCGATGTGTTTCCCCAGCGGTCGATCAGTGTGATGCTATGATCGTTCACCGCTTCAAGGCGCTTGCCGGTCAGGACACGGATTCCCGCTTCAGCAATCTTGATGCTGTAGGCCTGGCAGGAAGAAGCCGGATTAGCCAGGAAGGCATCCGCCATTTCAACGACAGTGACTTCCTTGCCTGCTTCATGCAGTTCAAGAGCTGTCTCCGCGCCGGTGATGCCGCCGCCGATGACTGCCACTTTATTGCCGCTTACCTGCATTTTTCCGCCAAGATAATCCATGGCGGAAACAACCTGCTCACGCTCAATTCCATTGACGTTCAGCTTCCGTGCTTTGCCGCCGATGGCGATGATGACTGCGTCAAAGCCGGTTTTCAGTGTTTCGAAGTCCGCTGCTTCATGCTTCAGTGTGATGTTTTCCTGCTTTTCGATCTGCCGCTTGTAGAATTCGATCAGACGGCGGATATTGGCCTTGTGCTCAGGAGCGGAAGCTTCAATCATCGCACCGCCGATTTCGCGCTTTTCAAACAGGGTGACCTTATGGCCGCGTTTTGCTGCCGTAAGAGCTGCTTCGCAGCCGGCAGGACCGCCGCCGACAACAGCCACGTTCTTAACAGTCTCAGCCGGAACAACCGGGGCGCATTCATACTTGTAGAGGGTAGGATTGACGGTACAATGGATGACATGGTGGCCAAGCATTCCCTTATCGATACAGCCGATCATGCAGTTGATGCAGGGGGTGATGTCCTCTGCGCGGCCTTCCTTTGCCTTGCGTGCCCAGGCTGGATCAGCCAGCTGGGAGCGTCCCAGGGCGACGAAATCGCCGCAGCCTTCTTCAAGGAGCTTTTCAGCTTCCTCAGGGGAGAAGATATTGTGACCGACAAACACAGGAATGTTAACGGCATCCTTGATCTTTTTTGTCAGAGCAGCGTTGAAACAGTTGGGCAGAACGAATTCCATGGCAGCAGTCGCATGTGTGCCGCCCATCAGGTTCAGATGGGAAACTCCTTCATGCTCCAGTGCCTTTGCGACTTCGATGGTTTCCTCAACACGGATTCCTTCCGGTTCCCAGTCCTCTGTGCTCAGCTTGACGCCGACCGGGAAATCCGGACCGACGGCCTGCTTCATGGCGCGTACGATTTCAAGCAGCAGACGCATTCTGTTCTGAAGGCTGCCGCCGTACATGTCTGTGCGCTTGTTGTCATGGGGTGAAAGGAAATTGGTGGGAATGCAACCGGCAGCGCCATGGAGTTCCAGCACTTCAAATCCGGCGTCCTTGCAGCGGGCAGCTGCACGTCCGAAGGCAGCCACCAGTTCATGGATTTCTTCGATGCTCAGCGAGCGGGGCAGTTTGGCACCCATCTGGTACCAGGGTTCAAAAGTAATAGGGGAAGCACCGATGACGTCAGCACTGCCGACAAAAGCAGCGTCACGGCCCGGGTGCGCAATCTGCATGCCCGGCACAGCGCCATGTTCCTTGACTGCTTCCGCCAGAAGCGAAAGACCGGCCACATACTCATCTGCATGTGCGGTCAGACCGCAGGAAGTCATAGGAACAGAGACAACGTTGTCCATGAAGATCAGACCTGCGCCGCCTTCAGCTGCTTCCGCATACGCCTTGATCTGGCGGTCTGTTACAGTTCCGTCGGGGTTGCCGAGATATGTGCCCATGGAGTTGCGCACAATGCGGTTTTTAATGACGACATTGCCTAAACGGCCTTTTTCAAAAAGCTTTGGATAGAATTGGTTTTTCATTGAGTGTCCTCCTCGTACTTGTTATTGTATTCACAATTTAAACTGTATGAAGGAGGCGTTCAAGCAACAGGGTTACAACAGCTGGTGCTTATGCAACATATATTGCATAACTGTTTCATACTTCATTGAAAGCGTGTGCCGTTTGGTTTATATTTTGCAGGGAAGGAGGCATTCCATATGTCAGTTGACCTGCGGGTGATTAAAACACGCGAAAACATTCAGAACCAGATGATCCGGCTTCTGGAGACAGAGCCGTTTGAAAAGATTACAGTAAATCAGCTGATTGAGGCATGCCGCATCAACCGTTCCACATTCTACAGAAACTATGAAGATAAATATGACCTGGTCAGAAAAATGTGCCGGGAACAGCTCGATGAATTCCAGAGAGCACTGCGCACGGATTTTATCGCCCTGCCTGAGCTGGGGGAGGAGGAAACCCGGGAATCTTTCCTGCCGCTTCTGAAATACTTTGAAAAGAACCGCAGTATCCTTGTGATCTTATGCGGACATGATCTTCCGACAGATCTATCGGGCGACATGCACCGGATCTACAGTGAAAAGATTCTTGAGCAGATGGTAAAGCATTTTTCAATTCCTGCAGCCCGTCGCAGTATGGCTTCTTGCTACGCCAGACTGATCAGCGGAAACATTCTCACTTCCATTCTCTGGTGGCATGAACAGCAGTTTAACGCCTCGGAAGATGAAATGCTGGAAATTATCCGTACAGCGGTCAGTCACGGCGTTTACAACAGCATGCATGACAATCTTGGACTCTGAAGAAAAATGATTCCGGAGTGTAACAGCTTATGAAAAATCATGAATATGTCGATGGAGAACTCCATCAGCTTAACAAGAAATATGCGCAGCTGAAGCTGAAGCAGAAAGAGAGAATCAATGAATGGTTCCGTGAATCCATTCAGTCTTTCTATGAAACTAACGGCAGATACCCGGAAGAAAAAGACAGCGAGGCAGTTGTTTCTCCTGTTCTGCAACGGATTGAAAGTGCCGGAATCTGGATCCCCGACCGGGAAATCTTCAAAAGATACCGGAAGAACGGACCTCAGATCATCCGTAAAATGAAGCTTCAGGAAAGAACAGAAAACAATAACAAGCTGCTTCTGGAACCTCTTGAACATGACTTTTCCGTCTGCAAAGTCCCAGATTATTCCAGAGTGGATCTGACTGTGCCGTTCACCTTCACCGGCTGCACTGATGAAGAGAACTCTCTTGTATGCCCATCCGCCTTTGTTCCGGACAATATACTGGAAAGAGAAGACGGCTGGAAAGGGTTCCGCCTGGCAGGCGTGCTTGATTTTTCGCTGATCGGAATTCTGGCAGGAATCACAAAGGCACTGGCGAATAATGAAATCAGTGTCTTTGCGGTAGGCACATATAATACCGATTATATTTTCGTGAAAAAAGGAAAATTCAAAGACGCCATCCTGATCCTGAAAAGCTATGGCTTCCATGTGAAGGAAGAAGAATGATGCACAGATAACAAAGAGGACCGCCTCCAGACAGCTTTCGTGCTGAATGAAGACAGTCCTCTTTGCTTTACTGATCCTTAACGCGGATGAACGGATTCCGTTCTTCTGCGGTGGGGGTTATTTGATTCAAAATGCGGCGCAGACCCCTTCTAAAGGCTGAAAGGCTTAGGAGGGGTTAGCCGCTTATGGTTTTGTATATATTGTCTTATCATCTTTTACGTTCTGTCAGTAATGTTTCTTCGTATCACTGGTAATACCAGGATGGATGAATGAAGTGATAAAAATTTTTTTAATCATGCGAAGATTCTTTGCGGATCTGGTGAATATTATTATCGGGAGCGATTCGATGATTTTCACATCCAGTGATGCCATTGAATTCAAACACAATCTCAGGGCTGTAAAGAATACAGTCCGGCTTTTCCGTGAAGCAGTGGAGTATCTGATTGCACAAGGCAATATTGGCTCAATTTATGACTTTGCAGGTGGAAAGCTTCTTAGGCAAGAGAAGGAGGAGAAAAAGCGCTGATGGAATGAATCTCAAAAAACAAAAAAGTTGTAACGTCGATATTGACAACAGAGTTGTAACATGATATATTACAACCGTCAGCTGATAATAATCTATGCGGAGGTGAAAAATGCAGATCGGAAGCAAATTTAC
>CAMVGT010000024.1 GCA_947167125.1 uncultured Erysipelotrichaceae bacterium
TATAGGTTTCAGACATCAAAATTGGCTGTTATACGCTGGTTTCCTCCCACTTTTGATGTACATCAAAGCCTTGTTGAACTATTCCCACTCAATTGTTCCGGGAGGCTTGGATGTAATATCAAGAACTGTCCTGTTGACATGCTTTACTTCATTGACAATTCTTGTTGAGATTCTGTCCAGCACATCATACGGAATTCTTGCCCAGTCTGCTGTCATTCCGTCGATTGAAGTGACAGCTCTGATGACAACCGTGTATTCATATGTTCTCTGATCCCCCATAACACCGACTGAACGGATATCCGGCAGACAGGTGAAGTACTGCCAGATCTCTCTGTGAAGACCTGCTTTACGGATCTCTTCTCTGAGAATTGCATCGGATTCACGGACGATTTCCAGTTTTTCTTCCGTGATTTCGCCAAGCACACGGACACCGAGACCGGGTCCCGGGAACGGCTGTCTCCAGACCATCTCTTCCGGCAGTCCGAGTTCTGCGCCGAGTGCTCTGACTTCATCCTTGAACAGTCTGTTAAGCGGTTCGATCAGCTTGAATTTCATATCTTTCGGAAGGCCTTTTACATTATGATGCGACTTGATTTTCTGAGCTGTCTTTGTACCGCTTTCAATGACATCGGTATATAAAGTTCCCTGTGCCAGCCATTTGATTTCCGTGCCTTCCAGCAGTTTTTTTGTTTCATCCGCAAATGTATAGACAAATTCATTGCCGATGATTTTCCGTTTTCTTTCCGGACTGCGCTTTCCTTTCAGCTTTGAAAGGAAACATTCCGACGCATCAACCGGAATCAGATTCAGATCCATGTTTCTCGTGAATGTATCAATGATTGACTGTGTCTCGCCTTTTCTCATCAGGCCATGGTCAATATACATACAGTAAAGATTCTTTCCGATTGCCTTATTCAAAAGAGCTGCGACAACAGAAGAGTCGACACCGCCGGAAAGTCCGAGCAGAACCTTGTCATCCCCGACTTTTGCGCGGATCTCTTCTACCTGCTGATCGATGAAATCCTTCATGGACCAGTTGGCCTCGGCTTTGCAGATACGGAAGACAAAGTTCTTTAACATGTCCAGCCCGAATTCGGAATTGCGTACTTCCGGATGAAACTGAACCGTATAGATCTGCTTTTCTGCATTCATCGAAGCTGCATAGGGACATGTATCAGAGGATGCTGTTCCTGTAAATCCTTCCGCAAGCTCCGCCACCTGGTCGCCATGGCTCATCCAGACGGTCTGTGTTTCAGGAAGGCCTTCAAACAGCGGACAGTTTTCGGTATGAATGACTGCTCTGCCGTATTCTTTCTTTTCACTGGGCTGCACACTGCCGCCGAGCATATAATGGCTCATCTGCATGCCGTAGCAGATGCCGAGAATGGGAAGCCCGGATTTATAAATTTTCGGATCGCATTTCGGTGCGCGTTCTTCATAAACACTGTTGGGACCGCCTGAGAAAACAATTCCCTTCACATCTTTCATCGCAAGGATTTTCTTCAGTTTTGTTTTTCCAGGAAGAAGTTCACTGTATACACCGAATTCACGGATTCTGCGCGCAATGAGCTGATTGTACTGACTGCCGAAATCAAGAACGATAATCTTATCCGCCATAATTGCTTTCTCCTTCATTTTTAATAGTCACAATCATACAGGATTCAGTCTGTTCATGCATCAGTTTTTTTCATGCATGCGCAAAGAAATCCGGTAAAAAGCGGATGCGGTCTGTCAGGCCTGCTCTGGAATTCCGGATGGTACTGCACACCGACGAAGAAATCACAGTTTTCATTCTCAACCGCCTCCACAAGCAGCCTGTCGGGAGAAGTGCCGGCAATCTTCATTCCGTGTTCTTCAAATTCATTGCGGTATTCATTATTGAACTCATAGCGGTGGCGGTGGCGCTCATGAATCAGATCCTGCTGATAACATTGATAAAGAAGCGTGTCTTTCCGGACTGCACATGGATAGGCACCGAGTCTCATCGTGCCGCCTTTATCGATTTCATCCGACTGGTTCTCCATGAAATCAATCACCTTATGCGTGCTGGATTCATCAAATTCATTGGAATGCGCATCGCTGTATCCAAGGACATGCCTTGCAAATTCAATCACCCCGATCTGCATGCCCAGACACAATCCGAGATACGGGATGTTATTTTCTCTTGCATAGGCAGCCGAAGCAATCATGCCTTCAATTCCTCTTGAGCCGAAGCCTCCCGGCACACAGATGCCGCTGACATCATTAAAGATTTCCGGTGCTGTTTCCGCATTCACATCTTCCGATTCCACCCATTTGATGCGGACATGTTTATGAGCCGCATAGCCGGCATGTTTCAATGATTCCGCAACGGAAAGATAGGCATCATGAAGACGGACATATTTACCTACAAGCGCAATCTTTACTTCACCGTCGGTCTGATGAATACGATCGACCATTTCCTTCCAGTCTGTAAGATCAATTTCATTAGGTTGCAGCCCCAGTTCACGGCAGACAATTGCCGAGAAGTTCTGTTCTTCCAGCATCAGAGGCGCTTCGTATAAATCCTGCACGGTTGTGTTTTCAATCACGCAGTCCGGTTTGACATTGCAGAAAAGAGCGATCTTTTTACGCACATCTGAAGGCATATGCCCATCGCATCTGGCAATGATCAGATCGGGCATGACACCGAGATTCTGCAGCTGTCTGACCGAATGCTGGGTCGGCTTGGATTTGTATTCTTCCGATCCGGGAATAAACGGAACCAGCGTCACATGCATGAAACATACATCCTCCGGCTGTTCCAGTCCGATCTGGCGGATCGCTTCGATAAAAGGCTGCGATTCAATGTCCCCGACCGTTCCGCCGATTTCGGTAATTGTGATATCCGCGTTTGCGCGCTCACCGACATTGCGGATAAAGCGTTTGATTTCATCGGTGATATGCGGAATGATCTGTACCGTTTCACCAAGATACTCGCCTTTTCTTTCCTTCTGCAGAACATTCCAATACGCTCTTCCGCTGGTCAGATTGGAATAACGGTTCAGATCTTCATCAATAAATCTTTCATAATGCCCGAGGTCAAGATCCGTCTCCGCCCCGTCCTTTGTCACAAACACTTCGCCATGCTGGTGGGGAGACATCGTTCCCGGATCGATATTGATATACGGATCAAGCTTCTGCGAGATAATCCGGTATCCCCTCTGCTTTAACAGCCTGCCTAAAGATGCTGCGGTAATTCCTTTTCCAAGTCCTGATACAACTCCCCCTGTCACAAAAATATACTTCATACTTTTTCCTTTCCAGCCCTGTGAAACACGAAAAAAGAGGGCAATAAACCTTCGCGGCTGAGCGCCGTTTTTTTTATCGCCCTCTGGACATTCTGATTATAGACCTCTGCGTGCATGTCCACAAGTCCGTTTTTCAGTTTTTAATTACTGTTTCTGCAGCTGTCAATGACTTCCAGGAATTCCTCTTCCGGCATGTATCCGGGCATATAGCCGTAGTACTGCCCATCCGGCTGGATGAAGAATGTGGTCGGATAGCCGCTGACCCCATAGTTCCTTGTCACTTCCAAAGAGGAATCAATCAGAAGACGGAATGAATATCCCTGATTCTTAAGATACTTCTGAATATATTCAATATCCCCTTCATTGCCGATTCCCGGTGTTACAACCATCAGCACCTGCACATCATCCATCGCGTCCGCTTTTGCCAGTGTGCCGAGCGACTGGTTGCAGTACCCGCACCATGTTTCATAGAAATCCAGTACAACCGTCTGTCCTTTGAATGAACTCAGACGCACTGTATTTCCTTCTGCATCCGCAAGTTCAAAATCATATTCATCGGTTGTCGCGTTTTCACTGCTGTCGGTTTCTGCAGAAGAATCATCCGTTTTCTCTGCTCCGCTGTCAGTATCCGCGGCGGTGTTTGACGGAATGGCTGAATAATCGCGCACACCCTGCACCATCAGCCAGACACCCATGCCTGCCACAACAATGCCGGAAAGAATGCCGGAATACTTCACAATGCCCCTGTACTTTTTCAGGAAACCGAGAACTTCGGAAGTAAACAGTCCCGCAATCAGGAAAATGCAGATAAAGCCGAGTGTATAGCAGCCAAGATACATCCAGCCCTGTGCGGATGTTTCCGCCTGCGAAGCACGCAGGACCGCCTGGGCAAGCATCGGCCCGACGCATGGCGTCCAGGCAAAGCTGACGGTAAATCCAAACACCCATGCCCCAAGAAAACTCATCGGGCCTTCCTGTTTTCTTCCGGCAGTGATTCTGTTCAGAAGCGGAATCTGGATAATGCCGAGAACCGATAATCCCATGATCAGCAGGATCATGCCGCCGATTAATTCAAACAGAACACGGTAGGACTGAAACAGTGAACGCAGCGCCGCGGTGCTGAGACCGGCAATCGCGAAAACCGTACTGATGCCGAGCACAAAGCCAAGCGTGAGCAGGAAGGTTTTCATCCGGTCATAGCGGACGGTTCCGTCTTCATCCACGGTCTGGGCGCCTTTTGTAAGATAGGCAAAATACAGCGGAATCAGAGGCAGAACACAGGGTGAGAAGAATGAAAGCAGTCCTTCGAGAAAAAGACTGCCTGCTGTAAGCTGTGTATTCATGTTCACACTCTCCTATGCAAGAACACCGAACAGTGTGAATATCAGCATCAGCACACCGAGGATAATCCGGTAGAAACCGAACAGTGTGAAATCATGCTGACGGATGTAATTCATCATGAAGCGGATGAAAACCATTGAAACGAAGAAGGCTGCCGCCATTCCGGCCAGCAGGATGCAGACCGCGGTCATGCTCATGGCAGCTCCGCCGATCATATATTTGACAATCTTGAGCAGTGAAGCTCCGAACATCACCGGGATTGCCAGAAAAAAGGAAAACTCAACAGCAGTAACACGGTTGAAGCCCATCATCGTTTCGCCGAAGATTGTGGCACCGCTTCTGCTGGTTCCCGGAATCAATGCCAGAATCTGCCAGAAGCCTACCAGCAATGCATGGATCGGAGCGATTCTTCCGATTGATGTGACTTTCACATCCCGGTCCTGGAATTCCATCCAGATCAGAAGTACACCGACCGTGATTAACATGAATGAGATCACCCATGAGGAACTTAACGCATTGTCAATGACATCATCCAGCAGGATGCCTGCAATTCCGGTCGGAATGCATGCGATCAGAATCATGACCCACATTCTGAAGATGTTGTTCTTTCTCTTTTTTGCAATCTTCTTCTGAAACGGATTCAGTCTTTTGTGATACAGGACAACGACCGCAAGAATGCTGCCGAGCTGGATTACGACCTTATAGAGGTCCCAGAATTCCTGATTGAATGCCGTGTTATCAAATACATTCAGCGGCAGAAAGGAACGCATCATAATCAGATGCGCCGTTGAGCTTACCGGCAGCCATTCGGTAATTCCCTGCACAATGCCGTAAAGAATGGATTTGATGAGATTAAACAGAAAACCCATTGGCCTTATTCCTCACATTCAATCCGGCCTGCCTCTTCCAGCAGACTGCGGATATCTTTTGTCTTTGACGCAAATGCGGAAAGCGATGTCAGACGCCACATCCAGTTCGGCGCACCGACTGTACCCGGCGTATTGAGTCTTGCCGAATGGCCGAGATGGAGCCAGTCGGCAAGCGGAATGACTGCCATTTCCGCCTGTGTATGCATCACATAGCTCAGCACATCATTCATAAAGCTGTGGGTATGATAGCCTTCAGAGCGCAGATATCTGCGCATCTTTCTCTTTTCAGCCTGTGACTTTTCCCTGTACCATGCAAAGATTGTGTCATTGTCATGGGTTCCGGTATAGACCAGCTGCAGCGGCTTGTCATGCACATCGGATTCATCCGGCAGGAAAGCAAACTGAATGACTCTCATGCCCGGGAAGCTGTAATGATCACGCAGCTGGTGAACTTCAGCTCTCAGATCGCCGAGATCTTCAGCCACAATCTTCAGATCTTCTGTCTTATCAAATAATGTATCGAACAGCTGATAGCCGGGTGCCTCCACCCAGACGCCGTCGATTGCGGTAGGACATTCCGCATTGATCTTCCAATAGGTATCAAATGCGCGGAAATGGTCAATCCGGATGATATCGAACAGTCTCTGGGTATAGGAAATACGTTCGACCCAGAATGAGAAATCATTCTCCTGCATATAATCCCAGTCATAGATCGGGTTGCCCCATCTCTGTCCGGTCGCGGAGAAATAATCCGGCGGTACACCGGCAATGAAGATCGGTCTGCCGTCATCATCGAGCAGGAAGCTCTTTCTGTCTGCCCAGACATCAGCAGAGTCAATGCCGACATAGAAAGGAATGTCTCCCATGATTTCAATACCGCGGTCATTGGCATACTGCTTCAGATCCTTCCACTGCAGATACAGCATATACTGCTTGAATACTTCAAACAGGATTTCATCTTCAAAAGGCTTCAGGATAAGATTGCCGGTAACCGGCTGATTCTTTTCATCCGCGTCTTCCCATTCAAGCCAGCATCTCATGCCGTTCTTCTTTTTCAGCGCCATGAATACGGAATAGTTTTTCACCCATTCCTGATAGGAGAATGCCGAATAGTTCAGATCCGGCTTGAAATTGGCATATGCTTCGCGCAGATACGGTTCCCTGAATTTTCTGACTGCTTCATAATCGATCTGCTTCGCCTTCTTATTAAAGGAAGGAGCTTTCCGGATCAGACCGAGTTCATGCAAGCGGTCAAGGGAAATATAAATATCATCCATTGCATAGGATGAATAAGGCTGATAAGGAGAATTGCCGTAGCCGAGCGGATTCAGAGGGAGGATCTGCCAGATCGAAAATCCTGCTCTGGCAGCCAGATCCACAAAATGGTATGTTTCTTTGCCGAACGAACCGCAGCCGTGTCTTGACGGTATGGATGCGACAGGCATCAGTATTCCTGCTTTTTTCATAATTGCAACCTCATATTTATTCAGAATAAGAATAAACCAAACACCGTCTTTTTTCCACAGCGCCGACCCCAAAAAATCCACGCATGCATGTCAAACATGCCGTAAACACGCGGTTTTTTACTTATATAAGAAGAGTAAGAAAAGCGTGACACTGAAACGGATTGTGTTATACTTTTCAACTGTAATTGCCGGAATGCCGGTTTACAAGGAGGAAAAGCAGATTATGTCACTGGAAAACGAATTTGCGGAATATCTGAAAAAACCGCTTTCCAATGCATCTGCTTCTGAAATTTATGAAGCAATGGTTGACCTGGTGAAAGCCAGATCCGCAGCTCTGCCGAAAATCAGAAGCAATAAAAAAGTCTATTACATCAGTGCTGAATTCCTGGTCGGAAAACAGCTGGGTAAGAATCTGATCAACCTGGGAATCTATGACGAAATGAACCGTCTTCTTTCCGCCAACGGAATCAGAATGGAAGATATTGAAAAGGAAGAAAAAGAACCGTCCCTCGGAAACGGCGGTCTCGGCAGACTGGCTGCCTGCTTCCTGGATTCGATCGCAACACTGGATCTGGAAGGAGACGGCGTCGGACTGAACTATCATTTCGGCCTCTTCAAGCAGCAGTTCCGCGATCGCAAGCAGTATGAAGTACCTGATGAATGGCTCTCCGGCAAAAACATGCTCAGAGATACAGGCGTTCATTTTGAAGTTTCCCTTGCCGGAAAAACATATGAATCCAGAATGTACGATCTGGATGTCATCGGCTATCACGGAAACAGAAACACCCTGCACCTGTTCGATCTTGATACAGTCGATGAAAGCATTGTCCATGACGGCATTGCCTTTGACAAAACCGATATTGCGAAGAACCTGACTCTGTTCCTGTATCCGGATGATTCCGATAAAAACGGACAGCTGTTAAGAATCTATCAGCAGTATTTCATGGTTGCCAACGCAGCCCAGCTGATTCTGAAGGAAGAAAAGGAAAAAGGACATGATATCCGCCATCTTGACCGCTATGTCGCGATTCAGATCAACGATACCCACCCTTCTCTGATTATTCCGGAACTGATGCGCCTGCTGATCAATGAAGGCATCACATTGAAGCACGCAGCTGACATTGTATCCAATGTCTGTGCCTATACAAACCACACAATCCTTGCGGAAGCTCTTGAAAAGTGGCCGCTGAGCTACCTGATGCAGGTTGTACCGCAGCTGATTCCGATCATTGAAGGTCTGGACTATGCGGCTTACTGCGCTTTCAACGGCAACCCGGATCTCGCGATCATCGATGATCAGAACCGTGTTCATATGGCAAAAATGGATATGCATTTCTCCCATTCCATCAACGGCGTGGCGGCTCTGCATACCGAGATCCTCAAGCACCAGGAACTCAAGCCTTTCTACAATGTCTATGCAAGCAAGTTCAACAACAAGACAAACGGCATCACATTCCGCCGTTTCCTGATGCATTCCAACCCTGAGCTTTCCGATTATATCGATCACCTCATCGGTGAAGGATGGAAGTCCGACGCGAATCATCTGGAAGAACTGCTGAGATATTATAACGATGAAAACGTGCTCGACCATCTGGTTGAAATCAAATATCACAACAAGCAGCGCGCTGCCCGTCTGATCAAAGAAAGAGAAGGCATTGAAGTTGATCCCAACTCCATCTTCGACGTTCAGATCAAGCGTATGCATGAATATAAGAGGCAGCAGATGAACGCCCTCTGGGTCATCTACAAATACCTGATGATCAAGCGCGGCCAGAAGCCGATGACACCGATCACCGTCATCTTCGGCGGCAAGGCAGCTCCTGCCTATACAATGGCAAAGAATATCATTCACCTGATTCTCTGCCTGCAGGAACTGATCAACAACGATCCGGATGTTGCACCCTGGCTGAAAGTTGTCATGTTGACAAACTACAACGTCCACAAGGCGGAAGCAGTTGTTCCGGCATGCGATATCTCCGAACAGATTTCCCTGGCTTCCAAGGAAGCTTCCGGAACCGGCAATATGAAGTTCATGTTGAACGGTGCTGTCACACTGGGTACAGCGGACGGCGCGAATGTTGAAATCCGCAATCTTGTCGGTATGGATAACATCTATATCTTCGGCAAGACATCGGATGAAGTCATCGGTCTGTATAACTCCCATGGCTACCATTCCGCAGATTTCTATTACCGTTCCGCTTCCATCCACGAAATCGTAGATTTCCTGACCGGTCCGGAACTCTCCGCAATCGGCGATGTCAATATGCTCGGCGAGCTGAGAGAAAACCTGATCAACAAAGACTGGTTCATGACTCTGCTCGATATTGAAAGCTATTGCGCAGTCAAGGAAACAGCACTGTACGATTATGAAAACCGTGCATGGTGGAAGAGAAAGTCTCTGGTCAATACAGCCAAGGCAGGTTTCTTCAGCAGTGACAGAACAATCCGTGAGTATAACTGGGACATCTGGAATCTGAAATAATGTATGATATAGGGGCATGGGGAAATGCCCCTTTTCAATAACGGAGGAAAAAACGATATGGTAATTATTGAAATGGACAACGGCGCAGTCATCAAGATTCAGCTCGATGACAAAGCAGCACCGAAGACCTGCGCAAACTTCCGCAAACTGGTTAAAGCAGGTTTCTATGACGGTCTGATTTTCCACAGAGTCATCAAAGGCTTCATGATCCAGGGCGGCGATCCGACCGGAACCGGCATGGGCGGAAGCGAAGAAACAATCAAAGGTGAATTCTCATCCAACGGATTCAACAATCCGCTGAAGCACACAAGAGGCGTTATCTCCATGGCACGTTCCATGAATCCGGATTCCGCTTCCAGCCAGTTCTTCATCATGCATCAGGACGCACCGCATCTTGACGGAAGCTATGCCGCATTCGGAAAAGTTGTTGAAGGAATTGAAGCAGTTGATGAAATCGCTTCGGTCAGAACAAACTTCCGCGACAAGCCGCTGACACCGGTTGTCATGAAGCACGTCTATCTCGAAAACGAATAAGCATTCCTGTTTCCCCGGAAATTCCGGGGATTTTTTCATTTGAGGCGCAGAAAAAAACAGCCGGAGCTGTTTTTTACTTATCCCATTCAAATCCATCCCAGACAGGTTTTCCGGAATAGACCTTCGGTTCTTCCTCGCCTTTGATCACACGCAGAACGCCTTTGGCCAGCGCTTCCATTTCGCATTCGCCGACGTAGACCGCAATCGGTGCGAGCCATCCGCAGTATTCCTGCAGCTGTTCGCGGATATCATCAAAGCGCATTAAGCCGCCGGTCAGAATAATCGCGTCGACATCGCCATGCAGCACCATCGACATTTCGCCGATGCATTTGGCAATGCGGTAGATCATCGCATTCCAGATCATGACTGCCTTCGGATCTCCCTTTTCCACAAGTTCATGGACATAGTCTGAATTGGATGTTCCAAACCAGGAAGAGAATCCTCCTGTAACAGAACAGAGATCGCGGATTTCCTGGGCAGGTTTTCCATACAGGAAGCGCAGGACATCGGTAACCGCCATGCCGCCCATGCGGGTCGGTGTGAACGGTCCTTCTCCTCCTGCCCCGTCGATCGCATCGATCATCATGCCCTTTTTATGGGCAGTGACGGAAATGCCGCCGTCGATATGGCAGGCAATCAGATTCAGATCGGAATACTTCTTTCCGATGGATTCCGCATATTTTCTGGATGTTGCCTTGAGGTTCAGCGGATGGGATGCGGCATGTCTGTAGCATCCTTTCACACCGGTGATTCTTGCAAGATCCTGCAGTTCATCCGTGCATGTCGGATCGATCATATACATCTTTCCGCCATAGATCTGCTGTACACGCTGTGCCAGCTGAACGCCGAGCAGTGAAGCATGATAGAGCTTTCCTTTGTTTGCCTTTGCGTCTTCAACAAGAAGATCGGTAATTTCATAGGTTCCGCTGATGACGGAATAGCATCCGCCGCCTCTTGCGGCAATCGCGTCAATGCCTTCCAGGCTGATTCCGTTTTCCTTCAGGAAATCAAAGATTACCTCCATTCTGTAATCAACCTGATCATTCAGTGTCGCAAAGTTCCGGAGTATCGTCGAGTCATGGAATACATCGCACTCGAAGAGTTTTTCATCGTTTTCAAACATCGCCAGCTTCGTGGAAGTGGAGCCGGGATTAATCACAAAGATTCTGTATTTTTCCATACGCTTTAGATTATCACAGCATCAGAGAATTTCCCACTGAAAAAACCGGGTGTTCAGGGATTTCTCCCCGTTCACCCGGGTTCATCGCTGATGCTATCCGATTCTGCAAAGCGCTCCCTGATAGGAAGCCAGCTTTACATCGCCGAATTCACCTTCGCCAAGTTCCATATTGTAAACATATGCCATCATCCAGCTGCTATCCGGACGGCTGATTTCCCAGTCCCGCCAGTCATGTTCAATGCACAGCATCACCAGTTCCGGTCCATAGCTGTAAGACTCAATGACATGATAGACAAGGATGCCGAACTGCTTTTCCGTCTGCCTGACAATCTGTTCATAGCGGGGATCATAGCTGATTGTATCAACCGATCCCATAAACCCGCCGGCAGTCAGATAGGAATAATATAATCTTCCCTGCTTGAAATAACGGCGCACATTGGGATTCAGTCCCAGATGTTTCACCAGCCATTTCAATCTGTCCATCGCTTCTTTTTCAGCCGCTTTGCGGATATCCGCTTTATAATCTTTGATCCCGGCAATTTCAGCGCAGAATGCGCCATAGCCGGCATAAAGATCAGGCGGCAGCTGTTCGATGAATTTCAGACCCGAGCTGCGGATCATATCTCTCCACATTCTGCCTGCTTTTTCCGTACATGTGCCCCGATGGAGTTCAAAGAGCGCTTTGGAAAGAAGAGAAGGCGGAAATGTATCCGGACAGATCTTCAAATCACCCTTTTCCGGATCAAATTCTTCCAGCTGAGGGCAGGATGCGAAGCAGCCTTTTGACAATATGCAGGATTCCGCATTGATGATCAGCTTTTCGGTTCCGGATTCACGGAACGCGCCTCTGCCGCATACAATGGTGCGGCCGCTCAGATTCACTTCCTTCAGCCATCTGCATTTTTCAAAGGCATGAGCGCCGATCTTTTCAAGTTTTTCCCAGGATACAAACTCCCTGAAACCTGTCCCGCTGAATGCGTTCTCTCCGATTTCAATGACATTCTCCGGCCACTCCGCATGTGCGAAAGATGTGCAGGAAGCGAAAGCATAGTCACCGATTTTCGTACAGCTTTTCGGGAATGACACATTGTCAAGACTCCTGCAGCCGCGGAAACCGGTGATTTCCTGAATGCCTTCCTGCAGACGGATTGATTCAAGTTCTTTAAAGCCGGCGAATGCGTCCTGTTCAATATAACGCAGTGTCTTCGGGAAAATGATGCGCTTCACCTGTCTGATGGTTTTTCTGAATACAGCTTTCTGGCATGCATAAACCGGTTTGAACGCGTCCTTCCTGATTCCGGTTACACCGGACGAAATTCTCAGAGTGTGCCCTTCAAACTCTTCCGGAACCCATTTCACCAGCTCGCCGCCGATGATACAGAATCCGCCGTTCTCCGGCTGCGGTGCTGAATCAAGAAAGCTCACCATTTCATTCACTGTTATTTTGACACAGGAATGGGAACGGTCTTTCTCAGGTCCGTCTGTTTTCTGAGCATCATAGATTACGTAGTCAGCACGGTCATCAGGTGACACCGTAAGTTTTCCGCACCGGAGTGAAATATCCTTTGCGAATTTTTTACGGTAATAGTCACTGACGTTTTCAGAAATGAAGAAAGTTCTGTTTCTGATCTGCATAGTATCCTCCAACTTTACAAACAAAAACAATGCAAAACGTTTCGACGAAAGCCGCGGTAATTCTGAGCCATGTGCCTGAAATCCGGTCATCATCTGTCTGCCGTATTCAGCTATTCAGTTTTCAAAGAACAAGGCGAAAGGAATTTCATTATTGCATTAAAAGAAAGCGTTTTCAATAAAGAATTATATAAAAAAGGATATCCCTCATAAACGGAATATCCTCATCGTTTCAGTTCTGTATGGTGAATTCAATCAGCCTTTCGCCTGTGTCAGAGCACTCTTTACAGCTTCGATAATCGCTTCCGATGTATCGGTACAGCCGGAAACCGCGTCCACATCCGGTGAATTTGCCTGCACAATTGCGGCCGGAATCTGTTCGAGAGCCGCGTCCGCAATGCCTGCTGTTTCCTGCTGTTCAGTGACTTTGACTTCAGTGATCGCTGTTTCAGATACGGTTACTTCGACGGTCAGGTTTTCATTATGTCCCATGACGGTTGCGCTGTAGGTTCCTGCTTTGTAGGAAGCGGATCCGGAACAGCCGGCAAGAAGTGCGGCCAGTGCTGCTGCTGTGAATGTTTTTAAGAATTTCATATGATTAAATCTCCTGTCATTGTTATTATAGTTCAGGCCTTCTGCGCATGCATACATGATTCAGTTTGCGCGTCTGCTGGTGCCGTCTGAATAATTGATTACAATTCCGGGCTGCACATTATAGCAGAAGACACAGTAACAGATGCCTTCGCCTTTGTCTTCAATCGAATACGCCTCCATCAATACACCGCGGCATACCAGTTCCTTTCCGATGAATACCGGCGTGATGCGGTAGAGCACATGATTCTTTGTCAGGCGGATATAGGATGCGGTCTGATTTTCAAACGGCTCCATGCCTTCGGTATTGAAATATCTGGTACCGGTGATCAGATTCTTTGCATTCGCATTTTCTCCGGTCAGCTGGAAGCCGATCAGGTGGCAGCGGTTGTAAAGAAAACCGTCTTCAATCAGGTCTTCATAATATTCATTATGGTATCCGCTTGGTTTAATGGAATCCAGCGGTTCTCTTTCTTCTTTGGGCATCATTGATCTTTCCAGCATTGCCATTGCCGGTCCGCACCTGCCGAGGGAATCAAGCTCACTGAATGTCTGATAAGGTTCTGCCTGTTTTTCTACATCCGTGAAATACGGACGGTTTCCGTTGATTTCTGTATAAGGAACATCGGTATATTCCGCAATCTCTTCATAGACAAACGGAATATCCGGCTGATTCTGACTGACCGGAAGGTACAGCAGTGAAATCCACAATACCAGCGAAAAGAGGAAGAAAATGGCAGACCGAATTGCTTTGTTTCGGTTTCTTTTTGTTTTTTCCTGACTGTATTTGAAAGAGGCATAGAAAAACAGCGCAAGACAGATCCCCGAAAGGATCATGGCTGCCGTTTTGATCAACTGCTCATATTCTGTCCACGCTGTCATTTTCTTTTATCCTTTTTTCTTAAAACTGTTCGAGAACCGACACAATCAGTTCGGCTGAATGTCTTGCCGCCTGTGCTTCAAATTCCGGATAGGAAATCTCTGCGCTTTCATCCGCCTTGTCGGAGATATAGCGCATAATCACAAACGGAATTCCGTTGACCGACGCTGTCTGGGCAATCGCCGCGCCTTCCATTTCGGTGCATTCCGCCCCGAATACTTCGCGGATTCTCTTTTTTGTTTCGGAAGAAGACACAAACTCGTCGCCGGTCGCGATTCTTCCTTCAAAGACCGCGATTTCCGGAGCTGTCTTACGGATCATATCCGCTGTCATTCTGCGCAGCGTCTCATCTGCTTTGAATGTCTGAAATCCCATTCCCGGCACTTCTCCGGGTTTGTATCCGAATACTTCCGCATGCATATCATGCTGGACGGCATCGGTGGAAATCACCACATCGCCGATATTGATTTCGGCGTTGAGGGAACCGGCAATGCCGCTGTTGATCAGATGCGTGATGCCGAAGCAGTCCGCAAGAATCTGGGTGCAGATTGCCGCATTGACTTTGCCGACACCGCTTCTTACCACAACTGCTTCTGTCTTTCCGATTGTGCCGGTCACAAATTTCATGCCGGCTTTTGATGTTTCTTCTTTGCTGTTCATGCGGGAGAGGATATAGGAAATCTCACTCTCCATCGCACCGATAATTCCGATTTTCATGTTTACTCCTGGTAGTTCATATGTTTTTCGTCAATATTCAAAAGTGTATTGTTCAGATATCTGTCCGCAAGCCAGTTTGCCATCGGCAGATTCTGATCCAGATAATTTCCGCAGTCCGCGGCCGCGGCTCCCGGAATCTCATCTTTGAAATCGCGGATGAATGTATACATTTCAATCATCAGCGGAATGATATCTTCCGATACCAGATCTCCTTCAAGAAGAAGATAGAAGCCGGTTCTGCATCCCATCGGTCCGAAATAAACCGTTCTGTCCTTCCAGACTTCATGGTTTCTTAAAAAGGTTGCACCGAGATGTTCGATTGTATGCATTTCCGCAGTATTCATGACCGGCTCTTTATTCGGTGCGGTCATCCGCAGATCAAAAGTTGTAATCACTGTATCTTTGAAACGGTCTTTTCTTGAAACATAGACACCCGGTTCAAGAACCAGATGATTGACTGTGAAACTCGCAATTTTATCCATCATTCAATTCCTTTCGAATTTGAAACAATCTTATCATATTCTTCTTTTTCCTGTGATACCATACACAAAGAGGTAACAAACATGACACTTTCCATCGGTCAGATCAAATACAATCTGTTTCAGATCAATGAAACAGATGATGATATGCATCTCAATGTGGATGCCTATCTTTATATCGGTGAAGAACGGGCAGTTCTCATCGATGCTCTTCAGGAAACAGAAGAACTTTATGATGCAGTACGCAGAATTACAGACAGACCGCTTGAGCTGCTGATCACCCACGGCCATCCCGACCATGCCGGAAAAGCCGTAAAGCGCTTTGCGGAAGAAGGAATCCGGATGTGGATGAGTGAAAAGGATTTTTCACTGTATCAGGATTTCCTGGATGATCCCCTTCCTGCGGAATGCTTCAGTGAACTGCAGGACGGGCAGATCTTTGATCTTGGAGGAATACAGCTTGAAACCATCATGCTGGAAGGACATACGCCGGGCAGTGCTGTTTTCCTTGACCGTAAACATCAATATCTGTTTGCGGGCGATGCCATCGGTTCCGGTCATTTCTGGATGCAGATACCGGGATGCCTGCCTCTGCACAATCTGAAAACAGCGATTGAAAACCTTCTGGAAAAGACAGAAGGAATGGATCAGCTTGCCGTTTATCCCGGCCACAGATGGCAGTCTCCGGTTCAGCTGAACAGGCAGTATATCAAAGACACCCTGAAACTGACGGAAATGATCATGGATGATCCGAAGATCGGAAAAGAGCAGGAAATGTCGATGAACGGAAAGAAGATCCGCTTCTGCGAATCTTCTTACGGTATGATGCTCGGTTATTGTTACAATCCTGAAAATCTTTAAAGATCTTCTGCTTCAGGAAGATTCAAAGCGTCGATTCTTTCACCCAGTATGCTCTTTCTGTCTTCAAACAGCAGACGGTCATTGTATTCATAATATTTATCGCAGCCATGGGCATAGATGTAGCGTGAAAGATCCGGACGGATGGTCAGCTCACTGACAAGAATGACCAGCTCCTGTCCCTTGCCGAATGCCTTTTCCATAAAACCGAATACATTTTCCAGAGAACTCTGTGCTGACGCATTCATTTCTTTGAATGCGGAAAGAGAAGCGCCGAGTTCTTTTTTAACATTCTGCGGATCAGAGGAAGCCGCTTTGATCAATGGTGCATACTGCTCTGCGATATGTGCATACAGCAGCAGATTCTCCCTTGTGTCTTCCTTATATGTCTTTTCTTTCCATTCCCGCTGCTTTTCTGCCAATGTGTCCGCACTCACGGGTTTTGTTTCACGGATGTCCGCAACGATCTGCTTCAGACTGTCCTCTTCGCGCAGTACGGAAGAGATCTGATCCTGCAGGGAATCAAGAAGCAGTGAAATCAGTGACAGTCTTTCATCGAACTTCGCATTTGAAGCGCGCTCTGTGATTTCATTTCCTGCATTTCCGGCAAGGATGGAATCCACCTGATAATCCGATCTGTATTTGCGGAACAGTTCATAATAATTGGCAAAATCAGAAGCGATCTGTTCATCCTGAATATACTGGCCGATCAATGCTTTATCCGCATCCAGTTCATTTTCTTCATAGAGGGAAATCATCTTGCCAAGATCATCCCAGCCTCTTGCCGTCACAAAGCTCTTGCCGTCCACGGTCATTGAAACACGGTAGAAATACTGGGGCTTGATCGCAAGATAGGAAAGGATTGCCGGATGAACGCCTTCCTTTACGGCGAATTCCTTCCAGACGCCGTAATCCGGCTCCACTTCAATCTTTTTGAGACGGTCCAGCATGGCAATGTCAAATTCACGGACCGAATCGTTGTATTCCGGCGGATTTCCTGCTGTCACCACAATCCAGTTTTCCGGGACTTTATGCCTGCCGAATGTCTTATACTGCAGAAACTGCAGCATGCTCGGTGCAAGGGTTTCAGAAACACAGTTGATTTCATCAAGGAACAGGATGCCCTGCTTCTTTCCTGTCTTTTCCATTTCATCATACACGCTGGCAAGAATTTCACTCATTGTATATTCGGATACACTGTATTTCACTCCGCCGTATTCCTTTTCCACAATAAACGGAAGACCGAGGGCACTCTGTCTTGTGTGATGGGTCATGGAATAGGAAACAAAACCGATATCCAGCTCTTTGGCAATCTGTTCCACAATCGCTGTTTTTCCGATGCCCGGCGCACCGACCAGGAATACCGGACGCTGTGCCTGCACCGGGATTCTGGGATGGCCGAACTCATCCTTTGAGGAATAGGCGATGATCGCGCTGCGGATCTGTTTCTTCGCTTCTTTGATATGCATGTTATTCGTCTCCTTCCAGGGAATACCGGATCGCCCATGGCGGTACGGCAATATCTTTGTTGTTATGCGGGAACAGGAATGCGGTCAGAAATGACGGCTTCTGTTTGGGATAGACGCCATCCCCGTCGGTGAAATAGAGCAGTCCGCCGAGTTTTCTGAAAACGCCGAGATCGATCTGTTCCTGTATATAGGTGAATACCGGCCGGAAGTCGGTTCCGCCGAATCCTTTGAGTTCAATGGTTTCAATATACCGGTCAAACGCGCTCATCGATGTGATTTCGCATACATCGCGGATGATCATATCGCACTGAATGATATGAATCCGGAATCTGGTAAAGAAGTTTTCCTTCTGCGAAAAGATGTTCCATGTCTTCTGCAGGAATGACTGTACAACATCTCCCTGAACCGAACCGGAAGTATCGATCGCGATCACAAGTTCACGGATATTGTTCATTTCCTGATATTCCAGCGGTTCAATCAGCGGCAGATTTTTATACAGCCTTAATCCATAGGTATAGAAGATGGTGTCAAAATCCTCATCGCTGATTTTCAGCTTCTCACCGTTTTTCATGAATTTCCGCAGGAATGTGCTGTAGCTGTATTTTTCCCTGTGCAGCGAGGCAAGTGACTGAACCAGAGCCGGCAGCTGATCGCCGTATTCCTTATGGAATGTTTCAAGATCGGTTTCGATCTTTTCCGAAATATCCTTCCAGTCTTTTAACGCATTCTTTACCATCCGGATTTCTTCATCCGACGGTCCGGATAATTCCTTTTCCGTCTTTTCGTCCGAATCATGGGTTGCGCCTTCAAATGTTCCGTTTCCGCTTCTGGTCGGATCATCCCGGTTTTCTTCCCCATAGATGGATTCGCCGGACGATACCGCATCGCGGATCTCATACCAGATTTCATGATTGTCAAAGCTGAATACCGGCGCCATCAGCCTGATTTCATCGGTTTCCATTTCTTCCAGAACATGGTAAATCCGCTGGGCGGTAAAATCCGGTGTCTTTTCTTTGATCTTTGCGATCAAACGTCTTCTTTCTTCATCCGCTTCTGTTTTTGTGCAGTCCAGTCCGAGCTCTTCAATCACATTTTCAACTGCCATGTCAGCCGCAAGATTCCAGAGCGACATCTTCCTGTTTTTTGAAAAATAAAGATGCTGGAAAACGGAATGCAGTACGGCATGAAGATAGCCGCGCACAAGCTCATTGGGATTGTATTGAAAGGTACGGATCAGAGCGATCGGGGAATAATGAAAAAACACACCGTCGCATCTGTATTCCATGGTGTCCCCCACCGTTTTCAGACGGTTCAGGGCGGGATCCATAAAACGCAGATGAAGGGTCAGCTGCGAGATGATATATGCGAATATTTCATCGCTGATTTCCAGCAGTTCTTCATCCATATCCGTTTCCTTTTTAGAAGAGATCATCAAGATCAAGAGAAGAAAGATCGTCCTTCTTTTCCTGATTCCTGTTCATTTCCAGAAGCTTCGCCTTTTCTGTACGGTCCGCAATCCTGCTTAAATACGGTTCGATCAAAGACGTTTCAATCATGCCGTTTTCCACAGCAGTATTCAATGCTTTGAACCTCTTTTCATTCACCATGTTTTCCAGCAGTTCTGAACCATTCTCACTGATCCAGGAATCATAAAAATCTATCGGATGATCATAGGTTTCCAGATAATTGAGAGCCAGAACCAGTCTTGCGGCAGGCTTCCATTCCTTCAGATTCACATTGGCAATCCTTGAATCATGAAGCTGGTAGTTGTCTTCGTTTCTGCCGTTGTAGCGACGGTTGACGCCGAAGTTCCAGTACATATTCCAGTTGTTGTCCAGCATTTTGGAATGGATCATCATATCATCCGGAACTGTCAGCTTCAGTTTTCCCCTTGTCTCAAAAGCGCCTTTTCCGATGGATTGCAAAGAAGCAGGAAGAACCAGCTCCTTCAGGGAATTGCAGTTAAAAAACACATTCTCGCCGATGGACTGCAAACCCTCATTGAGTCTTACGGTTTCAAGAGACGTGCAGTCATCAAAAACATTTTCATCCAGAACCTTGACACTGTCCGGCAGAACAATCTCCTTCAGGCTGTGACACTGTTCGAAACATGCGCGGGAAATCTTTTCCAGCTTTGCGGGAAGATGGACTTCGCGCAGTGATTCGCATTGAAAAAATGTGATCTTGGGAAGATAGGTAAGCGAATCGGGAAAGATCACTTTTTTCAGATTCGCGCATCTTGAAAAGGCGGCGCTGCCCAGAAATGAGAGTGAATCAGGCAGACGGATTTCTATCAGATTTTCACAGTCGTAAAAGACATTGGAGCCGACCTCTTCCACTGTGTCGGGAAAGATGACTGTTTTCAGTTCTGCGGCACCGTAAAAAGCATAATCCGCAATCCGTTCTACCGAATCCGGGATGATGACCTGTTCATCATTGCCTTCATATTTCTTCAATGTTCCGCTGACGATGTCAAATGCCATGATTCACTCTTTCTTTTCTGTTCAAAAACCGGGGAGATAATCCCCGGTATGCAATGTTTTATTTTCCGTTTTTCAGGAGATCCTGAACAACTTCATCCTTCGGATAGACGCCTGCTGCCTTGAGTTCGGCAATCTTTTCCGCAAACTGCGGCAGGTATTTTTCATGTGCGACAAGCAGTTCATCGAGAACTGTCTGGGCAATGTGACCGTGTTCAACCATCGGGTTCATTTCAAATGCGGCCAGTGCGAGACCGTAGTTGCCGGTGATCGCTGCTTCAATGACGCATTCTTCCATTGCCTTCATCATCTGTACATATCCTCTTTCACTCGGATGGAAGCTGCCCCAATTCAAAGGCATCGGGCCTTTGCCGGTGATGATGCAGGAAATTTCAACGATGCAGTCATACGGCAGGTCGCTGATTGCGCCGTTATTCTGTGTGGAGACAACCATGTGGGTTCTCTTGTCGTTGTAGATGGAGCAGATGCATTCGCATGCGGCATCGGAATAATGAGCGCCGCCGCGCTTGGAGAGCTGTTCCGGCTTGTAGTTCAGATTCGGATCCTTGTAGAGTTCAAACAGTTCAGCTTCTGTCTGCTTGACCTGCTGTGCGCGGGTGCCGACTGTGTTGAATTCTTCGATGGAATGCTTGAGCATTTCATCATGCATGTAGTAGTAGCGGTGATATCCGCACGGAATCAGCTGAATCTGCTTTAAGTGTTCCTTGAGGAACTTGCAGTCGAAGATATTTGCCGGTGTTCCGTCATCGACATTGGGATCATACATGTTGTCGATGAGCTTGTCTGTCAGATCATTTCCATGCGCATCGGTTACCTTGTGATAGTGGAAATGGTTGAGACCTGCAAACTGGTGGATGCATTCTCTTTCGGTGAGACCGAACTGCGGAGGTTCTCTGAGCAGTGCGCCGACAGGGACATTGCAGAGACCGACAGTCTTCTTCCATCCGCCCCACTTGATCGCTGCTTCAGTAACCATTCCGGACGGGTTTGTGAAGTTGATGAGCCATGCGTCAGGGCACAGTTCCTTCATGTCTTCGATGATGCTGAGGATGACAGGAATTGTACGGAATGCCTTGAACATACCGCCGGCACCGTTTGTTTCCTGACCGAGCATACCGTAGTAGAGCGGAATGCGTTCGTCCTTGATTCTCGCATCGAGCAGACCGACACGGAACTGTGTTGTGACAAAGTCAGCACCGGGCAGTGCTTCCCTGCGGTCAAGAGTCAGATGGACTTTGACATCATACGGTGTTGCGTCCCACATTCTCTGTGCCATCGCACCGACAATTTCAAGCTTCTCTTTTCCTGCTTCGACATCGCAGAGCCAGATCTCACGGATGGGAAGCTCCTCATAGCGCTTGATGAAGCCTTCCATCAGTTCCGGTGTGTAGCTGGAGCCGCCGCCGATTGTAACGATTTTGACACTCTTCTTTTCTGCCATTATGTTTTTCTCCTTTGATTGACAAGAAAAATATATCGGAACATAAAAACGAAAACAATGCGTGCGGACCATCTTGGCAGGAACTTTCAATATTGAATCCAAGCATTTCAAAATGGATGAAATTTTATTTCATTTCGCTTACAATATGTTCATGAAAATCATCAGACAGCTGGAAGACCGGAATGGTTTTTCCCATAATGAAAAAGAAATCGCCCGTTATATTCTCGAAAAAAAAGATAAGATTCTCAGCCGCAGCGCTGCCGAACTTGCCAGGGACACATACACCTCGCCGGCAGCGATCATCCGCTTATGCAAAAGAATCGGCTTAAGCGGCTACCAGGAATTCAAGATCCGTTTTTCTGCAGAGCTGGAACAGCAGCGGCAGCTGATCAATGAAATCGACGCCAACATTCCCTTTCACAAACAGGATGGGATCAATGATATCGCGCTGCGCCTGGAAAAACTGACCGAGGAATCGCTGAAAGAGGCCAGGAGTCTGATTTCCGCTTCAGCCGATGACTTTGAAAGAGCCGGCAGACTGATGATGAATGCGGAAAGAGTCGTCATATTCGGAGTCGGCGACGCATTTGTCTCAGGTCTTGCCTTTCAGGCAAGGATGATGCGTGCAGGCTTCAATCAGTTCTTAAGTTCTCCCGTCTATGGCGAGCAGAGCCATCTCGCCCAGACCCTCGGTGAAAAGGACTGCGGCTTATTGCTGAGCTTTTCCGGTGTGACAGAATCAACACTGCAATGCGCGCGGATTCTGAAAGAAAACCGCGTTCCTTCCATCACACTCACGTCCCTGCGTTCCGGTGAACTCGCGCTTCTCAGCGATGTGGTTCTGTATCTTCCCGACAAAGAGAAGAAATACCGCCGCTATGCCAACTTTTCATCCCATGCATGTATGGAATATTATCTG
Source organism: uncultured Erysipelotrichaceae bacterium (assembly GCA_947167125.1). Classification (GTDB taxonomy): domain Bacteria; phylum Bacillota_I; class Bacilli_A; order Erysipelotrichales; family Erysipelotrichaceae; genus Bulleidia. Next base: position 22,629 of record CAMVGT010000024.1, read on the forward strand.
AATGTGCTTTATTCCTGGTACTTCATCAATAAATACGATGATATTACCAAAATTAAAATCGACTGATCCAAATTGTTTTTTCCTTTTAAAGAAGATAGAATACAGCATATGGAAAAGAAGAAATATCTCAGAATCCTGCCTGCCCTGCTGATGGTTCTTGCATTGTTTCAGCCATGGCCGGTCAATGCATATGCAGAGACACCCGACCCTTCCCTGTATGAAGGACTGGGCAGTGATTATATTTATATCTGCGACGCTGAAAGCGGACAGGTGCTTACGGAACGGAATCCCGATGAAAGAATGTATCCCGCTTCCATGACAAAAATGCTCACCGTGATTGTGGCGCTGGATCATCTGACTGACATGGATCAGATCATTGAGATCACGGACCCTATGGTTGACGGTCTGGCTGAGGCAAATGCAACGGTTGCCGGATTTATAACGGGGGACAGAATCACAGTCAGGGATGCCCTGTACGGAGCGGCACTGCCAAGCGGCGCGGACGCGTCCAACGCCCTTGCCTTCACAGTTGCGGGCAGCGTGCAGAACTATGTAGACCTGATGAATGAAAAGGCACAGCAGATCGGAATGAGCAGCAGTCATTTCGTCAACAGCACCGGGCTTCATGACGATAACCATTACAGCACTGCCCGCGATATCGCTTCACTGCTGTCATACTGCATTAAAAATGAACAGTTTGTCGAAATATTCTCCGCAAAGAAATACACATCATCTCCGACTCTTCTGTATCCTGACGGAATCGAAATGAGATCGACCACGTGGTACAGTGCGGATTACTTCGGTATCAGCCTGCCCGGACTGATCGGTTCCAAGACCGGATTCACCTATGAAGCCGGGCATTGTCTTGCCTGGTGGGCGGAAATCAACGGTATGAAGCTGGTCGGTGTCAATGCGCATTGCGATGAGGATGATATCAATTCCCACGGTCATCTGAATGAGAGTTCCGCACTCCTGAATGATCTTCATGGTTATGAGAAGACAACCGTTGTAACACAGGAGGATCTGCTGGACACTGTTGTCATTCATTATTCCGACCATGATAAAACCGTTGAAATACACAGTGATGAAACAATCAGTGAGGATATGAGAACCGGCAATGCCCCTGTGATCACCTCCACTCTGACTGATGAAGTGAGCGCGGGTCTTGATGATCAGGAAATCACCGGTATCATCCGGATCGAAAAAGACGGACATCTCATGTTTGAAAAAGGAATCCGGATCACCGTTCCCAAAGAACGGAACTTCTGGGCACGCGTGAAAATGCGCTGGAATTCCATATTCAACAAGAACGGCGGAAACTGACAGCAGCGGACATTCAGATGTCCTGCTATGACTCAAATGAAAAACAGGTATGAATGACAGATCATTCTGATCATTCTCATACCTGTTTTTTTGATGCTCTGATCAGGACTTCAATCCTGCTTTTCGGATTCAGCCTGAATACAATGTTATTCAATTGCGGAGATGGTCAGACTCAGACGGCCGCCGTCATAGCTGTCATTGCCGTCCGGGTCGATTGCGATCATGATCTCATCACCCATTTTGACATCGTATTCACGGACGAAGGCAATCTTTCGTTCTTCGGCGAAATTGCCCTGTGTGTCGTTTCCGAACCATTCCTTTTCACTGCCGTTGATAAAGATGCGGAAACATGTTCCATTCGCCTCAGGATCTTCATTGTTTGCGAATTTCACATATTCACCGTCGAGTTTGATTTTGCCGTCTCTTGCGACAGTCCACTTATAGGCTGCGTTTCTGCCGCTGCCCGGTTCAACAAAGTCGGGCTTCAGTTCAGGCTTGGCGCCGCTGTTCATGTATCTGTTTTCTGCCGCGTCATAAGGCAGTTCTTCAAAGTTCTTTCCATCCCAGTCACACATACCGTAACGCCAGCCGTTTTTACCCTGGGTATCGCTGAAATCATCTTTCAGAACAGTGTTGTTTGTTCTGGATGCGGTGAATTTCCATGTGCCTGTGAATGTGACATCCGCTGCCTGTACGGTTTTGGTTTCAGCGTCCCAGCCCTGGAAATCCCAGGTGCCTTCTTCGCTGTTCACTGCTCCTGCCACAGATACAGCTGACGGCTGTTTTGCGGTTACTTCCGCACCGTCTGCGTATATCTGATCATCCGTAGGAAGTGTATCCATGACTTCCTGCGGATAATCCTGATCATATGCATAGCTGACTTTGTACTCTGCTGCAGGCTCTTCGTCCTTGACTTCGCTGATCTTAACACTGAGGCTGCCGCCGTCATAGGCATTGTTGCCTTCCGGATTGACTGCGAATACAAGTGTATCTCCTGCCTTGACTTCGAATGTTTCATCGAATGTGACTGTCTTCGGCTCTGTGATTCCGCCTGCCTTGATTTCATCGCCTCTCCAGACTTTTTCTTCACCGTTCAGTGCAATTCTGAATGTTACGCCGTCTGCGTTTGCATCATCGCTGTTCGGTGCTTTTGTATATTCACCTTCAACTTTGATTGTTCCGTCTTTTGCCACAACCCATTTATAGGCTGCACTGTGATCGCCGTCAGGTCCCGGATGGACAAAGTCTGCTTTCAGTTCGAGTCCGTTTTCACCTGCATATTTTTCGCCGTCCTTGTTCAGGATTGATGTGAATACGGAGCCGTTCCAGTTGCTGTAGCCGTAGTACCAGCCCTGGCTTCCCGGTTCACCGAAGTCTTCAGCCAGTACTGTGTTGTTTGTTCTGTCTGCAGGATACGGTTCAGGCTCGCCTTCTTCACCGGCATCGCTGATCTTAACACTGAGGCTGCCGCCGTCATAGGCATTGTTGCCTTCCGGATTGACTGCGAATACAAGTGTATCTCCTGCCTTGACTTCGAATGTTTCATCGAATGTGACTGTCTTCGGCTCTGTGATTCCGCCTGCCTTGATTTCATCGCCTCTCCAGACTTTTTCTTCACCGTTCAGTGCAATTCTGAATGTTACGCCGTCTGCGTTTGCATCATCGCTGTTCGGTGCTTTTGTATATTCACCTTCAACTTTGATTGTTCCGTCTTTTGCCACAACCCATTTATAGGCTGCACTGTGATCGCCGTCAGGTCCCGGATGGACAAAGTCTGCTTTCAGTTCGAGTCCGTTTTCACCTGCATATTTTTCGCCGTCCTTGTTCAGGATTGATGTGAATACGGAGCCGTTCCAGTTGCTGTAGCCATAGTACCAGCCCTGGCTTCCCGGTTCACCGAAGTCTTCAGCCAGTACTGTATTGTTTGTTCTGTCTGCAGGATACGGTTCAGGTTCGCCTTCTTCTTCACCGGCATCGCTGATCTTAACACTGAGGCTGCCGCCGTCATAGGCGTTGTTGCCTTCCGGATTGACTGCGAATACAAGTGTATCTCCCGCCTTGACTTCGAATGTTTCATCGAATGTGACTGTCTTCGGCTCTGTGATTCCGCCTGCCTTGATTTCATCGCCTCTCCAGACTTTTTCTTCACCGTTCAGTGCAATTCTGAATGTTACGCCGTCTGCGTTTGCATCATCGCTGTTCGGTGCTTTTGTATATTCACCTTCAACTTTGATTGTTCCGTCTTTTGCCACAACCCATTTATAGGCTGCACTGTGATCGCCGTCAGGTCCCGGATGGACAAAGTCTGCTTTCAGTTCGAGTCCGTTTTCACCTGCATATTTTTCGCCGTCCTTGTTCAGGATTGATGTGAATACGGAGCCGTTCCAGTTGCTGTAGCCGTAGTACCAGCCCTGGCTTCCCGGTTCACCGAAGTCTTCAGCCAGCACTGTATTGTTTGTTCTGTCTGCAGGATACGGTTCAGGTTCGCCTTCTTCATTGCCGATTCTGACGCTGAGTCTGCCTGCATCCCATGCGTTGTTGTTATCAGGAGAAATCATGAAGGAAATCACGTCATTGGCTTCAACTTCCATCTCTTTGAAACTGAAATCAAAGACATTGTCGTTGCCGTCTCCCTGCTTCGCTTCAATCTTCTGCTTCAGAATCTGTCTGTCATTCTGATAAATGGTCAGTGTGACTCCGTCCGGCCAGTCAGGATTTGCGTCGTTGTGTGCGAACTTGGTATAGTTTCCGGTCAGATCAATCTTTCCTGCTTCCTTGACTACCCACTTGTAGATCGCACTCAGCTTGGTTCCTGTATGGACGTAGTCCTTCTTCATTTCAAGACCTGCGTCCCTGACGGACAGATATGCGCTGCCGTCATCGCTCTTCTTGCTTAACGGCTTTGCCTTGCCGACTTCCGTACCTTCCATGAAGTACCAGCCGTCTGTACCCTGATCGATTGATGCGAGGTCTGCCAGAACTGTCTTGTTGTCATCGCCCGGCTTCAGGTCAATCGTCGATGTCGGTTCAATAACAACGGAGAGTCTGCCTGCATCCCATGCGTTGTTGTTATCAGGAGAAATCATGAAGGAAATCACGTCATTGGCTTTGACATCCATCTCTTCGAAATTGAAATCGAAGATGTTGTCATTACCGTCTCCCTGCTTCGCTTCAACCTTCTGCTTCAGAATCTGCTTGTCATTCTGATAAATGGTCAGTGTGATTCCGTCCGGCCAGGAAGGATTCGCGTCGTTGTGCGGGAACTTGGTATAGCTGCCGCCCAGATCAATCTTTCCTGCTTCCTTGACTACCCACTTGTAGATTGCGCTCATTTTGCCGCCGGTATGGACGTAGTCTTTCTTCATTTCCAGACCCGGATCCTTAACGGACAGATATGCGCTGCCGTCATCGCTCTTCTTGGTTAACAGCTTTGCCTTTCCGACTGATGTACCTTCCATGAAGTACCAGCCGTCTGTACCCTGATCGATTGATCCAAGATCTGCCAGAACTGTCTTGTTGTCATCGCCCGGCTTCAGATCAATCGTTGATGTCGGTTCAATCACCACGGAGAGTCTGCCGCCGTCCCAAGCCCAGTTGCTGTCCTGACTGATCTGGAAGCTCAGCTTGTCACCGCGCTTGACGCTCATATTTTCGAAACTGAAGTCAATGACATTGTCATTGCCGTCACCGCGTCTTACGGCGACTTTCTGCTTGTAAAGCAGCTGATTGTTGCGCCAGATCCGGACTGTTACACCATCCGGCCAGGAAGGATTGGCATCCTCCTGTCCCCATTTGGTATAAGTTCCGGAAATATCAATCCGTCCGTCTGCGCCGGGCAGCCACTGATAAATCGGATCGAGATAGCCGCCTGTATGAACCATGTCCTTTTTCATGACAAGTCCTTCGGATCTTCTGGATTCATATCCGAGGCCGTCATCTGACTTCTTTGTCAGGACTTTTGCGTTGGAAGGCTCTGTTCCCTCAAGGAACCACCATCCGTCTGTTCCCTGCTGCATTGAGGACAGGTCATTGAGGACTGTGAGGTTGTCGTTATTGCCGACTGCGACTTTCGGTGTCTTGTTTGCGTCTTCGATGACGAAGAGGTAATTGCCGCCGTCATAAGCTGCGTTTTCACCCGGATCGACGATCATGGTGATGCAGTCGCCCTTGTTTACGGGTACACCGTATACAGAGAGATCTCCGGTTACCACAGCGTCAGTGCGCGGTGCGAAGTACTGCTCTTTGAGGACTGTGCCGTTCTTCATCAGAAGGACAGTGACTCCATCCGGCCAGGAAGGATTGGCATCCTCGTTCAGCAGCTTTTTGTAAATCAGATCAATGTTGACCACGCCGGTTTCAGCCGCAACCCACTTAACATTGGCAGATTTGCCGTTGCCTGCAGGTACGATATAGTCCTTCTTGATCTCAACGCCGTCGCTTGTATAATACTTTTCATTGTTTTCGCAGTTTTCGATATTCACTGCACAGAACGGATCTCTGTTGTAACCATACTGGTAATACCAGCCGTTGTATCCCTGTGTGCCGTTGAAATCATCGAGTGTGGATGCGAAGTTTGTTCTCTTTCCGCTGTAAGTTGCGGGAACGTTCTTTTCTGAATTGCCGACCAGGCCGCTCAGGCTGCTGATCGCAAATTCATACTTGCCTCCGTCATAAGCGTTGTTGTCGATACCGTTGACAACCATGGTGATGTAGTCACCCTGACGGACATTCAGGGAAGCGATGTCCAGACGCTTGGTGACTTCCTGGTTTGTCAGAGGTTCAAATGTCTGACGGGCAAGAAGTGTATTGTTTGCATAGAGGGAAACCCTTGTGCCGTCCGGCCATGCAGGATTTTTATCCTCGTTCTTCATCTTTGTATAGGATGCGCGGATGGAGATTGTTCCGTTCTGGGCAACCTTCCACTTGATGACTGCAGAACTGTCATGTTCACCGGTATTGACATAATCACGTTTGATTTCAAGCCAGTTGTCAGAGAAGTATCTGTCCTGAACAGAATCAAACGGTGCCATATTGCGGGCGTTGAACGGATCATCGCCATAGCCGCTCTGGAAGATCCAGCCGTTGGAGCCCTGAGGACCGAAATCATCCTTGACATCAGCGAAGTTCTGACGGATATCACCCTTTTCGGTCACAACAGCAGATTCATCTGTTGTTCCGTTAATATCGATGATCGTGACATCCAGGGCACCGCCGTCATAGGAGGAGTTGCCTTCCGCGTCCACCATGAAATACAGCATATCCAAAGGCGAGACTGCCATGGAAGGAATCCGTTCCTTGATCAGGATTTCTCCGGAATCAGGCACATCCACATGCTCATTGAAAAGCTCTGTATCATTCTTGAAGATCTTGACGCGGACCCCATCCGGGAAATCAGGCATGCCGTCGTTCTGCTCAAACTTTGTATAGCGCAGACGCACATCCACATATCCGCTCACCGCCGGGTTCCATGCCAGAACCGCATTATGGTTGAGAGACGGATGAATGAAGTCCTTCTTGATTGTCAGGGAAGGTGAAATCCGGTCGATATATTCGCCGTCCTTCTCATGGGAAACAGGATGGCAGTCAGAAGGATCATTGCCATACATATACATCCAGCCGTTGGATCCCTGTTCGCCGAAATCTTCTGTGCTGTTGGCATTGTTATTTGTTCTGCCGGTATCAGGCAGAATGGTCTGTTTCTTGTTTACATCCGAAACAGCCACGTAGAGGCTGCCGCCGTCATATGCGTTGTTTGTATTCGGATTGACAACAAAGTAAAGGCTTTCCAGCTTTTTGACCTCGAGATCATTGAGCTCGATCAGAGCGAAGTTTTCCTCCGTTGTGCTGATCGGAACATTCTCAAGCTTCTGCAGTTCCTTTCCCTTGTAGACAAGCAGCTGCACACCGTCCGGATAGGAAGGATTCGCGTCGCCGTTGACATTTTTCACATATGCGACCGTGACGTTTACTTTGCCGTTCTGGGCTGCGCGCCATTCCAGAATCGGCGAAACGCCCTGTGCGGTATGGACAAAGTTGTTCTTGATCTCCAGGCCGTTTGCGCCGGTCTGGGTATATGCTTCACCATTGAAGCGTTCCATCCGGTGTGAACGGTCAGGCTTTTTGTAATCACCATAACGGTAGAACCAGCCGTTGGATCCCTGTGCACCGAAATCGATGACATTGAACGCGTTGTTTGTACGGTTCGGATCATCTTCAAAAGGAGGCTCGTCATCCGCTTTTGCGACAAATGCATCCGGCCAGAATTTTTCAATGATTTCAGTTCCGCCCTCTTCGCCTTTTTTACTGCCGCTGCCGCCTGAGAACAGAGCAGCGCTGCCGATTGCACCTGCCAGCAGTACCAGCAAAGCCGCGATAGCACCCTTTCTGTGTTTTGCGAACAATGCCGCAATCAATGCGGCGATTCCCGCTTTCTTATTATTGTTTTCAGACATAGTATTAGCCCTTCCGCATGGTTTTACTGATAGAGATTGAAATGATCGAATCCCGCGGTTGAATTAATTCCGAACAGCTGCCAATTGCTTCCCTGTGAGGTGTACATTCTGGCTGTCAGCGCCACCTCGTCATCGACATACATCGTAACGACACCGGCGTCTGCGAAGATATTGATATGAATGGAATCGCGTCCGCTGAAATCAAAGTCAATATATGACTGCGGATCGTCATCCATCAGGCGTTCTGTGTTATAGAATTCGATTCTGTTTTCCGGAACATTGAACACATAGTTCAATGCGCTGACATTGCTGAAGTCCGGTGCGAATCCGATTCCGAACTTATCATCATCCTCATACCCGGAAATATCCGCCTCAATCCGGCCGGCATTTTCAAAGGCATCAAACTGAACAAGTTCATATTCATCACCGGCAAACTTCCATCCGTCGTCCAGTTTAGTGACTGTATTTGTCATCACAGCCGGTTCTTCGCCGAGCTGATGCGACATCTTCGCGATCACACTTTCATTGGCAACTGCGCTCAATGTGCCGTCACTTTCCTGCTTCAGCTGGTGTACCACCACATTTCCTGCCCAGTCATACTCATTGGCGTCATCATGACCGACTTTTGTGCCGTTCCATCCGACACAGTAGAGATTTGTTCCGTCTGTTTCCAGTCTTCCTGCATAGAAACCGTTTCCGTCCACGGTGTCATGTTCAGGTTTGACAAACGGTCCGCTGATCGAATCGGAAATCCGGTAATGAACAACTCTGTCCGGCCACTGATCAGAGAATGTGAGATACCATTTGTCCCCGAATCTGATCAGAGTCGGACACTCCATATTGGTTCCGTATCCGAGATCGTCCTTGAAGAAGATTCCTCCGTCTTCCCACTTGCTGAGATCTTTGGAGGTGTATTTGACAATGACGCCGGTTCCTTCCGAACGCGTGACCACAAGCATCCAGTACTGACTTTCTTCAGGAACATAGATCACGTACGGATCACGGAAATCCGTCTGGGAATACGCTTCCGCTGCCAGGAAGGTATCCTCCGGGATCTTTGTCCAGTCCAGCATATCCGGGCTTGTCGCATGCATGATCGCTTCGGCCGGTGCACGGTGGTCATTGTGTCCGGTAAAAAATGCATGATACAGGCCATTATTATCTTTAATTACACAGCCGGTACCCAGCGCAATATCCTGGTCATCAGCCGTTTCGCCATAGGGAAGAACAATGCCCTTGTCCTCAAATGTGCAGTAGTCTTCCGTTGTAAGCAGTCCCCAGGGATGATAGCCGACTTTACCGTCGCGCAGATCAGCCAGATAAAAGATGTTCATCTTTCCGTCATCAAAAAACGGCATCGTGTCACCGATCAGAGCTGTCTCTGTTTTCGGAAAAATCTGAACTGTCTCAGCCGCTTCTCCCTCTGCCGGTGCAGCGGAACTGTCAGGACTTTCCTGCTGTCCGCCGCATGCACACAGCAGGATCATACACGCAGCTCCGGCTAAAATTGAACGCTTCCTCATAAATCTCCTCCCAATAAAATGATGTGATACGATTATGAAATCTTACATTTGCGCAATTTACGCACTAATACCCCCAATATCTGTGCATTTGCACATTTATCATAATCAATTTTGGACATATTTTTATAAAGAAATAACATCAACAGCAATATTTTTTATCCAAAAAAACACCCGAAGCCATGCAAACATGAGATTTTTTTCAGAAATCACGAATAAACCGCAGTGACAATCGTCTGTACCGGCCATACTGCGGTGTAATTTTCTCTTTTCACTGCATCTGTACAGACACTGTCTGCCGGATTTTCTGAAATGTTTCCCTTATGCATGAGAGTTCTGTGCAGAGTCCGTTATAAAAGCCGGCAGTAAGATCCGGCTGCCGGCTTGTGTAAGTATTGTGCTCTTTTGCAAAAAACGGCTGACTCTGCCGCCTGTGATATGACAGCGGAAGTCACCGTTTTGTTTTCTTCTTCAGGCTTTTCAGTTTTGACCGTTTCACATAGGCAATCCTGACTGACAGCGGCAGCCATCTTACAAGATTGTTGATCCATCCCGGCACAATCACTGTCCTGCCTTTCCGAATCTTTTCATATGCGATCCGTGCGGTTTTTTCCGCGCTCATGATAAAGCGCGGTTTCTTTCCGCCGGACTTCATGTAAAAGTACGTATCCACCGGGCCGGGGCACAGACAGCACACATGCACGCCGGTATCTTTTGTTTCTTCCGCCAGTGCTTTTGTATAATTCAGCACAAATGCCTTCGATGCGTAATAGCCTGCGATATACGGACCCGGCTGAAAGGCTCCTGTGCTTGCCACATTGACGATCGTCCCTTCACCCCGCTGAATGAAATCATTCAGAAACAGCTTGGTCAGGCCCAGCAGGGCCTCATCGTTCAGACGGACCATGGTCTCTTCGGCTTCCAGCGGTATTTCCCAGCTTTTTCCGGTAAAGCCGATGCCGGCGTTGTTGATGAGAGTATCAATGTGCCGGTCTTTGACCTGCTCATAAAGCGTCTTTGCCGCATTGCGTTCAGAAAGATCCAGCGAGATGGTTTCGCAGCGCACATGATAAAGCTTCTGCACCTCATGTTTCGCATCATGCAGTTTTATTCTGTCTCTGGCGCAGAGAATCAGCTCATTTCCCGCTGCCGCATACAATTTTGCAAGTTCCAGGCCGATCCCTTCCGATCCGCCGGTAATCAAAACAGCACTCATACAGCAAGTATAGCATTTTACCTGAAACTGAATTCTGTGATTGCATCACATATTTGTTCAGATAATGTTCACAGAACGTTCCCGATTCTTTTACATTTCTCCGATATACTTGCACATGTAAACAGATAGGAGCTGCTTACACAGCCCATGGAGCAGGGCTGAAATGAACTCAATGGATTTCCCCCTTCCATTAACCCTTGACATGCTTTACTCCTGAATGCAGAAATACCGCCGTACCTCCTTCCCCCTGAGGCTGTACATGGCGGATTTTTGTATTTATGCGTATGGTTTCACATATTATTTCACGAGATTCTCATCATCCTTCCGCAAAGATTTTACAATCGGACGCTATCATACGCGTGTAAGCTGACAGCGGGCTTACATAACTGCTTCCAATGCAGCGAATATAAGAATTTTGATTCATATGAATTTCCTTTTCTAACCTTTCCTATATAAGCAGACTCCTTAAGGAAGCAGAATACACCGGGCGCATCATCCGGTGTATTTTTGTTTATAATAAGTGCGGAGGAACTGACCATGATCTATCCTGAATTCCTGAAAAAAGGAGATACGATCGGCATCTGCGCACCGAGTGCCGGTGTCGGAAGAAAGCTTGAAGATTTTGACCGCTCCCTTGCGGTATTAAAAAAGAAAGGATGGCAGATCAAAGAAACAGCATCTGTCCGTCTGAATGACCAGAGAGGCGGAGATGCGCAGACGCGCGGAAAAGAACTGACACAGCTGTTTGAAGATGAAAGCGTCACAATGGTGATGGCAGCTGCCGGCGGAGATTTTCTGAATGAGATGCTGGAATATGCCGGATGGAATGCCATGAAGAAACATCCGAAATGGCTGATGGGCGCTTCCGATCCCACCGGACTGCTGTTTCCGTATACAACCCTGTATGATGTCGCGACAATCTATGGCGCAAATGCAGGTTCCTATGATATTGAACCTCTGCCCAAATATCTGAAAAACAATATGGATATCATTTCCGGAAAGGAAATTGTACAGACCAGTTTCAGCCGCTATATGAAAGCACCCGGTTTCCTTGCCGAAAAGATTGAATTCGACACACCGGTCAGATGGAAATCCACTGCCGGAGATATCCATGTGCAGGGACGCTGCATCGGCGGCTGCATCGACGTTCTGAAAGACCTGATCGGCACAAAATTTGACGGCGCGAAGAAGTTCGTAAAGAAGTATCAGGATGACGGCATCATCTGGTATTTCGACAATTTCTCGCAGAGCGCGGAAGTCTTCTACCGCACCCTTGTGCAGATGAAATATGCCGGATGGTTTGAGCATACAAAAGCCGTGATTGTCGGAAGGGTTCTGTTTGAATCATCAGAAACAGGCATGTCCTATGAAGACGGAATCAGGATGGCGCTGGAAGGAATTCCGGTTCTCTATCAGGCGGATGTCGGACACACGATTCCTTCGATGACAATGATCAACGGCGCTTTGCTGGATCTTGAATTCAGAGGCAGAAAAGCCGCTCGCAAATTTATATTAAAGTGATGCATTTTTAAAGGAACGTGATACAATAGTCATGTTCCGTTTGGGGTATTAGCTCAGCTGGGAGAGCGCATGGTTCGCAATCATGAGGTCACGGGTTCGATCCCCGTATGCTCCACTTAAAAAAGCCTTTATTTAAGGGCTTTTTCTTTATACTCATGCAAGCATACTTTTTGAAAAAATCGTGATTTGGTGACAATTTGGTGACAGTAGCATAAAAAAATGGGTTTTTGGTGACAATTTAACCAGCATAAAAGGCGGTTGTTACCATCCTGAAAACTATCTTTTGAATCTTCATTTTCTTCTGTAAAACTGATTTTAGAGCATCCCATATTTACCCCTGTGCATGATTGTTACCAGCAAATATAAAAAGGGCGGTTATTCCCGCCCTGAGTAGTATTACTACTGATTTTCGCTTTCGTACAAAGCAATTACCGCTTGTCTTTGGGTTAATTCAGAAAGATCTTTTTTCCCGAGTTCAGATAACATTTCCTCAATCTCCGAAGCACTCAGCATATCCTTCAATTTCAAATACTGGGAAGCTGTAATTTCTTCATCACTCACTTTATCACGCATGTATTCCGCTTCTCGCTGTTCGATAGCTTCACCTATCAATCGCAGATTGTCCCCGATGATTTGCCCGGCATAGGGAAGGTATTCGCTTGTACCGCCTTCCTGAATTCCATTAATCAGTTCTTCAACGATGAGTGCCAAACCGCCCAAATAACTAGGGATTTCCGATAAATCGGCTGAAACATAAGGGTTTTCATTCATAATAAGCATCCTCTCTTTTAGGTTAGTGCGGATTGCTTAATTGTGTATAATAAAGAAGCAATCCAAATTGCATTGTGTATGTGTGTATCTTGTTTGCTGACAGTTAACACATACACTTTTATTTTTTGTGTGAATCCTGACGAATCAAAGCCTTAATATAATGGCTCTTGTTTTCCTGTTCTTCCAGCCGTTCGATAATATCAGCATCCGTTTCCTTGTTAAGCAGCACTTGAAGGCGGTAATACTTTTCACGCATAAACTGCTGAATATATTGTGACTGGTCAAACGTTCCTTTTTTCCTTGCTATTCTCCGATCACCTTCCTTTCTATACCAAACTATCACATTATGCGCATAATGTAAAAACAAAAAAAAGAAAAAACCATTTTTATAAATGGCTGATTTCTCTTAATACCAGTTTTCGGCAGTAACCATAATCAGAATATCCGTAAATCCGCATACATATTTGCCCCCACGTTTTCCCCTTCTGATGCATGCGTATCATATCCACAATCTGTTTATCAGCTATAGAATCTATAGCCATCTGTATAGCTTCCGCTTCTTCCAGTAACCGCCTGTTTTCTTCTTCCAGCCTGTTTACCAGCTTGCGGAAAGAATCGGGCATATCAGCCCCGCCTGTATTTCGCAGTAATGAAATAAGAAGATTGTTTGATTCAACCGTCAGCATAATGTATTTCGGTTTTGCCAAGTCTTTCAGTTCCATAAAAGAAATATAGCATTCCATGCCAGGATTTTTACCCCTTCAAAATCTTCTTGTGCTTCGGTATCATTTATATATCCTTTCTTAACCACAGTTTCACCTTGGATGCATCTGCCTGCATCCTTTTTTTGTGGGTATACTTTGCTGATTTTTATGGGGGTATTCTATATAAAAACATCGCTTTTACGTGCAATGCCACCCGCCGCATCCCCCTTTTGAAAAATCAGCACCCATTGAAGGGGCGGGGGGGTAGGTATGCCGTCCCAATCCCTTCATACAGTCAAAAACAATTCATTTACAGAATGATTTCAATGCATTGTGACCGTTTCCCCCATCCCTTCCCGTTCGTCCTGTATCGGCTTAAAAACGGCATTTCAGGAAGTGTATAAAAAAAGAGAACTGCATACCATTTTCGGCATGCAGTCCCCCGTTAGAAAGGGGTTGTGCACCATGCACTGATTTGCCTAAAAAGGCTATAACAACACAAGTTTTTCCAATTCCCGCCCGCTTCCGTCTTGTGCTATTACCGTTTTAATTTAGCAAGCAAGCTTTCTTTCAATGCTTCCAGCTTCCGCTGTCTTGTCTGCTCTTCGGGTTTCAGCTTGGAAATTTCTGCGTTCCATGCTTCACGGTCGCTTACATACAGAGCATGCGTTTTCTTCGCTTTTTCTCTGCATCTTTTCTTGTGCTCCTGATGTGCTTTCCAGCGTTTCCGCATCACAGGGTTGTCAGTCCATCCGAACCGTCTTGATGCATCACGATATGATTTTTCCATGTTCTACTCCTTCGGCATAAGTGATTCAACTTCATGAATCAGCCTGTACAACCAACCACAGTCAAAATCAAATGTGAGATTATGCACCTTTTCGTTTTCCCCTGTGATA
>CAMVGT010000025.1 GCA_947167125.1 uncultured Erysipelotrichaceae bacterium
CGGACTTCCTCATAGCTTCCTGTCGCGTAATAGTCCGCCCGCCAGTACACCAGAATTCCGCCGACCAAAAGCACTGCCAGAATGATACCGAGCAGATTGGTGAGATTCCTGCCCTCTTTTCTCAGAAGGATGATATTGGACACCGCCAGCATGACCGACACAATGACTGCAAACGGCAGCGACAGAATCATGTACGTGGAAGCCGAACTCTCCAGCCCATCCAGCAATGAGCGGGATGAGTAGAGATCCGGATTGCTCAATAACTGCCATGAATCCAGACAGTGAATCACCAGTACCAGCAAAGTGAAGATGAAAAAGCCGATGTAGTAAACCGTATTGTAGGAATACGGATTATAGCGCAGCTGTCCTCTTGCGGCACGGAAAAGTGAAACTACTGCAAATAAAAGAAAAGCGCCGATCAGACCGGCCGTAATTCCGTAGAGTTCCGGTCTGTCAAAATGTACAAGCCAGGCAACAGCCGCAATGACAGGGATCGCAGCTGCCCCCAGATACCAGATCTTCGGTTTTTTATCCAACGAATCAAAACGTACCATAGCTTTTTTATTTTACATCCGAACAGCCTCCTCTTCCACCGGATCATCCATAAACCTTTGTTCGCACAGCAGAATATGCATGAATACAAAAAGAATGAATTGCAGGAGAAAACTGTTGAATCCGAAGAGTATAATGTTTTCTGAAAAGAGGTATACAGATTATGAAAATTGTTCTTGCCGGCGCATTCGGCAATCTCGGCTTTGAAATTCTCAAAGTGCTTGTTCATGACGGCCATACTGTGATCGCGGCTGATCTGAAAGAAAAAGAGAATAACGGACTGGAAGGAAAATATGAATTCCGCTGCATCGATGCGACAAATCCTGTGACTCTGCGCGGACTGTGCGATGGCGCTGATATCGTCATTACGACAATGGGCTTAACCGGCGCATCCGTAAAATTTACCGCCTATGATATCGACTATCAGGGAAATCTGAATCTTTATCATGAAGCTGAAAAGGCAAATGTAAAGAAATTCAATTACATTTCCGTCATTGCATGCAATGAACCGGGTGCTGAAAAGGTACCGATGCTGCATGCGAAATACATGATGGAAGAAGAAATCCGCAAAGGCTCCATGGATTATGTCATCTACCGTCCGACCGGATATTTCTATGACATCGCAAAAGTATTCAAACCTTATATCGACAAGGGTGAAATGCAGCTGCTCAAAGGCTACCATGGCGTAAAGGCTAATGTGGTCGACTGCCCGGATTTTGCCCGCTATATCGTCGATCACATGAATGATACAAATAAACTGTTTGAAGTCGGCGGAAAAGAAACATATACCTATGAGGAGATGGCTAAAATGTGCTTCCGGGCTGCCGGCAAGCCGGTCATCATCAAGGATTCCCCGATCTGGATGTTCTCCATTCTTGCCAACCTTCCCAAAATCAAAAAATCCGGAAGACATGACATCATTCTGTTCTCCAAATGGACCCTGTCCCATGACCTGGTCGGAAAGGATATTGCCGGAGACGCTTCCTTTAAGGAATATATCGGTCAGTATTTCGGAGGGAAATAAGCATGTTTCAGCTTGATCCTTCCTTCATCGGCCGCGTATGGCCGCCCTTTATGTGGATTGTGATGATTGTTGCGGCGATCGGCTGCTGCATGGGATTTAAGGAATTTGTCTGGTTCATGTCCGTCGGCTATGGCTTTGCGGTCATGTGCATCGGCATCTTCCATCTCATCTTCGGATTGATCAGTCAGTCCCTGACGCCTGCTGTCACAGTCATCTCCATACTGTTTATCATCTACGGCTACCGCCTGGGCGGATTTATACTCAAACGTGAGCTGACCAACAAGGCCTACCGCAAAACACTTGAGGCAACCGGCTCCACCAAGGCGCTGCCGGTTCCGGTTTCCTTATGCATGTGGATGTTTTTCGCATGGCTGTATACGGCGCAGACTTCCGCTGCAACATACCGTGTGATCAACGGCGCAAAGGACAATCTTTTCGCCTGGATCGGAATTGTGATCATGATTCTTGCGGTCATCGGCGAAAGCACAGCTGATCATCAGAAATCAGCCGCAAAGAAAATCAATCCGAAGCGCTTCTGCGATACAGGCCTGTATAAATATGTGCGCTGTCCCAACTACTTCAGCGAGATCCTGTTCTGGATCGGTGTCACTGTATCGGGCATCGGCGCGGTTCAGGGAAAACAGTGGATCATGGTAATCATCGCATTGATTCTGATCACCTATGTCATGTACAACTCCGCTCAGCGTCTTGAATTAAGACATGAGAAAAACTACGGACTGGATCCGGAATATCAGAAGTATTCCGATACCGTCCCGCTGCTGTTTCCTTTCACAAAGCAGTACCATTCCATGAAGGTGTACCGCGATTAGTATTTGAAACACTTTTCTCTGCCGATGGCAGCGATGGATTTATGTATCCGGGCTGCAGGATTCTCCGTCAGTCCGGT
Organism: uncultured Erysipelotrichaceae bacterium; assembly: GCA_947167125.1. GTDB lineage: Bacteria > Bacillota_I > Bacilli_A > Erysipelotrichales > Erysipelotrichaceae > Bulleidia. The sequence goes on from CAMVGT010000025.1 coordinate 2,484, forward strand.
ATAAATAATTATCTGAAGTAAATAAATAACTGAGGAGCCTGGCGGCTCCCCCGTTTTTATATTCTCATTTTGCGTAGCGGTAAAGGAATGTCACGACATGTTCTCTTAAACAGTCAAGGTTGGGTCCGAATCCGCCGGCATGAAGGCCGTCGGAATAGCCGTTGGCGATTCCTTTTTCCTTTGCCCATAATGCGGCTTTGTAATAATAGGCGGAAGACTGAATGTCATTGAACGGATTCTTTGTTGTTTTGGGAGTTGGCTTTCCGGCATAGCGCCACAGGAATGTGACGACATGTTCTCTTAAGCAGATGTCATCGGGACGGAACGTGTCATCGCTGTATCCTTTTGTGATGCCCTTTTCTGCCGCCCATAAAACTGCTTTGTAATAATATTTGGATCTGTCCTGAACATCATAGAACGGACTTGTCATGGATTTAGGATTCGGCTTTCCTGCCGTTCTCCATAAGAATGTGACAACTGCTTCTCTTGTGCAGTAATTCTTCGGTCCGAAATAAACATTGTCATAGCCCTTTGTGATGCCTCTTTCAGCTGCCCAGTAAACCGGATTGAAATAATAGAGCGTTTCATCATTGACATCAAAATATCTTGTATCAACTGTGCACTGTGCGCTCAGTTCCGGATTCAGTGCGGAAACTGCTGTAATCACTGTACTTCCATAGCGCAGAGCCCTGATATTTCCGCTTGCGTCCACAGCTGCGATATTTTCATCATCTGAAGTCCATACCAGAGAGCCGTCCGCATTGTCCGGGGAGATGAGAACTTCCGGACGGTATGCGGATTCGGTCGCCATCACGATGTATGGCTCATTCATCATGATTGCTTCAGGAACAGGCGCTTCGAGAGCGGGAATTTCCACTTCCAGCTGCTGGACTTCAAAGCGCGGATCGGAGAATTCAGCTGTATAGCATCCGATGCCTTTTTCGGTTTCGGTCGGTTCCTGAATCACTTCATAAGATGCTTCTGCTGTTTCTTCTTCTGTCTCCCCGCCGACGGCGCATCTGACAGAAGCAGTCACACTGCTGAAGTCATCCGCCCACATGTAGACCGGCTCAGTCCACTGATGTTCAAGCATCGGGAAATTCATATAATTATCAGCCCGGTAAGTGGATCCTTCATATGTGAATGTGGCATAGAAATAGCCGTATCCGGAACTCTGACAGGTTGCCGGAACAACATCCTTGGTCACTGTACATGGAAGCCGTTTTTCATGAGAACTGTCAAACTGGCAAACCAGGATTGCGTCGGCTGTCAGGAAATCTTCACCCCATTCCACATATTTCGGTTCATAGAGATGAATGTGATATTCGCCTTCCCCGCTGACGCCGACCTTCAGTGTCAGTGTTCTGGAGAATGACTGCCATGTGCCTTTGATCTGGATATTTGTCCATCCGCCTTTGGCGCTGATGATTTTTCCGCCGGAAACCGTTGCGGCTGTTTTATTGGAGCTGGTCACAGTGATTGACGGAGTAACCGGGAAATAGCCGGCATTGGCATGAATATAAGCTGTCACTGCAGGCACATCGAGCTGTTCGCCTGCCTGGATGATCACTTCCGGATTGCGCGTGTAGGAATAATCGGAGAACTGAAGATCCATGGAAAGATAGCTTTTCAGTACACTTACCGACATGGACTGTTCCGATGAGCTGACCGTTGTCTTGGATGTATTGAGAACCGCGTTGGAAAGCTCCATTGCCCAATAGCGGGTGCCGTTGTATTCCACGCATCCGATTCCGACTGAACGGAATGCAGATGTCAGCATATTCCTTCGGTGAGCCTGGCCGCTGTAATCATAATCATCTTCCTTCCACCGGTTGAACATGGAATCGGTGGAATAAAATCCCCATGCGATATTCTCCCCGCAGCGGCCGAGATACCCTGAAGAATAAGCTGAAGTATTCCTTGATCCGTCAGGTCTGGTATGGCTGTAATAAACTGCCAGTTCCTTCGCTCTTTGCATGGCGATCTTTTCAAGACCGTAATCATAGGTCAGATTTCCGAGACCCGAATACCAGACTTTATAGCTGTTTGTGGAATCCCATGCCCAGGCTTCATTGCCGGTACGGAAGGCATTGATTTTTGACAGCATGGCTCTTGCGTCATCCTGCTGGTATTTTGCCTTGAAAGAGATACTGATGGTGTCTGCCGCTTCCACTGTGCACAGATGGGTAAAAACAAGAAGCACGGCGATCAGCGCGGTAAAGAATCTGCGTATTGTATGCATTGTATGGTCCCCCATTGTTCTGCTTCTATTTTCAATGTTTCCCCGAAGAGAACACAAGTCCCTTTTTTGGCAGGTAAAGCAAAAGACCGCAGCACGGTCTTTTGTAAAAGGTACAGATTTTGATGAGATTCATAATCCCAGCAGCATTTTTGCGAACTGGAAATAAATCAGAAGCGAGATCGCGTCGACGATGGTTGTGATAAACGGGGATGCCATGACAGCCGGGTCGAATCCGAGACCCTTTGCAAAGATCGGCAGCGTGCAGCCGACCAGCTTTGCCGCAAAAACGGTGAATACAAGGGTCAGGCAGATGACAGCCGCAACCGCAACCGTGATCGGGTTATGGAACAGCATCTTGTCCACGAGCATAAGCTTGGCAAAGTTGCATGCCGCAAGAATGCAGCCGACGATTACGGCAACACGCATTTCCTTCCAGATGACCTTGAACAGGTCCTTCATTGTGATTTCATTCAGGGAAATACCGCGGATGACGGTAACCGATGCCTGGGAGCCGCAGTTTCCGCCGGTATCCATTAACATCGGAATATACGCAGTGAGAATCGTGACTGCTTCCAGCGCGCTTTCAAAGGACGAAATGATCTGTCCGGTAAACGTCGCAGAGACCATTAACAGCAGCAGCCAGGGAATTCTCGATTTGACGGTTTCGATGATTCCGGTGTTGAGATACGGTTTGTAGGACGGCGTAATAGCAGCCATCTTTTCGATATCTTCGGTGGTCTCTTCCATGAGGACATCGAGAGCGTCGTCGATGGTAACGATACCGACAAGTCTGTTTTCCTTGTCGACAACCGGCATGGTTAAAAAGTCATACTTTTCAAATTTGCGGGCGGTTTCTTCCTGGTCATCCAGAGTGGATGCGGAAATGACAGCCTGGTCCATGAGTTCTTCCATCGTGTCATTTTCATCCGCAAGCAGAAGCGTACGGATGGAGATGTAGCCGAGCAGGTGTCTGTCCTTATCGGTAACATACATAACGTTGATGGTTTCCATGTCCTGGCCGACACGGCGGATTTTCTTGAGGGCGTCACCGACAGTAATATTGGATTTGAGGTCAATATACTCGGTGGTCATGATCGATCCGGTGGAATCTTCCGGATACTGCAGGATGGTATTGATATTTTTCCGGGTTTCAGGGTCAGCCGTTGCCAGCATCCGCTTTACAACATTGGCAGGCATTTCCTCGATGATGTCGACGGCATCGTCAAGGTACAGCTCATCCATGACTTCCTTCAGCTCGGATCCGGAGAATCCGCGGATCAGGTTCTCCTGGCTGTCGGCTTCCAGTTCGACGAATACTTCGGCAGCCAGTTCTTTCGGAAGAAGACGGAAAACAATCGGAATTGTATCCTCAGGCAGGCTCTCCATGATAAAAGCGATATCGATCGGTTCCACTTCCAGCAGCATTTCCCGTGCATCGACATATTTTTTATCCTGAAGATAGGTTTCCATTCTCTCAATCAGATTTTCAAAACTCTCTTTCTGATAAGTCATGTGTTACCTCCTAATGATGATCTGAATAAAGCTTACACATATATTTTATTCAAAAGCCCGCATCGGAAAAACACCTAAATCGACGCTTTCTCAAAAGATTCACAATTTCATGAAAATGCCGGCATCCGGCACTGATTGCCGGATCTGTCATCAGCCGTAAAACTCTTAATATAATAAACATGCATTCATATGATAAGGTTTGAAACAGATTCGGAGGTTTTATGACAAAGATTGTATTGCTTTGTGCTCTCGGCATGTCCACATCGATGGTAATGCGCAGAATGAAGCAGGCTGCTTCTGAAATGGATGGTGATTTTGAAATTTCGGCGCACAGCCTTGAAGAGGCCCGTATTTATGCGGATGACGCTGATGTACTGATGCTGGCACCGCAGGTCCGCTATGCTCTCGGCAAAGTAAAAGAACAGTTTCCCCGGAAAGCAGTCACATGTATTGAAATGCGTGATTACGGCACGATGAACGGCAGAGCCATATTGGAAGCGGCGGAAAAAGCTCTTGCGGAAAGCGGAATACAAACAAAAAAAGGTTTGAAATTTCTGTTCTGCAGTTGGTATAATACGACTCGCTGAGCAGCTTAGAAATGCGTAAGTCCGGGCAGGACCTGCGCATTTTTTTGTTTGTCAGGCTTTGGCAGAAATCTCCGTCGGAGGTAAAAAATGAAACAGAATTCTTATCTTGAAGAAGCACCGCTGCAGGAAATCATGAGGAAATATTCCATTCCCTGTGTCATCTCTCTGCTGGTCGGGGCACTTTACAATATTGTCGATCAGATCTTCATCGCAAACTCGCCGGATCTCGGTTCATACGGAAACGCGGCCAATACGGTTGTCTTCCCGCTGACAGTCGTCGCCCTTGCGGCTGCAGTCATGATCGGGGACGGATGCGGGACATTCATGTCAATGTCGCTCGGAAGCGGAAAAACCGATGAAGCCCGCCGGTCGGTCGGCAGCGCTGCTGTGCTGACCGTTCTTTCCTCTTTCATGCTGACTGCGGTTTATCTTCTGATCCCGGATGTGCTGATCCGCTTTTTCGGAGGTGCGGTCAACGAACAGACATGGACGCTTTCCAGAGAATATTTCTTCTGGATCTCTATCGGTATCCCCTTCTATATGTTCGGTCAGGGACTGAATCCCGTGATCCGCTCTGACGGCAGTCCCCGCTTTGCGATGTTTGCGACACTTGCCGGCGCATTGACCAATGTGATTCTTGATCCTGTGATGATCTATCTTCTTCACTGGGGCATGAAAGGAGCAGCCATCGCCACAGTCATCGGTCAGGCTGTTACGGCTCTGCTGACTGTATGGTATATGACGCATATGAACAGTATCCCGTTCCGGTATGAGGATCTCGGCATTCATCCTCAGATTGTAAAAAAATATATCCCGCTCGGCGCGACAAGCTTCCTGTCACAGATTTCCCTGGTCGCATCAATGGCCGCAGTCAATTCAATGGTTTCAAAATACAGTCTGCTTGATCCGTTGTTTTCAAATCCGGAATATACACAGATTCCGATGGCGGTCATCGGAATTGTCATGAAGTTTTTCCAGATTGTCATCTCAGTCGTTGTCGGAACCGCTGCCGGATGCGCACCGGCTGCTGCATATAATACCGGCGCCGGACGCAGTGACCGCGTAAAGCAGCTGTTTGCAATGCTGCTGAAAACAGAGGCACTGACCGGACTGACTGCCCTGCTGATTGTCGAATTCATGCCTTTATGGCTGATCCGGCTGTTCGGAGCAGGAAACGAAAGCATTTATTACACGGAGTTTGCGTTAAAAACATTCCGTATTTATCTTTCCATGATTGTTCTTGCATGTGTGAACAAAGCATCCTTCATATATCTGCAGGCACTCGGAAAAGCAATGCTTTCCACATCGCTTTCCCTGATCCGTGAAGTCGTTTTTGGAGTCTGTCTGCCGGTTGTTCTTCCCCGTTTCTTCGGGCTTGACGGCATCCTCTTCTCGATGCCTTGTGCAGACCTGCTGACATTCGCTGCCACCATCGCTGTTGTCCTGTATATCTTCCGTCTTCTGGAATCAAAGTCACTGGCGCAGGCATGAAAAAAGAAACCTTCCGGTCAACCAATAGCCGGAAGGCTTTTTTTCATCTTATTTCAGATCTTCGCCATTGCTGGCAATGCACTTCTGATACCAGTAGTAGGAATCCTTCGGTGTTCTCTTGAAGGTTCCCTGGCCATAGTTGTCAGCGTCGACATAAATCTGTCCGTAGCGCTTGGCCATTTCACCTTCGCCGTTGGAAACCATATCGACACAGCCCCAGTACAGATAGCCCATCAGCGGAATTCCGTCTTCTTCCACCGCATCCTTCATGGACTGGATGTTGGCTCTCATGTAGTCAATGCGGTAATCATCATGAACGGTTCCGTCTTCGAATTTGTCATTCCAGCCGATGCCGTTTTCAACACACCAGAGATCGCAGTGATATCTGTTATAGAACGTATTGAGCGTGATGCGCAGGCACTGCGGGTCGGTTGCCCATCCCCATGCGTTGGTCTTGAGGTAAGGGTTCTTTACCATATGCATCTGGGTGCCGCCGTTGCCTTCGCCCTTTTCTTCATTTTCATCATGGAAGGTTACGGTGTGGGAGCCGTAGCAGCTGAAGGAAAGGAAGTCACAGGTATACTTTGCGATAATGTCCATGTCACCTTCCTGTGCCGGAATCACAAGATTGTTTTTCTTATATTCCGCCAGTTTGTAGTTGGGATATCTGCCCAGCATCTGCACATCCGCATAGAACAATGTGCGGTCGCTCATCTTCTGCGCAAGCAGCTGATCCATCGGATCGGTTGTATAAGCATAGGTGGGGCCATATGCCAGCATCATACCGATTTTAATGTCCGGGAACTTCTCATGTGCCGCTTTGACAGTCAGGGAAGAAGCCAGGAACTGATGGAATGTCGCATTGACGATGTTCTGCGGATCGGCATGAATCAGACCTGCCGTGACATAGGGAGCGTGTTCAATGCAGTTGATTTCATTGAATGTCAGGTAGTATTTTACTTTTCCTGCAAAACGCTCGAAACATGTTTCGGCATATTTCACAAACTTGTCGACAAGATATCTGCTGTCCCAGCCGTTATACTTTGCGGCAAGGTTCAGCGGTGTTTCGTAGTGGGAAAGTGTTACCAGCGGTTCAATGCCGTATTTTCTGCATTCATCAAATACATCCGAATAGAATCTGATTCCTTCCTCATTGACAGTCTCATCGTCGCCGTTGGGGAACAGACGGCTCCATTTCATCGAGAAGCGCAGGCAGTTGAATCCTTCTTCAGCGCATAAGCGGATGTCTTCCTTGTAATGATGATAGAAGTCGGAAGCGACGTGGGAAGGATAATAATACTGTTCATCATCCAGTTCCACCGGAATCGCGCCTTCGGGCAGATGGCGTTCCGGGCTGCCGAAGCAGAGCGGTGTCGCACCTGTTTCTCCATCCGGCTTGCGCCATGTCACACGTCTTCTGACAGTGTGTGATCCGTTTGTCATGACATCGGCTGTGGAAAGGCCGGCACCTCCTTCGTGCACGCCTCCCTCATATTGGTTGGCAGCAGTCGCGCCGCCCCAGAAGAAGTCTTTTGAAAATGGCATAAATGATATTTCCTTTCTTTCTTACATCTCTATTCTACCGTTTTTCCGAACATGAAAAAAGCGTACCGTGCAGATACGCTTATGTTTTACTGAACCGATTCAAATTCCCGAATGATTTTCTCATCCGGTTCCCCGGTGAGCAGTGAGACAGCGACATTGACCGCAATGCCGATCAGGAATGCCGGAAGCAGCTCATAGATATTCCATGCCCCGCCAAGCGGTCTTACCATGAATTTCCAGACAAAGACCATGATGCCGCCGCACAGCATTCCCGCAAGCGCTCCGTTCCGGTTGGAACGCTTCCAGAACAGTGCCAGTAACATTGCCGGACCGAAGCTTGCGCCGAAACCCGCCCAGGCAAAGGAGACAATACGGAACACGTTGGAATCGGAATCCCATGCCAGCACAATGCCGATCACTGCAATTACAAGCAGTGTGATTCTTGAAATCAGCAGCTGTTTTCCCTTGTCGATCTTCATCTTTACGCAATCGACCATGATGTCTTTTGAAACAGAAGAAGATGCCGCAAGAAGCTGGGAATCGGATGTGGACATGGTCGAAGCCAGAATGCCGGCAATGATCACGCCGGCAACCAGTGCCGCAAGGAAACTCTTATCCGCTAACAGCTGAGCAGCACGTACGATGATCGTTTCGGAAGCGGATCCTTCCAGGAACGGAATTGCGCCGGCTTTTGTGATCGCAAGACCGACAACACCGATGAAGATCGAAACCGCCATTGAGATCACAACCCAGACGGTACCGATCTTTCTGGAAAGCGGAAGCTTTTCCTCATCTTCAATCGCCATAAAGCGAAGCAGGATATGCGGCATGCCGAAATAGCCAAGACCCCATGCCAATGTAGAGCAGATTGTCAAAAAGGAATACGGAACGGATGTACCGGAAGCCGGATCAAACATCGTATTCAGGCCAAGATATCCGGGCAGAGCGCCGGCATTGGCCATGACTGCTGAAAGTCCTCCTGCCGCAGAGACACCGAAAATCAGAATGATCAGCAGCGCGAGCGACATGACAATGCTCTGAATGAAGTCGGTTGTGGAAGCCGCAAGGAATCCGCCCAGAGCCGTATAGACAATGATGACAGCCGCGCTGACCATCATCGCAAGATGATAATCCAGTCCGAACAGTGTCGAGAACAGCTTGCCGCAGGCAGCGAAGCCGGAAGCGGTATACGGCACAAAGAAGACAACGATCCAGACTGCCGATACAAACTGCAGGATCCGTCTGTCATCATGGTAGCGGTTGGAAAAGAAAGCCGGGATGGTGATGGAATGTGTTTTTTCCGAATACTTTCTCAGTTTTCTCGCAACCAGAAGCCAGTTGAACCATGTGCCGACTGCCAGACCGATCGCGGTCCATGCGACATCCGCCGTGCCGGAAAGATAGGCGACGCCGGGCAGGCCCATCAGCAGCCAGCTGCTCATGTCGCTTGCTTCGGCGCTCATCGCAGTCACAAAGGGACCGAGTTTTCTGCCGCCGATAAAGAAGTCATCCGTATTCTCATTTTTCTTTGAGAAACGGAAGCCGATGAAGATCATTGCTGCAAGATAAATGCCGATTGCCATCAGCATTCCCAGATTTGCACTGTTCATAATCAAATCCTCCCCAGGATCAAAAAACAAAAAACCGCCTCATTCAGAGACGGTCATAACCGCGGTACCACACTGATTACCGGAATCTGATTCCGGTCGCTCTGTTCTGTTAACGCCAGATACGTCTTTCTTACATCTGTTCGGAAAGAAATCTCCCAGGCCGGTTTCCCTGCCGCTCTGTCACCGGGTTTCCACCCTTCCCGGCTCTCTTGAAACTGCATGCAGGTACTTGTTCTGTTCTTCGATATTCAAGATGATATTGAAAATCTTTCTTTCCGTCAATCAAATTTTCAGATTTTTATTTCTGAAAATATTTTCATCAATAGCTGTCCAGCTGTTTGATCTGTTCATAGACCAGATGCAGCGGCAGTCCCATGATCGCGTAATAGTCCCCGCTGATCCGGGTGATGAATTTTCCGCCGAGCCCCTGCACCGCATAGGCGCCGGCCTTGTCATCGCACTCGCCGCTTGCGGCATAGTCCTCAATTTCCTTTTCGCTGAGCGGCGCGAATGTCACTTCCGAAACACTCACATCGGTATAGCATCTGCGGCTGCTGATCACAGCCAGACCGGTAATGACACGGTGGGTTCTTCCCGACAGTTCCCTCAGCATCCGTTTGGCATCCTCCCTGTTTTTCGGTTTGCCGAGTATCTTTTCATCCAGAGTCACGATTGTGTCAGATCCGATAACAACAGCTTCAGGATGCGTGTCGAGGCACGCCTGCGCCTTTCTTCTGGAAAGCAGCCGGATTTTATCTTCCAGGGTTTCCCCTTCGTTCAGCGATTCATCAATGTCCATCGGCATGCATGCAAAGGCAATGCCGCATTTTTCAAGCAGTTCTTTTCTGCGCGGGCTTTTGGAAGCCAGTATGATTTTCTTCATGCCATTCATTATACGTGGATTGTTGTTTTTTTGTCAGATGGTATAATTTGTATGTCTCATTCAGGGGGAATAATAATCGTTATGAACAGGAAACCGGCATTAGTGATCCTGGCGGCAGGCTTGGGAAGCCGCTACGGAGGAATGAAACAGATTGACGGTGTAGGAAATCACGGCGAGCCAATCATAGAATTCTCAATCTACGACGCGAAGGAAGCAGGCTTTGAAAAAGTCTACCTGATTATCCGCCGCGAACATGAAGATGCTTTCCGCAGAGCACTGACCGACAAGATCGGAAAGAAGATGAAAGTGGAATTCATCTTCCAGGACATGGAAAAGCTGCCCGAAGGCATTACCCTTCCCGAAGGCAGAACAAAGCCCTGGGGAACCACCCATGCGCTTCTTGCCTGCAAAGGCATTGTGAAGCAGCCTTTTGCCATTATCAACGCGGATGACTTCTACGGCAAAGATGCCTACAAGGTCATCTACAGATATCTGACAGAAGAAATCAGCGATGATCATTACGCGATGGTCGGATACCGTCTCGGCAATACGATCAGTGAAAACGGCACTGTCACAAGAGGAATCTGCCAGGAGGATGAGGATAACAATCTGACTGCGATCCGGGAAATCAAAAGCATCATGCGCAGAAACGGACGTCCTTATTATCAGGAGGACGGCGAATGGAAACCGGTCAATGAGAACTCGCTTGTCTCAATGAACTTCTGGGGTTTCACACCGAAGATTTTCAGACAGACGGAACCGTTATTCAAAACCTATATTGAAGAACATATCGGCGAGAGCCCGATGACATGCGAATATGTCATCCCGACAGCCATCGGCGAGCTGGTGAAAAACGGCACCTGCTCCGTCAAGGTTCTTTCTTCCAACGACAAATGGTTCGGTGTCACCTACAAGGAAGACAAACCGGAAGTGATGGAAAGAATCGCCAAAATGAAAGAGGCGGGCATTTATCCCGACCTCTTATGGCAGTAATCACATATAATTCCTGAGGAACCTGAGGACATTGCGGTAAGCGATGTCCTTTATTTCTTCTTCATTGAATCCTTCTTTCCGGAGTCCTTCAATAAAATTCTGTGTCTGTTCGGGTGAGAGAAGATTATGGGATTCATCCGCTCCGTAATAGACTCCGAAATCAAAGCCGCATGCCACAGCCTGTACACCGGCAATGTCCGCGATCCAGCGCGCATGGGCCGCCAGATTCGCTGCGCTGCGCTTTGCAGGATCATCGCTGATGAACATCTCGCACGCATTCATTCCGATCAGTCCGCCCTTCTGCGCAAGCGCGCGGATCTGCTGATTGGTCAGATTCCGTTCCACCCCGCACAGCTTTTTCGCATTGGAATGGGTTGCGATCACAGGGACTGTGCTTTCATCAAGAATGTCCCAGAAGGTTTTCTCATTGGCATGGGATACATCAATGATCATATGCAGATCATTCATTTTTCTGATCACCCTTTTTCCTGCTTCTGTCAGTCCTCTTGCCGGATCTCCCATTGCGCCTGTCGCAAGGTCATTCTGATCATTCCAGGCAAGCGAACCGATCCGGTTTCCCTGCTCATAGAGCCATTCGATTTTTTCTTCCGGATTTTCATGAATGCCGCACATGCCTTCAACAGTCATCAGGAATGCGGTTTCCTCATCCGGTTCATCTTTCAGTTCATCTCCGGAAAGAATCAGACGGGCACCGGACTGCTCAATGTCCCTGCGTACCATACGGACGCATTCCTGCATCTCTTCCCAGTTCTGACTGCCGTCAAAGAAGGAAGCCGCCGCGCTCCAAGCAATGCCGCCCTGCTTCATCAAAGGCATCCAGTCCTTTTTTAAAACCGAGCCTGATCCGGTAAAAGACGGACGGATCGCTTCGGCCAGATCCGCATGCAGATCAAAAACCGGAATCATTTCAGATCTCCCTTGTTGAGATCATAGATGATCTTCATTCCCTTATAGGCAATATCCGGATCATAGTCATCGATTTCATCCGTTTCATTGGAAACCACTTTCCCAAGTCCGCCTGTCGCAATGACACGGCAGTCAGGATCATTCAGTTCCTTTTTCATTTCACGGATGATGTATTCAACAGCACCGATATAGCCGTATACGACCCCTGCCTGCATGCCTTCAACCGTGTTTTTTCCAAGAACGGATTCCGGTTTGCGGATTTCGATTTCCGGCAGCTTCGCGGTCAGGGACGCCAGCGCTTCAGCCGAAATGCCCAGGCCCGGCGCGATGACGACATATTTGAATTCGCCTTCCGCGGAAACATAGTCAAAGGTTGTCGCTGTTCCGAAGTCGACGATGATCGCGGAAGTATGCAGGGTGTGATATGCCCAGGCTGTATTGACAATCCGGTCGGCGCCGACACTGTTTCGGTTTTCGGAAACGACCGTGATTCCGGTCTTCAGTTCAGGCGAAATGATGATCGGTTTTTTATGAATATACTTGATGATGGCCGAAGTCAGGGCGTACATCAGTTTCGGTACAACCGAAGAAATGATAACATCTTCGATATCTTCGGGCGTCAGTCCGGAAGAAGTCAGGAAGTGATTCAGGAAAAAGCCGAATTCATCTGATGTTCTTGTTGTTTTTGTAATCAGACGGTATCTGCCGATGATGGCATCCCCGTCCATAATGCCGAGCGCAATATTGGTATTGCCGGCATCGACTGTCATTAACATGTCTTTCAATCCTCCTTCAGGCAGAATTCCAGAATCTTTTCTGCGGTTTCCTCTTTGGAAAGCAGTCCGAGCGGATTGAGGCCTTCCTTTGAAATGATGGTCACATTGTTGGTGTCAACCGCAAAGCCGCTTCCTGCATCCGCAATCGAATTGGCTACGATATAATCCGCATTTTTGGCGACCAGCTTCTTCTGCGCATTTTCCAGAAGATTCTGTGTCTCCATCGCAAACCCAATCAGCACCTGGCCTTCTTTTTTGTTTTCGCCAAGCGCCTGCAGGACATCTGTTGTCCGCTTCAGAGGAAGCGCGAATTCGCCTTCCGACTTCTTGATTTTCTGATCATCCTTTGTCACAGGCGTGTAGTCGGCAACCGCCGCCGCCATGATGATCACATCATTTTCTTCTCTTCTGGAAAGAACCGCATCGGCCAGATCGGCAGCGGATTCAATCGGAATGGTTTCAATTCCGACCGGCTCGGCGAGCGCTGTTTTTCCGCTGACAAGCGTTACCTTTGCGCCGAGGTTTCTTGCGGCCTTGGCAAGTTCATAGCCCATCTTTCCGGAAGAATGATTGGTGATATAGCGGACCGGATCCAGCGCTTCGCAGGTCGGTCCCGCTGTCACAAGCACATGCTTTCCGGCTAACCATCTGTCTGTTTCCGCAAGCGACTCAATGGCATCCATGATGACGGAAGGCTCCGGCATTCTTCCTTTGCCGGTATCACCGCATGCAAGATATCCGCTGGCGCTGTCGAGAATATGCATGCCGTAATGCCTGCATTTTTCAAGATTGTCCTGGGTGATGGGATTTTCGAGCATGCCGGTATTCATCGCCGGCACAATCAGCTTCGGACATCCTGCCGCCAAGAATGTGCTGGTGAGCATATCATCGGCAATGCCGTTGGCGATTTTGGCGATGATGTTGGCAGTTGCCGGGGCAATCACGAATACATCCGCTTTCTTCGCGATGGAAATATGATGGACATCCGGTGTGTAGTCAACCGTAAACATATCGGTGATCACCTTATTGCCGGAAAGTGTCTGCAGGGTCAGAGGCGTGACAAACTGCTCAGCCTCCTTTGTCATCAGAACGATGACATCATTTCCCTTTTTCTTCAATGATGAAACAAGCGAGCAGATTTTAAATGCCGCGATTCCGCCGGTGATACCGACGGCGATACATTTGTTTTTCATAATCGATCTCCGTAATTCACGCTCATTATAGCATGTGAAGTATGCTATGATCCTTGCGGAGAAAAAATATGAAAACCGAAAAACTGTTAGTTGTATCCGATATTCACGGAGCCCTTGCCGGCGCTGAAACTCTGCTTTCGGCAATTGAAAAGCACAGTCCTGACTGGATTCTGTGCCTTGGCGATGTACTGTATCACGGTCCGCGCAACGATCTTCCTGAAACCTATGCGCCGAAGAAAGTCATTGAGATCATGAATTCCATTTCTGAAAAGATCATCGCGGTCAGAGGAAACTGCGAAGCGGAAGTCGATCAGATGGTTCTGAATTTCCCGGTTACCGCCGACTATAACATCGTCCCCTATGGAAACAGGAGAATCTTCATGAGCCATGGCCATGTATACGGACCGGATCATCTTCCGAAGCTGAACCAGGGTGATATCTTCCTTTCCGGCCATACGCACATTCCCACCGCATATGAAAAAGACGGCATCTTCCTGCTCAATCCCGGCAGTATTTCCCTGCCCAAGCAGAATCATCCGTCTTCCTACGGTCTGTTTGATGAAAGCGGCTTTACGGTCATGAAGGATGACCATACGCCGTATATGCATATCGATCTTTAAAGCTCCACAAGCGAATATCCGATTCCGAAAGAAGGGATCAGAACATTCATCAGATCTTCCGTTCTGAAGCGCAGCGAGCTTGTATTGACACATGGATGGCAGCCGAAGTATTCCTCTTTGAGCACATCGGCGTCAATGACCAGGTGCACTTCATGTTCCGTATCAAAGATCAGCCCCATCACCGACACACTGCCCGGATTTAAGCCGAGCAGTTTTTTCATTTCCTCCTCCGGTCCGAATGAGAGTCTCGCAACGCCGAGCTGCTTCGAAACATTCTTTGTGACAAACTTCTTGTCCCCCGGCATGATCAGAAGGTAGAACTTTGTTTTCTGTGTATTGGAAAGAAACAGATTCTTGCAGATACGGACATTCAGAATCGCGTCAACTTTTGCACAGACCTCCATCGTCGAAGCCGGCTGATCAAAATGATCCGTCCGGTCATAGGAGATTCCAAGAGAATCCAGATATTCGTATACGCGGATTTCGTGTTCGCTTCTTCCGCTTAAATCTGCGGGAGAGCCGTGCATCAGTTCCATGATTGCCACCTCAACGGGGACTATTATACAGCACAAAAGGACGGCTGAGCCGTCCTTTGCATGAGTGCTTATTCTCTTCTGAGTGCTTCAATCGGATCCAGGTTGGCTGCCTTGTAGGAAGGCAGAATACCGAAGACGATACCGATTGCCATCGAGAAGGCAACCGCGAATACGGATGCCGGCACACTGATCGCGACCGGGGTTCCGTTCAGGTTGGATATCAGATAGGCAAGGATGATGCCGGTGATGACACCGAGGATACCGCCGAGGGAAGTCAGTACAACCGCTTCCGTAAGGAACTGAATCAGGATTGCCTTTTTCGGCGCGCCGATTGCCTTTTTCAGACCGATCTCACTGGTTCTTTCCGTGAACGATACCAGCATGATATTCATAACGCCGATGCCGCCGACAAGAAGCGAGATCGCCGCAATCCATATGAGCATCGTATTGGTGCTCTGGGAAAGCTGCTGGATCTGCTTGGCCTGTTCCATCAGGTTCTGTGCTTTGTAGGTATAATCGCCGCTGATGTTCTGATTCAGAATCGACTCGGCATCTTTTCCGATGGCGGTCATGTTTTCCGTTTTATCTGCGCGGATGACAACATATTCCGGCTCATCGTACTGATACAGTACCGGCCAGCAGGTGGAAGGAATATAAACCTTTCCGGATTTTTCGCCGCTGTAGGTATAGTAATCAGTCATTGTTTTGATCAACGGCTGGAAGGATTCCTTATCTCCTACCGTACCGACAATCACAAACGGTTCGCCGCGGATCTCAATCGTCTGATTGAGCGGATCTTCTCCCTGGAAAAGAGAATTGGAGCTGTCCGTATCCAGCAGGCATACTTTGCGGAAATGAAGCAGATCTTCCGAACTGATGCCCCGGCCGCTCCTGATCTGCAGACCGGCTGCGTCAAGGTAGCTTGTGTCAATTCCCATCACATAGCCGCCGGACAGGGAAGTCGCGGCGTGATAGACGCCGTCATAGTCCTGACGCTGATGATAGAGAGAAACATTTTCGGCATGTCTGATTTTACGCAGATCTGCGAGCTGCTCATCCGTAACCGGCACAATGCCGTCGGGAATGCCGCTTGAATAATCATATTCCCAGTCTCCCTGGTTCAGGGAAATACGGACGTTGTTTACACCGGAACCGATCAGATTCTTCTGAATCTGTTCATTGGTTCCCTGAATGGTTGAAACGATGGCGATAATCGCCGCGATGCCGATGATAATACCGAGCATCGTGAGAAAGGAACGCATCTTATGGGAAAGGATGCCCCGGAATGAAAGACGGATATTTTCAATCATTGGTAGAACACCTCCGGAGTTTCCGCAATCTCTGCGGCAGTTCCTTCCTTTTCACCATCCCCGTAAGGGAATGTGATGTAGTCCTCTTCGGTAATGCCTTCCTTGATTTCGGTTGAATAGCCGTAATAGGACCTGCCGGTTTTGACATACTGCTTCTTCAGTTTTCCATCCTCTGCCTTCATGACATAGGAGCCTCCCGCATCAGAGCGGATGAAGGCATTTTCGAGAATGATTTTGGGAGAAGTGCCGCTGTCAATCGGGGCGAATGTGATCTGCAGTCCCGAATAAGGCGGAAGTGACGGCGCATCTTCACTGTAAATATAGAAGTCATAATAGGAAACATTCGGATTGCCGCCGTAGTACGAATCCGAAGACGGATATACATCCACGGACTGCACTTCGCCTTCGAACATCTCACCTGTTTCCCATGACATCAGTGTCACATGGGTTCCGGGTCTGACCGTATCAAGCATCAGTTCGGAAATACTGCCGCGCACTGTCAGTCCGGTTCCTCCCGCAACAGTCATAAACGGACTGCCGTCAGAAGGAGGATTGGCAGGATCGCCGACGACGGTCACAACACCATCCTTCTTGGCATACAGTGTTCCGTCCTCCATTGCGTCCTTCATCATCTTGAGTTCAAGCTGCGCCTTGCGCACCTGCAGATCAAGATCGCGGATATCATTTTCCTTGTCGCGGATCATCCGCGCCAGCTCTTCTTTTGTATAAATGCCATCGTAATCGCTCTGCTGCGGTTCTCTCTGCGAGGAGTCTCCCGAAGGTGTTACAGGAACATTTCCCGAAGGCACAGAGGAGCTGCCGTCATCAATGACAACCGATCCGGATGCGGGCATACTGTCAAACAGCATACTCTGTGACTGTGACTGATTCATGACAGGCCACCAGTCGGTATCTTTATAATCCGCTGTCAGATATGCGGAATTGAATACCAGGGCTCTCATCAGAACACCTGTATGCTTACCATCCGATCTGACTTCAATTACCGCCTGGGCATTTTCTTCCAGCTTCTTTAATTCATTGAACAAAGAGCCGTAGATCACACCGTCCGGTGTGGCCAGGAAGTGATAGACCGCATTGGAGAATTCATCGCAGACTGTTTCATTTGCCTGATCCAGGCGCTTTAATGCAGTCCATGATTCTTCAACCTGCCTTTCTTCCGGGGCAGGTACCGGTGTAGGAGCGGGAGTCGGCGAAGGTGTCGGTTCCGGCGTAGGTTCCGGCGTAGGTTCCGGAGTCGGATCCGGTTCAGGAACATAATCCGGAGCAGGCACTGCGTTCTTCAGGAAAACAAGTTCCTGTCTTGCCTTGGCAAGATCGTTCTTCAGTGATTCCACCTGCAGCTGCTGGATTTCATAGCTGAGCTGCTGGGAAGTCATATCAAAGGAAATCAGCGGATCCCCTTTGGCAACCTGCTGTCCCTGTCCGACATGAACAGCGGAAACGATCTGCGAAGGCTGCAGATAGATATTCTGCGTATCGGCAGACCACACGTTGCCGTAGGACTGCGTTCCTTCGTCGTAATACTGATTGTTCATCATCGCGACCTGCACGACCTTTGCCTTGCGGTTCATCTGCTGAACCTGCTTGATTCCGAAGTATCCGCCGGTCAGGACCGCCATGATCAAAGCGACGATGCCGATTCGTTTTTTATTGTTCATGGACATCACCTCCGAAATGATCAGACAGTTCGCCATCCACGATATACATCACCTTTTCCGCATTTTTTGCGACATTGGCATCATGGGTAATCATGATCACGGTTGTGCCTTCTTCATTGAGCTTGCGGAACAGTTCCATGACCTGTCTGCCGGAAGCCTGGTCCAGCGCGCCGGTCGGTTCATCCGCAAGGAGAATTCTCGGATTGTTGATCATTGCCCTGGCGATTGCGACACGCTGCTTCTGTCCGCCGGAAAGCTGGGAAGGATAAAAGGAAAGGCGTTCGCCGAGTCCGACTTTTTCAAGTGCCTCAGCCGCTCTTTTTTCCCTTTCTTCCTTTTTGACGCCGGCATAGATCAGAGGAAGCGCAACATTGTCGAGTGCCGTTTCCCCTGCCAGAAGCTGAAAAGTCTGGAAAACAAAGCCGATTTTATGGAGCCGCACATCGGACAGTTCATTGTCATTCATAGCCGATATATCGATTCCATCCAGGATATAGGTGCCGGAATCCGCTTTATCAAGACATCCGAGCACATTCATCAGTGTTGTCTTGCCGGAACCCGACGGTCCCATGATCGCGATATAATCGCCCTCATTCACCTGCAGACATGCATTCTTCAGAGCCACCACAACCGCCTGGCCGGTTCCGTAGTTTCTGCAGATGTCCTTCAATTCCAGCAGCATTACGCACCCTCCGAAGCAGAGACGGCTTTCTGGCCTTCCTGCAGGGATTCATCCGGCCATGCGATCAGATCATCCTCGCTGAGTCCGTCCAGAATTTCCACCTGTAAGGTCTGTTCATCCGTCGCGCCGGTTGTAATATTCACCTTTTTCAGTCTGCCGCTTGTGCCGACCCAGACATACGGAGTGCCGTCTTCGCTGTAGCCGATATATCCCATATCGAGCCAGAGACCTTCTTTCGCTTCGCCCTGTCCCCAGTTGGGTTCGATATAAACATGCTGACCAAGCATCAGACCGTCCGTCTTTTCCAGGGAAACATAGAACGGATATTTGGACGCGGATTCTCCGCCGCCATAATACATGCCTTCATTATTCTGTTCCGGCTCGGTTTCGACCGATGTGATCTCACCGTACCAGAGCTGGTTTTCATTGACTCTTGAGCGCACAAACACCTGCATGCCTGCCTGCATCATACCGACAGACTGTTCGGAAATCTTTCCTTTGACACGGAAGTCTCCGGTTTCCGCAACTGTGACAATCGGTGCCTCCATGCCGTTATCGGAAGTGCCGGTCTCATTGACGGATTTGACAATGCCGTCGATGGTGGACTTGACTTCCGCGTTGTCGATTTCCTGCTGGCTGCCTGCGATTGCCTGCTGCTGCACCTGGATCTGATACTGAAGCTGTCTGATCTGCAGCTGGATATCAGTGGAATTTCCGGAAGCGGAAAGAATGGAAATCTGATTGGAATAGTTCTCGATTTCCAGATTTGCCGAAGCGATTTTATTTTCCGCATCCGTTGTGCTGTAGCGGAATAACGGTGTGCCCTGCAGCACCGTATCCCCGGTGCTGACCAGAATTTCTTCAATTGTGCGGCCGGGAGCCTGCTTGAAATCAACAGTCTGCTGTGATTCCACAACACCGGCGAACCGGTCGGCAGTGATCTGCTGGTTCATCGAACTGACCGGCACAACATATACCGCGTCTCCGCCGGAGCCGCCGCTGTTTCTGCTGATCCAGAATCCTCCGGCTGCGATCAGTGCTGCTGCCGCGATGCCGGCTATGATCCATTTCTTTTTCTTCATCTGTATCCTCCCGAACCGGAATTCCGGCTCATAAAAAACGGCTTGCGCCTGTTCTGTGTCTTTTGACTGACCGTCCGTCTTCCGGACGTTACAGAGCCATTATACTACATGGCGATTGATGGATAATGTCTTTTAAACGATTATTAAAAATCCTTAAACCCTGCTTAAATGCCCATATCCGCATCCGGAAGAAAACCGGCTTGCGCCGGTCTCTGATTTAATCCTTAGAATCCCCTTCTTCTGTTTCACTTCCGCTTTCTTCTTCCGGTTCTGTTTCCGCCTGCTTCACCGGTTTTTTATCCGGTCCTTCATCAGCTGTAAACACGCCCTTTTCATAGGTTGCCCAGGTGCCTTCTGAAGGCAGCCATACATTTTCATCGATTCTGTACCATGTATAGCCGCTGGCTTCCTTCGTTTCATAAACCGGATAGGAAGAATTCGGTACGGAATTGCCGACAGCTTCATAATCCGGCGAAGGTCCGGTACGGAAGTTGAGGTCCGTCACATGAACGGTCAGTGTGCCCAGCGAATCGGCTTTTTCACTGCCGAACAATGCAGTCCAGGTGACATTCTGGCCGCGTTCGACTGCCTGGGCGACATTGATGATGCCCCACTGCTTGCCGACTCTGACATATGCCTTGCCATCGACGACATAGGAGATGTCATTGAATACATAGTCGGTGACTTCATCGCCTTCTTCATTCAGCAGCGCCCAGTAGCCGTATCTCTTGACCGGCGCGTATCCGCCGACGAAATTCTTGGCATCATGATATGCCCAGCCGATCTGGGTGGCGCTTGCGGCATGGATGAGAATGGTTGTATCGGAATATTTCAGACGGTAGTATCCGTTGCAGTAGGAACCTTCCTGGTATTTGCCGAGCTCTTCGAGAACATTCGGGCCGATCGAACCGTCCTGATTGACAATCACATGCGATACCGGCTTGTACATACCGTCCACAACCGGCACAACCGCGCTCCTTGTCAGCCCGGTTCCGCTGTAAGGCGCAAAGCTGTATTTTCCGTTTGCCTTTCCTTCCTCATTGGTCTCCGGCGTCACCACACCGAGCTTTCCGTCGGAAATTGCCATAAACGGCATGACGGAAGTGTCATTGTACGGCGCGAAATTGTAATCCGCAAAAGCCACATCCTTGACAGCCGTAAAGTCCGGCGTCATGACCACTGCGCTTGAAATTGTCGAATTGCAGTAGCCGTAGGCATAGACCCAGTTTCCTTCCGCATTCTTCACCCGTGCCAGCGAGATGCCTCTTGCGAACGGGGTGGAATGGACATTGACTGCCGGGGCGTACAGCTCGTTTCCGCTGTAATCGTAAACCCCGTGCTTGCCGTCAATTTCCACAACAATCGCATTGGTGTCATAGCCGGTGTTATACCATTCCTGCGGATAGCCGATTCTTTCTTCTTCGACGAGAACGGATCCGCCTTCATAAGCAATTTCACCGATGTCAAAGCCATCCATTGTCCTGACGGATGACACTTCAAGTTCGCCCGGTTTTTTCACCCAGGTTCCGGTGACTTCTTCAGTTTCTTCCGGTTCCGGCTCAACGGTCGGCTCCGGTTCTTTTTTACCGCAGCCGGCGATCAGGCTGAGCGCGAGTGCGGCAATCATGATCTTTTTCATAGACTTTCCCTCTTGATTCAATTCTAGCAGAACTGAATCATCACGCAAGCATCCCCGGCCTCTCTTAAATTACGGATTGAATTCAGAAATCTGTATTTTCCTCTGAAGCCCTGCGGCTTTCGATATAGCGGACGCCGAGATACAGCGTGAAGAAAAGGAATACGGCAATGAGCACAATCCATGTGAAATCCCGCATCAGGCTGAATGTAGTACTGCCAATTCCCCTTTCCACAATCAGATCTGCAGCTGTCCAGGAAAGCGGAGCCAGGAACAGATCGCGCACACGGCTTCCCCATGGTTTTCTGCGGAAGATAAACCACAATATACCGAGAAGAGCGGAAAGTCCCACGGAAACCAGCAGCCAGAAATTGAGTGCCAGACGCGGCAGCGTCCATCTGCCGTCCTCATATTCCGTTTCGCCATACAGAAGCGTATCGCCGGAAACCCTTGCGTCAAAGGAACGGTAATTGTTCAGATACCAGATATTTCCTTTTTCCAGTGAAACTGAATAGGAAGGATGGGTTTCAAAAAGCGAATCAAGAACCGTCGTCCAGCACTGAATATCAGTGCCGCCGTCCGGATCCCGGTCAACCTTGTAATGATGAACCCGCTCCGTAAACTGCACGGAAACAGTCTCTGTATCTTCATGGACCGAAGCGACCGCCTGCGAAGCATTCAGGAACTTTGGCGCGCTGAGCCAGGAGAACAGGCTCAGAAGAACCGTACATGCCAGGCTGATAAACAGCAGGATGGTCTCTCTTTTTTTCTTCTGAAACACTGCCGCAAACTTTGTCAGAGGAACAGGATCTTCAGATTCAGGCATATTGACTGAATCTTCCTGTTCTTCCTGGTACAGCTTCCGGCATTCTTCGCATGTTTCAAGATGTTCTTCAATAAACGCTGCAGTTTCCTTTGAAACAAGATGATCCCTGTATAACGGCATGAGATCCCGTACAGCACCGCATTCATTCTTCATAATCTTTCAGCTCCTTCTTCAGCATCTGCTTTGCCCGGTGGCAGATCACACAGGCCCAGTTGGCGGTTTTGCCGAACTGCTTTCCGATCTCCTCAAAACTCAGATCCAGGAAATAGCGCAGCCGCAGCACACGCCTGTAAGGCTCACTCAGCCTGCTGACTGCCTGATCAACCGCGATCCTTTTCTCCGCTGCCAGAACTGTTTCCTCCGGCGAAGGCGAAGGATCCTGGATCCGGATCATGCCGGTGTCGGAAAGATCATCGAAATGCTTTTCTTTCCGCAGCCGGTCATAAAACAGATTTCTTGCGATTGAGCACAGCCAGACCCGCACAGATGTTTCTTCTTTCAGGGTGTTCATGGAATTCATCGCCTTGAAAAAACATTCCGCCGTGATTTCTTCCGCCAAAGACGCGTCATGGGTGAGCTTAAGCAGATAGCGGTAGACGTCTGTGAAATATTTGCGGTAGATATCTTCAATTCCTTCCATGATTTCTCCTGTCATTTATAAGACGCATCCATCACAGTAATCTTACAGAATTCTTTGAAAAAAAGAAAAAGGCACAGCACAATGTGCTGTACCCTGATGAATCTTCAGACTTATCCCTTTCCGGCCTGTCTTTTCTTTTCTTCAGCGTAAATCTTCGCGTTCTCCTTGCGGATGCGTTCTTCTTCACGCTTCTTTTCTTCCTGCTGATCTTTCAGAGCCTGTTTCTGTTCCGCGGCTCTTCCGATTTCATCTGCCTTCTCCTGGGTCATCGCAAACGGGTCCACAACGCTCAGGAATGAGACAACATAGCCGGCAAGCATAAACAGAGCACCCTGTGTGGTGTTGAGAAGAGCTGCCAGGACAACCGTCGCAATGATTGCCGCGGCAAGCAGTCCGACGCTTACCAGTTCACCGGAATCATGGGATTCCTTATAGTTTTTCAGCTTTGACGAAATCACCGTGAAAGCATAGATGCCTGCCATCCAGGCGGCTACAGCGAAGAAAATATTGATAAATACCTGCATGAGATACTCCTTTGAAAAGCAAATTGATTATAGCATGGAAATATTCAAATCAAGCCAAAATGCACACAGGCCTGATAAATCCCGTCATTTTCACATTCCGCCGTCACATAATCCGCGCTTGCCTTCACCCTGTCATCCGCATTTCCCATTGCGACGCCGATGGCAGCGGCACGGATCATGGAAATGTCATTTCCGCCGTCTCCGAACGCTATGAATTCATCATCCTGAAGGCCGAAATGTTCAAGGGTTCTGCGGATTCCTTCCGCTTTTCCGCCTCCTGCAGGAATCATATCCGCAAAATGCGGCGCCCATCTGGCCGATTCCATGCCCGGGGCATGGAGAAGAAATTCCGCATCGCGGCTTTCTTCAATATACGGACAGATCTGATAGGTTTCATGTTCAAATGCGCGCACCGGATCTTCAACCGGGGGCATTTCATCTTCTTTTCCCAATGAAGAAAGATACTGATACATGCCCGGATTGAAGGCAATATCATAGGAACCGCCGATTTCATAGAACTGACACGGGAAATCGGCTTCCTTCTTCAGCCAGGGAATCAGGACATCCAGGGTTTCCTTTTTCACCGGCAGCTTATGGAACGGAACGCCGTTTTCATCGACGCAGTACTGTCCGTTCATCAGAATCATGCCGTCCCAGGGAAAAGAACTGAGGTCTTTGGTAAGCAGCGGAATCTGCACCGGAGGCCGGCCGGTTGAAATAAACAGCCGGATTCCCTTTTCCTTCATTGCATATAATGCTTTTCTGCATGATGCCGGCATTTCCCTGGTCTTCATGGACACAAGGGTGCCGTCGATGTCAAAGAACGCCGCTCTGATCGTCATTGATCATCCTCTCAATTCCATCCAGCTTCGTGACACCGCCTGCAACCTTTTCGATAATCAGGGCAACAATCTGCTTCTGCAGTGTGCCGAGCTTGCGGTAGTTGGTGATCAGCTTTTTTTCAGCAGCTGTCAGGCGGATCGTTGAAGAGGAGGATGTTTTCTTTTTTGCGGCAGTTGAAGAAGCCGGCTTCTTTTTGGAGGAAGTACCGGTTTTCCTCTTCGATGAGGTAGAAGCAGGTTTCTTTGATGATGATGTTTTCCTGGAAGAAGATGAAGTCTTCGCAGACGCTCTTGTAATTTCTTCTGTCATAGCATTTTCCTCCTTAAAAACAGCCGTTTATCAAAAAGCGGCTGCTGTATGTTCATGTTTCAGAATCCGAAATAGAGAATCGGGAATACCAGCATGATAATCAATGTCTGCTGGGAAATACCCTCTTCCGCTTCCACGGTATAGGACGGTTCGTATTTCACATCCCCGTCATAAACCGCATCTGCTCCGCCGGCAACGCCGATCGAACCGATTCTGTTCCCCTTCTGCGTGAAAGTGAAGCTCTTGGGGTCTACGCGGACCGCATCAAAAGTTTCATCCTTGAAATCCACTGTATATGTTTCGTCCCTGTTCCATTTGATTTCGGCAAACGGAATTTCAATTCCGTCATAGAAGACGCCGCGCTTGGTGACACCCGGAATCAATGTCTGTTCCGCGTCATAATCACTCCGCAGACGGATATTTGCCGTTTCAATTGTGACCGGTGCGGAAGCATCCCTTGTCATCACGGTGTGCAGGAACATTTCACCGTTTTCAAAGGCTGCACATTCAAGCACGCCGGCTCTTGAACTTCTGTAAATGCGATAGGTTTTCATATGTGCTCCTGATGGGCTCAGTCAGCGCTCATTGTAATTCTGCCGGTGACTCTGATGCTCGAAGGCGAGCAGAGAATCAGATTGTGGCCGACCTTTTCAATTCTGCCATCCAGCGCGTAGACAACGCCGGTCAGGAAATCGATCATTCTCTGGGCATAATCCTTTGACAGCTTATGCAGGTTGACAGTCACGACATTTCCTTTTTTGATGGATTCCGCGATTGCGGTGGCTTCTTCAAACGATTTGGGTTCATAGAGGCCGATTGTCGCAGCGGATGCAGTCTCTGGCTGCTGTTTCGGCGCTGGCGCAGTGCGTACTTCTTCGTATTCTTCTGTATCTTCGTCGGTACCTGTTAAAATATCTTTCCAAGCCATACGTTTCATCCTTTCCCTTGCGTTTTCGTTCTTTTTTAATTATACAACAAGTTCATTTGATTTTCTCTTAACCCGGTGCGAAAAAACGCACCGGTGTGTCCATGCATGAAAAAAGAGCCCGCATCTGACCGCGGGCTCTGATCCGTACAATCTGAAATTACCGTGCCAGTTCGTAAGCCAGCCAGTACGGCTCTCCCTGCAGAAGACTGATAATCTGCTGCATGCTGGCAGTCATGAAGTCCGGTCCTGCCTCGACAAAGACAGGCGTATCGGAGAATTCCGTCAGGAACGCGATGGTATAGGCGCCTGCTTCTCTTGCGGTTTTGATGTTTTCAGGGTTATCGGAAATGTAGATGCAATGATCGCATCCGAGCGCTCTTGTCACTTCAATGACATCAGCCGGTTCGAGTTCAACGGTTCTGTTGGTGTCATTGCCGCGGACATGATTGAAATAGTCATACATGTCGGAGCTCTTGAGATAAAGAACGAGCTGGGACTGCGAACGGTCGGAAAGAACGGCGGTCTGATAGCCGCTCTCGTTGAGCCATGTCAGGAATTTTCTTGCGCCGTGCATCGGCTGGATCAGGTCATTCAGATGCTGTTCCTGATAGTCCAGCAGTTCCTGGACGCATTTTGCGGTGGAGCGGCGCGGGAAGTACTTCTTCATCATAACTTCCGGTACTGCGGTCAGCGCTTCGCTCATGACGGATGCGGTGAATTCATTCCCCTTTTTGTAGCGGTCAAAAATTTCTCTGTAGGATGCGATGATAGCGGTGTCGGTATCCATAAGAGTGCCGTCGAAGTCGAGCAGAACAGCGGGCTTGGGGGCTTCCTGTTCCATCTTTTTGAACTGTTTGTCCTTTTTATTCATATTATTTCCCCTTGGGTATATCTTTACATCTAATGTAACACACTTTTCGCGTGCTTAAACACCATGCTTTAAAAAAAAGAAGAATGAATGAACATTCTTCTCACTCTGTAAAAATCCGGATTTTTTTCGGCACGACATTGATGATCGCGGTACGGATATCCTTTCCGTCTTCGCCATCCAGTGTCCATGGGGTATCCTCATCGAAATACATTTCCAGATGCTTCACTTCATAGCGGCTGACAAATTTGTCATCACCGGAAACGCCGAACAGCTCACTGCCCAGTTCCGCCGCGTCCAGCACATCGCCGGGATGTTTCAGCATCGTCAGTTCCAGCAGACCGTCATCGATTTTGGAATTGCCGATTAACGGTGAAGTCATGCCGGCAACCGATGTGGAATTGGAAATAAAGCCGGCAATGTAGTCGCCTTCCCTTTCAATGCCGTCATAAACGAAGCGGCAGTGGCGGACATAGTTGATATCCTCCGGGAAAGCCGCAAGCATATTGAGTACATATGCCCCGTACCCAAGCGTGTTTTTCAGATCGCGCGGGGTTGTATAGCTGACTTTGGTGAAAGCGCCGAAGCAGGCGACATAATTGAAATATTCATCATTGAATGATCCGATGTCATAGGCGGTTGTATGCCCGCGCAGAATAAAGCGGCATACGTCTTTCACTGAAATCCTGTCG
Organism: uncultured Erysipelotrichaceae bacterium; assembly: GCA_947167125.1. Classification (GTDB taxonomy): domain Bacteria; phylum Bacillota_I; class Bacilli_A; order Erysipelotrichales; family Erysipelotrichaceae; genus Bulleidia. The sequence goes on from CAMVGT010000025.1 coordinate 29,418, forward strand.
CGCTTGTAAACCGTTTTGGCAAAGTCATTGGCACTGCCGAACGGCATATAGCCGAGCGGAAGATCGATATTCTCCTCCGCAAGAACATTGATGACATGGTTCAGTGTCCCGTCCCCGCCGCAGCATACCACAGCTTCAAAATCCTGCCATCTTTCTCTGATGATGGCTTCAGAAGTCAATCCGCGGGCAGGCACAATCGGATAGACAGTCACTTCGCAGCCGTTTTCGCTCAGGATCTTTACAATGTCAAACATACTTCTGGTAATATTCCCTGTACCGGCTGACTGATTGCATAAAAGAAGGATTTTTCTCTTCATCCCACAGACTCCTTTCTTTTTCGAAACATGTATCTATGATAAACCGCTTTCACATTTTAGAAAAGAAAGGTTATCTGAAGGTGTTATGGAACCAATGTGAAGTGACGGAAAGCTTTGATCAGACCTTCATGGTCGACATCATCCGTGACATAGTCCGCAATGGCCTTCACTTCTTCCGGCGCGTTGCCCATCGCCACAGAGATTCCGGTATGGGTTAACATCTCAAGATCATTGCCCCCATCGCCCACGCTCATCGTTTCTTCCAGTTCAATTCCGAAGTGCTTCCGGAAGACTTCGATTCCTTTCACCTTCGTTCCGCCAAGCGGCGAAATATCGGTGAACAGCGGATGCCATCTTGCGCTGGTGCAGTGAGGCATCTTTGCAAGAAGCTCCTTTTCCTTCTTTTCATCAATAAAGCACATCACCTGGTAGATCTTTTCATCCAGAACATTTGATACATCACCGGCAGGATGATTGTCATTATGGGTGATCGCATGGATCTCATCCACTCTTTCATCGCGGAAGTTGAACACTTTGGTATCACGCATCACAAACCCGGCAGGAAACGGATCGCGCTTTGTTTCCGCAACCAGGATTTCCAGATCTTCTCTCTGAATCGTGTTTTCATAAAGGACATTTCCCTTTGCGTCAAAGCAATACTGTCCGTTGAGTGTGATATATCCGTCAAAAGGAAAACCTTCCAGAACCTCAAGGCCGTCCTTTGCCCTTCCGGTTGCTATAAAAAGCAGAATCCCTTTTTCATGAAGCTGATGAAGCGTTTCAAAAGCAGACTGCGGAATCCGGTGCGTCTGAAAGCTGGCCAGTGTGCCGTCGATATCAAAAAATACTGCCTTTACCATTTCTTTCCCTTCTTCTGTTCATTGACAACGACAATCATAGCAGAAAAGTGCTATACTTTGCAGGCTTCAGAAGGAGGTCTGCGATGATGACAGACAGCTTGAGAAAACGATGGTTTGCGGATCTTCCGTTTTATAAAAAAGTACTTATGATCGCGATCCCGATCATGCTGCAGAACGCGATTACAAACTTCGTCAATCTGCTCGACAACATCATGATCGGCCAGGTCGGCACCCTGCAGATGTCAGGCGTCTCAATTGCCAACCAGCTTCTGTTTATCTATAACATCTCGATTTTCGGATGCGTCAACGCGGCCGGCATCTTCTGTGCCCAGTACTGCGGCAAAAAAGACTATGACGGCGTAAGAAACTGTTTCCGGCTGAAGATTCTGATCGGCATGGCGGCGGCAGTCATCGCAACGGCAATCTTCCTGCTGTTTCCTGAACAATTGATCTCCCTTTATCTGAATCCCGACCTCAACAGTCCGCAGGATATCGCCTTCACGCTTGCAGGCAGCAGACAGTATCTGATGATCATGGTTGCCAGCCTGGCACCGTTCGCGCTTTCCCAATGCATCGCCTCCACGATGCGCGATGATGGCGATACAGTGATTCCGATGCGGGCAAGCTTCGCGGCGGTCGGTGTGAATTTTGTCTTCAACTTCCTGCTCATCTTCGGCCATCTCGGCTTTCCGAAACTGGGAATCGCCGGTGCAGCGATCGCCACTGTTCTTTCCCGTTTCACCGAACTGTTCTGTCTTGTCTTTGCGGCATCCAGAATGAAGATTGACAAGCCGTATTTTACGGATGTGTTCCGCAGCTTCCGGATCCCCGGCGATCTCTGCCGCAAAGTGGCAGTCAAGGGAACGCCGCTTGTATGCAATGAGCTGCTCTGGTCAATGGGAATTGCCGGCATCAATCAGGCTTATTCCACCAGAGGCCTTGACGCGGTTGCCGCATGCAATATCTACTCCACCGTAAACAACCTGTTCATTATTGTCTGCATCGGCATGGGAACCTCAATCGCGATCATGGTCGGCCAGCTCCTGGGTGCAGGAAAAACCGAAGAGGCTGTACAGACTGACAGATGGCTGATTGTATTCTCATTGATTCTTTCAACACTGACCGGTCTTGTGATGATCCTATGCGCGCCATTGTTTCCGATGCTTTACAGAACCGATGACACAGTCCGCTCCACAGCGGCTTCACTGCTGCGGATTGCCGGTCTGATGATGCCGCTCAGCGCACTGTGCAATGCCGGCTACTTTACCCTTCGCTGCGGCGGAAAGACCGTGATCACATTTATTTCCGACAGTGTCTTCACCTGCGGGGTATCCTGGGTATTGGCATGGTGTCTGTCCAGGTTTACAGATCTTCCGGTTGTTATGCTGGTATTCATTGTTTCAGCAGCCGATATCATCAAAGCCGCCTTCGGCATGATCATGGTGGAAAAAGGCGTCTGGATCAACAATCTGGTTTCCCAGTAATTTAACATTGAAGCTCTGCTGAAAAACACAGCAGAGTTTTAGTTTTGCTCTGCTATCATGGAATCATGGAAATCAAAGCCGTCCTGACATCCGATCTGCACATCTGTGCTTCTAAGAATCCGCCTTCTTCTGTGATCCCTCTGATGGCGCTGCAGAAGCGGATCTATGATGCATTTTTTAAGGAAGTCATCCGGATGAAACCGGACCTTTTCATCATGACGGGAGATAATACCAACAGCGGAAGAAAAGAAGAATATGCAATTCTCAAAGAATATCTCACCGCACTGGAAAATCACGGAATCCGGATCATCATGACCCCGGGCAATCATGATTTTGATATGGGCAGCGAAGAAGTCTATGAAAAGATGTTTATGGATCTTCTGAGGCCCGATGAACGCGATCCCCATTCCCTGAGTTATTGCGTACGGATTCACGGCTGTACATTCTTTGCGATGGATGACCATCCTTCTTCAAGAAGTCCTGCCGGCATTCTGAAACCGGAAACACTCATGTGGCTGCAGAATCAGCTGAATGCGGCAGTCCGTGAAGGCACTTACCCGGTTTTCCTCAGCCACCATCCCCTTCACGCCGATGCGTGGATGCCGCGGCCGGAAATCTACTGCCTGCAGCCTTCTGACATTCTTCCCCTTCTTCTGAAACATGATGTGCGGTTGGCATTCAGCGGACACGTTCATGATGCGGCGGTTCACCGGACGGAAAATCTTTATGAAGCCAGTGTGCCGATGCTGCTGGATGGCGCCCATCTGTTCGGCACATTGACAATCAATAAACAGCGCGCGGATTATCAGCTGCACCGCTTTGAGCCGGATGATGATCTGCTGAAGCAGAAGATCATGAATACCGACATGAAGACTCTTGATTCAAAAAGAGAAATCTTCCGCAGAGTTCTTGAGGCTCATGGCGCAAAGGAAAAAATCAATGAATATGTCGATGTGCTGACAGAATGGAGTCTCTGCCATGACTGCGGCATCCTCGACAAAAAAAGCGATGAACTGCTCAGCAGACCTGCCTTTCAGCAGGCGCTTGCGCTCATCGCCGATGATACATATGGAAAGTGGATTGCCTGCCTCTGCGAAAAAGGCAGACAGCCGCAGGATCATTTTACGGTTTTGTTTTAATCGACATTCAGACGGATTTTCCAGTCCGTCTTTTTTATTTTCCAGACTGCCCAGACGGTTTTGATCAGGTAGTCAACGCGCAGACTCAGGTAGATCCAGAACGGATTCAGATGCAGTACAAGAGCGACGATAAATCCGCACGGAATATTGATCAGCCAGCATGTCAGCAGATCCACGCGGGTAACCGCTGCCGCCTGTCCGCCGCCGCGCAGAACGCCTTTGGTCAGGATCATCTGCATCGCCAGGAAGAATACGGCGATGCCTGCTGCCTTTGTCAGTTCCGCCGCGGTTGCCAGAGCCTGCGGTGAAACATTGAAGAAACCGGTGATGACAGGCGCGATGATCTGTGTCAGAAACGCAGCCGCAAGACCGATGAGCGCAGCCAGGTTGATAAAGTAGCCGGCATATTCATCCGCCTTCTCCATTTCATTTGAGCCGATCACATTGCCGATGATGACATTGGCACCCATGGATAAGCCAAACATGAACAGTGAGGAAACGGTCCAGATGTTATGGACAATCGTATTGGCTGCGATGTAGTACTGGGAAACACGTCCGGTGATCATCGCCGCTGCCGATACATTGAGATTCTGTGTCACTTCGGAAATGATGCTCGGTGTTCCGATCCGGATGAAATCGGCTTTTGCCGGCGCGTCGAGACGGTCCCTGAGATCGCTGAGCCGCCAGCCAAGCTTTGTGTCCATTGCCACACCGATGATGACAACAATCATCTCGGTCACTCTTGCAAGAACCGTTCCAAGCGCCGCACCCGGAATTCCCATTGCCGGTGCGCCGAGATTTCCGAAGATGAAAACCCAGTTGAAAAACACATTGGCCAGGCAGGCAAACAATGAAGATGTAAAGCCCAGCCGGCTGATTCCGGCACTGCGCAATATAATGACCGCGGTCTGTGCAAACGACTGAAACAGCATTGAGAAGGACAGGATTTTCAGATATCTTCCGCCCTGCACAATGATTTCGGCATCGTTCGTATAGATTGAGACAATGAATTCAGGGACAAAGAATGAAAGCGCAAAGAAGATGATATTCAGCACCGCCGCGATCTTCAGGCAGAATGACAGCATTGCCCGCACCCTGTCCGGCCGGTTGTTTCCGAATGCCTGGGAAGCGATAATCAGCCCGGCATTGGCAACCCCCATCACTGCTGTCATATACAGGAACGGGAACTGGGAAGACAGGTTGACCGCGGAAAGCGCGATATCGCCGAGCCTGCCGATCATGATCGTGTCAATGAGATTAACGAGGAGATTGATTACCGACTGCAGACCGATCGGAAGCGCGATCAGCACGAGCCGTTTCAGAAACTCTGCGTTACCGAATATTCTCTTCATGTTGTTATCCTTTCAGCCTTCTAAGAATATCGTTTTCCTTCAAAAATGCAACGCAGGTGCATAAAAAAACCACCGGCCGAAACCGATGGTGAACACGATCTCAGAATATTGGGGGAATCTGCAGATCTTGTCTTCATCAATGTACAACATTTTGAAAAGTGTTTCAATCTATACACCCTAGACAAAATGCTAAGAATGTTGACAAAATCTGAAAAAGATAAACTATTCACTGAATGTTTCGGAAAGAAGCTGTTTATTTACAGAACAATTTTCATTTTCTACCGAAAGCTTTTGACCCAGTTAACGAGCGAATCATGCCAGATATTATTGCGCACATCGCGTTCCATCTGATCATTCACAGGACCGTTGGCTCTCATTCTGTCCAGAATCTCTTCCTGCAGCTCCTCCACGCTCATTTCCTCAAAGGATTTTCCTGCCCGCTGCGCTTTGGAGACCGGCTTCTTTTTTTCTTCTTTCTTCTTCGGCTGATCCTTCACTTTGATTTTCACAGGTTCAAAGACATGGCCGTCCTTCGTCCAGATTTCGCCGCTGTTCCCTTCGACGCTGACTTCCAGGATTCCGCCCTCCGTCTTTGTCTTCACACCGCTGAGAGCCCCTGTGTAGGTTCCTTCTTCAGCCTGCAGACGGAAGGAGGCAGGTGCGTCCGCGTTGTTTACGGTGATGATGGTCTTTCCTCTTGCGAATGCATACTGTCCGGTTGTAAGCGACAGCTCGCGGTAATCGCCATAGACAAGATCCGGTGTTTCCGCATGAATCCTGCCCAGTGCCGCAATCAGCTGCGTGCATGGATTCTTTTTATAGCTGTCCTTATAGGACGCAAGATCAAGGCATGGTCTTAACGGCGCATCGGTTCCGTATGTCTTCTTTCCTTCAATGCCGAATTCACTGCCGTAATAGACGGAAGGAATGCCGGGCAGTGTATAAAGCAGAATATGAACCGGTGTGTAGTGTGCTTTGTTTGTAAGCTTGCTCATAATGCGCTCAACATCATGGTTGTCCGTGAAGTTGTAAAGCTTCAGATCCTGCGGACACATGTCCAGCTGCCTTTTTACAGTATGGGCAATTTCAAAATAGTTATGATCGTTGTGTCCGGAATAAAGTCCCTTATGGAGGGCATAGTTGGTGACGGAGTGCAGGGTTTCATCATTTGCCCATCTGCTGTAGTCGCCATGAATCACTTCCCCCATCAGCCAGAAGTCTTCCTTCACTTCTTCCGCGGTTCTGCGAAGTGCCTTCATAAAGTCAAAATCCAGCACATCCGCCGCGTCCAGACGGATTCCGTCAACATCAAATTCCTTCACCCAGAAACGGATCACATCGCAGATATAGCCGATGACTTCCGGATTCTTCTGATTCAGTTTGGCCATGATGTTGTAGCCGCCCCATGCTTCATAGCTGAATCCGTCATTGAATTCATTGTTTCCCCAGAAATTCACATTGCAGTACCAGTCTTTATAGCGAGAATGTTCACGTTTTTCGCGCAGATCCTTCATTGCGAAAAAGTTTCTGCCGGTATGATTGAATACGCCGTCAAAGATTACCCGGATGCCCTTTGCATGGCATTCCTTCACAAAATTCTTCAGATCATCGTTGTCGCCGAGTCTGCGGTCAAGCTGATAGTAATCGGCAGTTTCATAGCCATGTCCGTCCGATTCAAAAAGCGGACCGATATACAGCGCTGTGCATCCGATCTTTCTGATGTGATCAATCCAGGGAAGGATTGTATTCAGTCTGTGGACAGTCTCTCCCCCTTCATTGCGCTCAGGTGCCCCGGTGAGTCCGAGCGGATAAATATGATAAAAAACAGCTTCTTCATACCATGCCATATGCTTAATACCTCATTTCTTTTTAGACGACACAGTCAGAATGAAATTCCGCTCATTTACTGCCTGTGCCGCAATCTGTAAATCCGCCTGTTCATAATCGGCGGTCTGATTGAATGTATATACCGCGATCGCAAGATCATCTTTGATCTTTCCGTCCGCTGCGCATTCGATCCTTAACGATCCGTTTTTCTTTTTCCGGACTGCTTTTACAATCACTTCTCTGCCAAGAGTGTCACCGATAACCGATGCGATTTCCTT
>CAMVGT010000026.1 GCA_947167125.1 uncultured Erysipelotrichaceae bacterium
TTTTCCTGTTCAGTTTTCAAAGATCTGTTCGCTCAGCTCTCACCGAGCGTGCTTGTGTATACTAACACTCGCCTTCAGGCATGTCAACACAATCTTTTGAAATTTTTTCGAAGCTGATCGAGATGATTTCAATCCGTGTTGCTTACTGCCGCAAGGTGATTCCAAGTATAAGCGAAGGATTTCAGATTGTAAAGCACAAATTTTAAAAAATTTGGTGAAATTTACAACTTCAGTTTTCCCCTTTTTCCGGCTCATTTTGTCTCTCTAAGATAAAGAAAAGCAGAACTGTTTACGTTCTGCTCACTCTGTTTCCCTGGTCATCTCCAGATATCTTCTGTAATATCTGTCGACATACTCTTTATTAAACGGCGCTTTGCCATCCTTCATCATGGCAAGGATCTGATCCAGCTGCGCTTCAACGATTTCCATTACCTTTTCAGGATATTTCATCGCATTGGCATGATCCGCGTATTCGGTTCCGTCAAGAATCTGATAGGAATCGTCCGGATACAGCTTTACGTCGAGATCATAATCCACATTTCTGATTGCTTCCCCGTCATAAATGCTCGGGGATGCGAGATTGCAGTAATAATAGATACCGCCATGGCGGATCATTGAAATAACATTGAACCATTTATGTGTATAGAAGAAACACACGGCAGGTTCGCGTGTCAGCCACTTTCTGCCGTCCGCTTCGATCACCCAGGCACGGTCGGTAACTGTTACGATTTTTTCTTCGTCCGCTTCCAGTACATATGCCATGCACCAGGTTCTGTGCAGACTGCCGTTATGCTTATAACTCTGAATATATACGGATGATCCGGCTTCTGGCAGCATACTTCCCTCGCTTTCCTGTCAATACATTTTACACTTAATGAAAAATAATTCTATCGTTTTTGCATTTTCAATCCGGCGCATCTCAGCCGGGCAGTTCCTATGCAGCGGATAACATTCATGCATGTTTACATCCGGTTCAGCGCTCATCTTTGACCGGCTTCTCCTGAAATCTCCCTTATTTCCTGGGAAATAGCGTGTAAACATTCATGCATATATAAAGAAAAGCCGGCAGTGCCGGCTCACTATGATCAATCCTTTATCAGCGGTAAAGATCGTATACGACTGTTCTGTCAAAATATTTGACAGCTTCATCAATAGCAGCGGCAGCCGGGAAGAACTGGATCCTGCAGCCGCCGATGACAGTCTCCCTGAGGAGTTTCTTCCTTGCCAGAACATTTCTGACTTTCAGGAATACTTCACTGTCGATATCAAGATCAAGATATTTCTTCCAGACAGGTCCTTCTTTGGTATTCAGACAGGCGCCGGATATTACGATCGGTCTGCAGTCGCATCTGTATTCTGCCAGATGCATACATGTGCAGGTATCGAAATCCGTCCCCATCAGAAGCACATATCCTTTTAATTCATATAATCTTGCACACGGCGATTCCTCCGCCAGCGGGAAATGCATGGACTGACGGTTGCACAGGAGACGGGCATATCTTCCCCATGCCGCATAGGATACGGCCGGGTGGCTGGAAATAATCACGCCTTCGCGGTGGCGGAAATTTTCCACAACCCTTCCCATTCTGCGCAGATCGCTTTTTTTGCTGTCATAAGCCGGCATCGCTTCGCGTACCTTCTGATACAGATATGCAGGAACGGCAGGATCTTCCCATTTGCTGGGTTCGCTGTTTTCTGTCGTCTGCGTCGGCATCAGAATCGTTCCGCCGGGTGCGGCGATTTCCATCAGCGCGTCCACGACTGTGCGCGCGCCGCCGACAACATAATCAAAAGCTGAAAGTCTGGTGTGAACTTCCAGAATCTGATTTCCGCTGACACCGATTTTTTTCAGTCCTGCGATCAGTGATTCTTTTGTCACCGGATCGGAAACTGTTTTGGCTCTGTTCTCCGTCATACCTTTTTCCTGAAATACTCTTTCGCGATTTCGGTTCCTACTGCCGCGTTGTTGAATACCAGGCGGATATTGGAATTCAGGGATTCACCGCCGGTGATTTCTGCAATGCGTGCAAGAAGGAAAGGTGTGCATTCTTTTCCTTTAATACCTTTCTCATCCATTTCATGAATAGCGTCTTTGATGACCGCGTTGATTTCATCCGGATTCATCGAATATTCTTCCGGAATCGGATTTGTGATCAGAATACCGCCGTCAAGGCCGAGCTCACGCTTTGCCCTTACAACTTCAGCAGCTTCCGCCGCATCCTTCAGCTCATAGTCCACTTTCAGACCGGAAGTCCTTGTATAGAATGCAGGAAGCTCGGATGTCTGATAGCCGAGAACCGGTACGCCCTTTGTTTCAAGAACTTCAAGTGTTTTTTCCAGATCGAGAATTGCTTTCGCTCCGGCACAGATGACAGTTACATTTGTGCGGGCAAGCTCCTCGAGGTCTGCCGAAACATCAAATGTGAGTTCCGCTCCGCGGTGAACGCCGCCGATGCCGCCTGTCACAAAGAATTCGACTCCGCCCATTGCCGCAAGGATCATTGTTGTGGCAACAGTTGTAGCGCCCCAGGACTTCTTTGCGAAGATCACCGGGAGGTCGCGTCTGGAAACTTTCGGGATCGACATTCCTCTTTTTCCGAACTCTTCAATCTCTTCTTTTGTCATACCGATGACGCCGACACCGTCGATGATACCGATCGTCGCCGGAATACCGCCGTGCTCGCGTACAATCTGCTCAACCTGCAATGCGGTTTCCACATTCTGCGGATAAGGCATTCCATGAGAGATAATTGTGGATTCAAGGGCAACTACAGGTCTGCCTTCTTTTACGCCCTGCTCCACTTCCGGGTTCAGTCTGATATTCATAGTTGTTTCTCCTTAATCTCTGTATTCAGAGCATTTGCTTCAATCATGGCACGGGTGATTTCTCTTCGTTTCATTCCCTGCCGTTCAATGACCGTCACTGCAGCCGCAACCGCAAACTGCGCGGCCTGACGCGGTGTTCTGCCTTTTCTTCTTTCAGAAACATACGCCGCCAGCAGACAATCGCCCCCGCCGGTTGCGTTCTGCACATCAATCTGTCTGTGCGTATACAGGAACTTTTCATTTCCCGCCGCTAGCAGGACCCCATCTTCGCCGAGCGAAATCAGGACTTCGCGGACTCCCTTTTCAAGATACCAGTCCAGCGCCCTGCAGGCAGATTCTTCGCCGTCGATTTCAATGCCGCTCATCGCTTTGGCTTCATAGCGGTTCGGTTTGAAGAAAGTCACATATCCAAGGATATCCGCCAGTCTGTCCGCCTTTGCGGTGCTGACCGGATCTGCCGCAATTCTGCATGTCGCATGCTGCGCAATATAATGGATACACTGCAGATCGAGGTTTGCGTCAATGACTATGATATCATCGTTCGAAACGCTTTTCAGCACACGATCCAGCATTTCATCTGAAAATGCTCTGAGGATGCGCATGTCGCTCATCGCAATTTTCATATCATGGTTATGGTCAAGAATCGCAAGATACATCGAACTTGGATAATCGGAAGTTTCCATGCTGTAGGATGTATTCATCCCGAGGCTTTCGCAGTCCTGGCGCAGCAGCCTGCCGTAGTGGTCATCGGCAAACACCGTCACAAAATCAACCTTGTCCCCCAGCAGGGCACAGTTCTCCGCAATATTTCTTCCCACTCCTCCGAAAGAAACTTCAATTGTACCGGGATTGGAATCATAATCCCGCAGGGATCCGAGACTGGATCCGCATATATCTATATTGGCACCGCCAATGACTATCATTCTGCTCATTTTCATGCTCCGTGAATACAATTATCTTACCATCTCATACGTTGGTTGTGTTATGAGCCTATTTCTTCCTTTTTTTCATAATTCATTTTACAATAAGTAATAGGAGGTTCTTGCAATGCCAATTCCGATTTATGAATCCGCAGAGGATTATCTTGAAGCGATCTTGATGATTCAGCAGAAAAAAGGAGTCGCTCATTCCGTTGACATCGCGGAATACCTTCACTTTTCCAAGGCGAGTGTTTCCGTCGCAATGAAAAAACTTCGTGAAAACGGCTATATCACAATGGAAAAAGACGGTGCTCTGAATCTGCTTGAACCCGGCCGTGAAATTGCGGAACGTATTTATGAACGCCACCGCGTACTGACGGAATACTTCGTCATGATCGGTGTCGATGAAGAAACTGCCGCAAAAGATGCCTGCAAGGTCGAGCACGATCTGAGTCCGGTTACATTCGAAAAAATGAAGGCAGATATTACCGCACGCAGAAAAGGCTAATAAGAGAAGCTTCGGCTTCTTTTTTTCATGGCAGAGGAAAGCCCCGGGAAATATCGTTTTCCCAGGGCTTCTTTTATTTTTATCTGTTTTTTATTCAGCGCTGTTCTGATCGTACAGATGGCAGTAGACACTGTGGTTCTCATTGACCTGGTATTTTTCCGGTGCCTTGACTTTGCAGATTTCCATGCACTGCTTGCAGCGGGTATGGAATTTGCATCCTGCAGGCGGATTGAGAGCTGAAGGAATGGTTCCTTCCAGAAGCACCCTTTCCTTGCGGATGGTCGGATCGGGAATCGGATGGGCATCCAGCAGTGCAACCGTATACGGGTGCAGCGGATGTTCATATAGTTCTTCCCTTGTGCCTTCTTCAACCACATTGCCAAGATACATGACAACAACCCGGTTGGAGATATGTTCCACAACCGAAAGATCATGGGCAATGAAGATCATTGTCAGGTTTCTTTCCTTTAACAGCTTGGAAAGAAGGTTCAGTACCTGCGACTGAATGGATACATCAAGCGCGGATACCGGTTCATCCGCAATAATCAGATCCGGTTCCGTTGCCAGAGCTCTGGCAATTCCGATTCTCTGTCTCTGTCCGCCTGAAAATTCATGCGGATATCTCTGGGCATGATAGCTGTCCATACCGACTTCATTGAGAAGCTCTTTTACCTTTGCGTCGATCTCCTCTTTGGACTGATACATATTATGGATGATCATCGGTTCAGCGATGATATCATGTACCGTCATTCTCGGATTCAGCGATGCATAGGGATCCTGGAAGATCATCTGCATTTCTTTGCGGTAAGGCCGCAGTTCCTTATCGTTCATATTGGAAATGTCCCTGTCATTCAGGACGATCTGGCCGTCGGTGATCCTGATCAGTTTGCACACAGCCTTGCCGAGCGTTGACTTTCCGCATCCGGATTCGCCGACAATGCCGAGAACTTCACCTTTGTGAACATCCAGGGTAACACCGTCCACCGCTTTGACATACTGTACTTTTCCCATTACACCTTTGCGCACAGGATAGTAGACTTTGAGGTCTTTGATTTTCAGGATATCTTCACTCATGAGTCACCTCCTGTGTCTGATATTCGGGATAGCATCTGAAGCATCTTGCAAAGTGGTTGTTGCCCAGATCCACAAAGCCGGGTTCTTCTTTTCGGCAGCGGTCAAAACAGTATTTGCAGCGGTCCGCGAATTTGCAGCCGGCAGGCATGTGCTTCGGATTCGGAACGTTTCCTGGAATCACTTCCAGTTCCTCGGCGTGAACGCCGATCTTGGGAATGGATTCCAGAAGTCCTTCGGTCTACGGATGGCTGTGATATTTGAAAATATCATAAACCGTTCCTTTTTCTACAATTCTTCCGCAGTACATAACGACGACGTCATCGCACACTTCCGCCACAACGCCGAAATCGTGTGTAATGAACAGAATCGATGTTCCTGTTTCCTTTTTCAGCTGTTCCATCAAAGTGAGAATCTGCGCCTGGATGGTGACATCGAGAGCTGTTGTCGGCTCGTCGGCAATCAGGATTTCCGGTTTGCATGCAAGGGCCATGGCAATCATGACGCGCTGTCTCTGTCCGCCGGAAAGCTGGAACGGGTATTCATTTACAATGCGTTCCACACGCGGCAGACCTGTCATCTTCAGCAGTTCAATGACGCGCTGATCCGCTTCCGCTTTGGAAATCTTTTCGTGCTGCAGAATGTTTTCACGGATCTGCTTTCCGATTTTCATGACAGGATTGAGAGAGGTCATCGGTTCCTGGAAAATCATTGAGATTTTCGAACCGCGCAGTTCCCTTCTCTTCTTTTCGTCATATTTTGTGATATCTTCTCCATCCAGAAGAATTTCACCTTCCGTGATTCTGCCGGTTGTACCCATTAACAGGCCGATGATGGACAGCGATGTAACGCTCTTTCCGCTTCCGGATTCACCGACAATTCCAAGCGTATGGCCTTTTACCAGTTCGAAATCAACACCGTCAACCGCCGGAACAACGCCGTTGTCTGTAAAGAAATAGGTATGGAGATTTTTCACTTCAAGAATTTTTTCACTCATTGCGGCATCTCCTTTCCTAATCGCTGAGCTTCGGATCCAGCGCATCGCGCAGTCCGTCGCCTAACAGATTGAAGCATAATACGGTGATGAAGATTGCAAGACCCGGGAACAGCATCATATGTACAGCGTTGACCATGTAGGTACGGCCGGTACTGAGAATCAGACCCCACTCGGGCGTCGGTGCCTGCGCTCCCATCCCCAGGAAGGATAGACTTGACGCCGTCATAATGGAGTTGCCGATTGACATGGTGTACTGAACGATGATGTTCGGGAAAGCTGCCGGAAGAATATGATGGAAAAGGATTCTCGCATCAGATGCGCCGAGGCTTCTTTCCGCCTGTACATAAACGCTTTCCTTTGTCGCAAGAACAGAACTTCTGACCAGACGGCAGAATGTCGGCATTGAGAATACCGCAACCGCAATGACAACGTTTGTCATGCCGCTGCCGAGAATCGCGATGATCGCGATCGCGAGAATAATGCCGGGGAATGCGAAGAGAACATCGCACATACGCATGATCAGCGATTCCGCGATGCCGCCATAGTAGCCGGCAATCAGACCGAGAACCGTTCCGCTGATCGCGCCGACCGTTACCGCGCAAAGACCGACAGTCAGAGAAATTCTGGTTCCGCAGAGAATACGGGAGAACAGGTCTCTTCCGAATTCATCCGTTCCGAACCAATGGGCTGCGCTGGGTCCCTGTAGAACGGAGGAATAGTCAAATTCATTGATGCCGTACGGAGCGATCTGATAGCAGAAGATCGCAATGATCACCAGGATCAGCAGAATCACAAGCGCGACAATCGCGGATTTCTGCTTTTTGAATTTTCTCAGGAAATCATTGAACCGGGAAAATTTGATTTTTTCTTCATTTGTACTCATATTTTCCCTCCTCAGCTCAGCTGGATCTCCGGATTGAGAACCGCGTAAAGCAGGTCGACAATCAGATTGATCAGAATAAAGTGCAGCGAGAATATCAGAATCAGCGACTGGATGCACGGATAATCACGGAATGAAACGGATGTGACAAGGAGTGTGCCGATTCCGTTGAACGCGAATACCTGTTCTGTAACAACGGAGCCGCCGATCAGGAAACCGAACTGCATACCGATGACAGTCACAACGGAAATCATCGAGTTTCTGAATGCATGTTTCCATGTGACAGGTGTTTCGCTGATACCTTTCGATCTGGCAGTACGGATATAATCCTCTTTCAGCTGTTCGGTCATGGATGATCTGGTGAATCTTGCAAGAATCGCCATGATATTCGTGCCGAGCGTCAATGCCGGCAGAATAAATGCCTTCAGACCGTCAGACCCGGTCGACGGCAGCAGATGCAGCTTGACCGAGAACAGCGATATCAGCATGAATCCGATCCAGAAGTTCGGCAGCGATATACCTGAAACCGCGATCGTCATGCCCAAGTAATCCTGCCACTTCGCCCTGTGCCTTGCCGACCACACGCCGATCAGAATGCCGAGCGTCGCGCTCCATGTGATCGCCATCAATGCCAGCTTGATGGTGTTGGGATAGCGGTTCTGCAATTCCATCGCGACCGGTCTTTTTGTCCTGAGCGAAGTTCCGAGATCCCCTTTCAGCAGACCGCTGACATAAATCACATACTGTTCTGTGACCGGTTTGTTCAGTCCCAGTGATTCCCTGACGTTTTCAACATCTTCAAGAGTTGCCTGTTCACCGGCAATAACACGTGCCGGATCGCCCGGAATCATGCGGACAAAGAAAAACACAGCCGTTGTGACAATAAACAATGTCAGCAGGGTTTCCAGAATCTTTTTGAATAAATATCTAACCATAACAGCAACTCCTTTGTCTGATAATCGGATACGGCTGTTTGCCGTACGGATACAAAGCAAATAAGAGAAGATGCCTGCTGCAACAGACAGCAGGC
This sequence comes from uncultured Erysipelotrichaceae bacterium, assembly GCA_947167125.1. GTDB lineage: Bacteria > Bacillota_I > Bacilli_A > Erysipelotrichales > Erysipelotrichaceae > Bulleidia. The sequence goes on from CAMVGT010000026.1 coordinate 8,233, forward strand.
ACCTTCATTCAATCATTGAATAACCGGATTATTCACCCGCAAATTTTGCGTTTCTGATGTTGATCGCACCGTCTTTGTAAATCTTGACGTTTTCAAGATTTGTAGCGGTTGCCCATGTGTTGAAGCTGTTTGCCAGAGGAACGATCGGCAGTTCAGCCCAGACGATGTCCTGAGCCTGTGCATAGAGTTCGTTTCTCTTAGCCTGGTCTGCTGTTTCAAGAGCAGCGTGAATCAGACTGTCATATTCATCATTGGCAAAGTACGAAATGTTGTAGTTTGCCGGCGGGCACATTTCAGAAGCGAGCAGAGGTCTCAGAGCCCAGTCAGCGTCGCCTGTGGAAGGAGACCAGCCTGTGTGATAAATATCAACTTCCGCTTCAGAGCCGGGCTTTGTGCAGTCCTGGATCAGAGCGTTTGTAATTGCGCTTTCCTGACCGACCAGGTTGACAGTGATGCCGACCTGAGCGAGCTGCTGCTGCATGAACTGAGCTGTCTTTTCGTTTGCGGAGTTGGAGCTGTAGTACTGAGTGATGGTGAAGCCGTTTTCATATCCTGCTTCCTTGAGGAGTTCCTTAGCCTTGTCGAGGTCAGCTTCGATCGGGTCGTTCTTCTTGTAGCCTGCTACAGCCGGACCGAGAATGGAAGTAGCCTTTGTGCCGAGGCCGTTTCTGATGATTTCAATATAAGCATCCTTGTCAATCGCATAGTTCATAGCCTGACGGACACGGATATCATCGAACGGAGCCTTCTGTGTGTTCATGCAGAGGTAGTAAACAACGATACCTTCATCAGAATAAACCTTGACGTTGGAGTCACTTTCCAGTGTTGCATAGCTCTCTGTCGGAACCGGCCAGATGAACTTGTAGTCGCCGGACTGTACGCCGGAAACTCTTGTTGCGCTTTCTGTAACGACATCGAATCTGACGCTCTTGAAGCCTGCGTCCGCATCAGCCAGACCTGCTTCATATCCCCACCAGTCAGGGTTGAGTTCAACAGTCAGATGATCGCCGCTTTCCCATTCAACGAACTTATACTGTCCTGTTCCTACAGGATGTGCAGCACATTCCGCATCGCCTGCTTCGAGAACTTTCGGGCTCATCATAACGCATGCCGGGTGAGCCAGTGTCGCAATGAAGGCACCGAACGGCTGAGTCAGCTTGACAGTAACTTCATAGTCGCCTGTGATTTCAACTGTGTCGATGATCGGTCCCAGCAGTGAAGTTCTCTTGAGTCCGCGCTCTGTATCAGCGAGCTTGTCAAGATTTGCTTTTGCGGCAGCCGCATCCCACGGTGTTCCGTCTGTGAAGGAGATGCCTTCTCTCAGTGTCAGAACATATTCTGTAGCGTCGTCGTTTGCAGTGAATCCTGTTGCCAGCATCGGAATGTTGTTCATGTCATCGTCGAAACCGAACATGCCGTCCATGATCAGACGCTGGATACCGCCGGACAGAGTGTCGGATGTATCAACCGGATCCATTGTTGTGAAGTCAAGAGAAACTGCCGCTTTTACATCAGTGTCTCTGGATGAAGCGCTGCTGCTTCCGCCGCCGGAAGTGTCAGATGTTCCGCATGCTGTGAGCATCAGTGAAGCGGAGAACAGAGCAGCCAGGAATTTTCTGGACTTTTTCATTTACGATTCCCTCCCTGTTCAGAACCTGTCCTGAACCACCCCCTAAATAAACAGAAACCGGCTGATTTTATATATGGCCGGCGGTACTTGAGGATGCTTCAGATCAGCAGTTCTGATCTATGCCCTTTTTATAGCAAAATCCGAAAATCGTGTCAATCAAAATGACAAAGTTTTCATTTCACAATGTAAACATTTTCATCTTAACGCATGGTTCTTAATGAAACTTTTTCAGCTGCATTCTGTATTCTGTGCTAAATTATTAGTTGCAATTTGAAAGGAACAGCCCTATGAAACCACTGATCGGAATACCTGCGCACCCGACACTGCAGGAACGCAATCATTCAGTCATTCACTCCTGCGGTGAAAACTATCTTAAATCCATTGAAAAAGCCGGAGGGATTCCGCTGATCATTCCGATCACGACTGACTCTGAGGCAATTGACCGTTTTGTTGGAATGTGCGACGGCTTTCTGATTCCGGGCGGAATCGATGTCAATCCCATCACGTATGGCGAAGCTCCTCATCCTATGCTGCAGATGTGCGATCTGACCTATGACCGTTTTGAAACAGAACTGATTCAGAAGGTTTCCACAGCAGGCAAGCCGATGATGGGAATCTGCAGAGGCATTCAGATTATCAATACAGCTTTCGGCGGAACACTCTGGCAGGATGTATCCCTGCAGGATGGCGATATCATGAAACATCAGCAGTCGGAAATGTCCAACGCTTCCGTTTCCCACAAAGTGAATATTGAAGACGGCACCATTCTTCACTCCCTTTACGGGGATGCATTATATACAAACAGCTATCACCACCAGTCGGTTAAAAAGCTCGGACAGGGACTCCGGATATCCGGAAGGACATCGGACGGAACTGTGGAAGCGATTGAAGGAACAGGCAAATCCTTCCTTCTTGCCGTGCAGTGGCATCCGGAATGTTTCATCAATCTGGCAGACAATCCGATGATGAAGCTGTTTGATACATTCATCGCAGCCTGCTGAAGCAGGAATTTAGCAAACACTCTGTATATTAAATATAAGGATATATATGCGCAGCAGCAGCTCATCCGCTATCGCCATGATCGTTCATACCGCTTCGGTTCTTTCCGCCGCTTACGGTATTTTCATCATGGCTGCCGGCAGCGGTTCCTTCTTCTTCCTGTTCTGGATTGTCCTGGCTCTGTTTATGGAAGGATGTCTCTATGGATACCAGAAGGGACTCTTCAGCCGCATCCCGGCATTTCTGAGAAAGATCATTCTATGCATCGCTTCCCTTATGATCGGATTATTCCTGTTTCTGGAAGTCCGGATCGTTTCCGATTTCCATCCTGCAATTGCAGAACCCCAGGATTATCTGATTGTGCTTGGAGCACAGGTATATAACGGCAGAGTCAGCACAATTCTCAGACACAGGCTGGATGCCGCATATGATTATCTTGCCCAAAATCCTGAGACAAAAGCAATTGTGACCGGCGGGCAGGGATTCAATGAGCCCTATCCCGAAGCCGAAGGAATGGCTGCGTACCTGATGGACAGAGGCATTCCCGAAGAGCGGATCCTGAAAGAGGACCAGGCGGACAATACGGTACAGAATATTGAATACAGCTTTGCGATGATTGATCCGGAAAATGACCGCATCTGCATTGTGACCAATCAGTTCCATGTGCACAGGGCAATGCTGCTGGCGAAAAAAGCAGGCGCAAAACATCTCAGCGGCATCGGCGCCCCAAGCGATCCGCTGTATCTTCTCAACAACATGGTCCGCGAAAGCGCGGCACTGATCAAAGACTGGCTGATCGGCAGAATCTGAAAGACAGAAGAAAAAGCTATGTGTTTCCGAAAGGATTGCACATAGCTTCTTTTTTAATCATATTCGTAATAATTCTTTGCCTTCAGGATGCCGTCACGCACCATGACTTTACCAAGCGCAAGCACATCCGTGATGGCAAGTTTTTCATCCAGCAGAACCAGATCCGCGTCGGAATCCTTGGCAACCGATCCTTTTTTCGGATACAGCATCAGGGCGTCCGCAACATTCTTTGTAATGATGCAGAGCGCTTCTTCCATCGGCACTTTCTGATCGAGAATCAGATGGCGCACTGTATCGTAAAGTGTTTCCATTTTTCCGATTCCCATGCCGATGATCTTTTTATCTTCCGACCATTTCGGGAAACTGCCGTTGGAATCAGAACTTAGCGTGATCTGTTTCAGAGGAACGGTTTTCAGAGCTTCCGCAATCTTTGCGGCTGTTGCGTCCGTCTGTATGCCGGAAGTAAAGTCGAGATAGCCGCCGGCTGCCGCAAATTCCTTTGCGCTTTCCGGCTGTCCTGCGACATGGGTCGGACGGAACTGGGAAACCGGGATATCTGTCTCCTTTATGATTTCCAGAACATCCTTGTAGCCCTTCTTTCCCCGTCCGGTATGCATGTGCACAACGCCGGGCTTTTTTGCAAGAAGGCCTGCAGTTCTGGCCTGGGTCGCCAGTCTTGCGAGTTCTTCCTTGGAAAGATTGGAATCCCTGTGATCGCTGATTGCGATCTTGACGCCGATCACTTCTTCAATAAAAGCGATGTCTTTGGAAACCGAACCGGTCAGAGTAACAGATGGATAGGCATAGGAGCCGGTCAGGCAATAGGCGCTCATGCCCTGTTCTTTGAGTGCCTTGGCTCTTGCGACAATGGACTCCACGCTTTTGGCGTTGCTGTCGGTTCCGAGAACCCCGATGACGGTTGTGACGCCATAGCGCACGCAGTCGGTCATCTGGATTTCACGGATGAGGGACGCGAAGCCGTCTTCCCCGCCTCCGCCGATGATATGGACATGCTGGTCGATAAAGCCCGGCACAAGATATTTGCCTTTTCCTTCAATCCGGATGAAATCATCTTCATCCCATTCAAAATCAATATGATCCGCGACTTTCACAATCCGGTCATTGCAGATCAGGACATCTTTGATTCCAAGATCTTCCGGCGCATAGACATGCGCTCCCGCAATCAATGTAAACATAAATATTTCCTTCCTGCCTCAGCCCATCCAGTATCCGGTTTCTTCCTGAACCCGGCGGAAATACTCATTGCGGATTTTTTCTGCTGTTTCGCTGTCCTTCATGCCGGCAGGCTTTCCGTCGATTTCATCGGCGCGTGTCATCAGCTTGCTGGTGGAAAGAACCAGGATTTCATCCGCATCAAAGACTTCATCCATGGAAACATTTCTGCTTTCCGTTTCAATGCCGAGATCTTCGCAGATTTCCCATACATGCTTTCTTGTGATGGAAGGCAGAATCAGATTGTCCAGTACCGGTCCGATCACTTTTTTGTCTTTGATAATGACCAGTGCGCTGTGTGCGCATTCGGTCAGCTGATCGCCTCTGTGCAGGATGGTTTCCTGACATCCTGCTTCTTCAGCACGCTGTGCCGCGATGACATTGGGAATCAGATTAAGTGTTTTGATATTGCAGTGAAGGAATCTGGTATCTTCCATAGTGATCAGTTTTAAAGGAACCTGATAGTTCAGTTTCTTTAAAGGACTGATGGTAATCAGAAGTGTGCTCGGTGTTCCTTTGGGCGGGAATATATGGTTTCTTGCGCAGTTGCCGCGGGAAGTCTGCCAGTAAACAGACAGTCCTTCATCGCTTTCAGCCGCGTTGACGCAGTCCTGCAGATGCTGCTTCAGTTCTTCCCTTGTGCATGGGGGATCAATTTCAAGAAGTTTCAGTGAATTGAAGAAACGATCCAGATGATCTTCAATGCGGTACATCACTTTGTTGTAGGCAAATGCGAAGTCATAGGCACCGTCTCCGAAAAACATTGCCCTGTCCTGCATCGGGATCCGGATTTCTTCAACCGGTCCCATTTCGCCGTTATAATAGCCGATCCGTTTCATAAGCTACCTTCTTTCCTTCTTCTTTTTATATGGAGTGCCATGTCCGTCGGAATGGCGCTGCTTTGTATTTTTACCGAAGTCTTTTTTCTTCTGTGTCTGCTGTTTTGAAGATCTTTCGCCTGCTTTGGCTTCCGGCTTTCCTGAGCCCGGTCTGCGGGGAGGAATCAGGCAGTTTCTGCCAAAGCCGATCAGATCCTTTCTTCCTGCTTTGATCAGAGCTTCTTTGACCAGTTCATAATTGGCAGGATTGCGGTACTGGATCAATGCCCTCTGCATCGCCTTTTCATGCGGATTGTCCGTGACATAGACCGGCTTCATTGTTTCCGGATCCAGACCCGTGTAATACATGCAGGTGGAAATGGTTCCCGGTGTCGGATAGTAATCCTGAACCTGCTGGGGGTTGAGTCTGTGTTCATTGAGATATTCAGCCAGCGCGATTGCGTCCTTTAATGTGCTTCCGGGATGGGAGCTCATCAGATAAGGAACCGCATACTGTTCCATGCCGCATCTCTGGTTTGCTTTTTCAAATTCGCGGATGAAGCGGTTGTATACCGATACCGGCGGTTTTCCCATTTTGGAAAGAACGTTGTCGCTGATGTGTTCGGGAGCGACTCTCAGCTGGCCGCTGATATGATAGCGGCAGAGTTCATCCAGAAACGAAGTATCGGGATCCGCAAGGAGATAATCAAAGCGGATTCCGGATCTGACAAAGACTTTCTTGACACCTTTCAATGCCCTGAGCTTTCTCAGCAGCTGCAGATAATCCATATGATCCACATCCATATTCGGGCAGATCTTCGGATACAGGCATTTCCGGTTTGTGCAGGTACCGTATTTCAGCTGCTTCTGACAGGATGGTCCCCGGAACTGGGCAGTCGGCCCGCCGACATCATGGATATATCCTTTGAAATCCGGTTCTTTTAAGAACTGCTTGGCTTCTTTGAGAATGGAATCATGGCTGCGGACCTGCACGATTCTGCCCTGATGGAATGTCAGTGCGCAGAAATTGCATTCGCCGAAGCAGCCGCGGTTGCTTGTCAGGGAGAATTTGATTTCCCCGAAAGCAGGAATGCCGCCCTGTGAATCATAGGAAGGATGCCATGCGCGCATATAGGGAAGCGCATAAACTTCATCCATTTCTTCCACGGTCAAAGGCAGTGCCGGCGGATTCTGTACAACAAACATCTTTCCGCCATAGGTTTCATACAGCCGTTTTGCGGTAAACGGATCTGTATTCTGATACTGGATGCGGAAGCTTTCCGCATATTTTCTTTTATCTTCAAGAATCTCTTCAAATTCCGGCAGGCGGATCGCATCGGACAGACTTTCCGCGTCTCTTGTTTTATAGACCGTTCCGCGGATGAATGTGATGTCTTTGACTGCCATGCCGCTGTTCAGCGCATCGGCGATTTCGACAATGCTTTTTTCACCCATGCCGTAGGAAATCAGATCTGCCCCGGCATCCAGCAGCACTGACCTTCTGACTTTTCCGCTCCAGTAGTCATAATGTCCCATGCGGCGCAGACTCGCCTCAATGCCTCCGGCAATCAGAGGTGTTTTCTTATAGGTTCTGCGGATCAGGTTGCAGTAGACCGTCACGGCATAATCCGGACGCAGATCGCTTCTTCCTCCCGGCCTGTAAGCATCTGAGCTTCTGCGCTTTTTTGCGACTGTATAATGATTGACCATGGAATCCATGTTTCCGGCGGAAACCAGGAATCCGAGTCTTGGTTCGCCATAGATGGTGACACTTTCCGGATTGCGGTAATCCGGCTGGCACAGCATCGCCACTTTATAGCCATGGGCTTCGAGCACTCTGGAAATAATTGCGGAGCCGAAACTGGAGTGATCCACATATGCATCTCCGCAGACATAGACAAAATCAGGACGGTCCCATCCTCTTTCATCCATTTCTTTTCTTGTTAAAGGCAAAAATCCGTTTTTCATGGGTTTATTGTAGCTTAAATCGCCATCATGTTTCATCGAAAGTTCTTTTTTTCCTCAAAGCGCATGCAGTATGCATGTCCGGATTCATTTTCACCTGTGCATCAGTGCATTTTGCGTCTTTGTCTCTGTTCTGTTTCTATTGGAAATTCATGGACATCGTAATAAAATTGATACATAGAAGAGTTATCTGATTATTGGTATCCAGTTCAGCATAACAGGAGGAAAATACATGACTAATTGGAAAAACCTTGATACGCTCGCTTCGTATAAGGAACTCGAATCTCTCGCACGCGTCGATCTGCCTGCTGTCATGGCAGGAGAAAACGGTGCTGAGCGCGTAAAGAAGTACTGCGCTCCGATGGCAGAAGGTCTCACATTCAACTTTGCCGCAAAGGCAGTTGATGATGACATTCTGGCAGCACTCGCAAAACTGGCTGAAGAGCAGGATCTGCTCGGCAAGTTCGAAGCGCTCTACAACGGCGAAGTTGTCAACACCGGTGAAAAGCGTCTGGTTCTGCATCAGCTCTGCAGAGGACAGCTCGGAAACGATGTCATCGCTGACGGCGTCAACAAGCGTGAATTCTATGTAAAGCAGCAGACAAGAATCGCTGAATTCGCAAAGAAGGTTCATGCCGGCGAAATCACAAACGCTGACGGTGAAAAGTTCACAACAGTCGTTCAGATCGGTATCGGCGGAAGCGACCTTGGTCCCCGCGCAATCTACATCGCTCTTGAAAACTGGGCTAAGACAACCGGAAACCTGAAGATGAACGCAGCGTTCATCTCCAACGTTGACCCGGATGACGCAGCCGGTGTATTAAGCAATATCGATGTCAAGCATTCCCTGTTCGTTCTTGTCTCCAAGTCCGGAACAACACTTGAAACACTGACAAACGAATCCTTCGTCAAGAACGCCCTGCAGGAAGCAGGACTTGATCCGGCAAAGCATATGGTCGCTGTCACCAGCGAAACATCACCTCTTGCAAAGAATGAAGGCTACCTCGATGCATTCTATATGGATGACTACATCGGCGGACGCTATTCCTCTTCTTCCGCAGTCGGCGGCGCTGTTCTCTCCCTCGCATTCGGTCCGGAAGTCTTCGCTGACTTCCTCAACGGCGCAGCAGAAGCTGACAAGCTCGCAAAGGAAAAGGATCTCCGCAAGAATGCTGCTATGCTCGACGCTCTGATCGGCGTTTACGAGCGCAACGTTCTCGGCTATCAGAATACAGCAGTTCTGCCGTATTCCCAGGCGCTCAGCCGCTTCCCGGCGCATCTGCAGCAGCTGGATATGGAATCCAACGGCAAGAGCGTCAACAGATTCGGCGAACCTGTAGATTATCCGACAGGACCGATCATCTTCGGTGAACCGGGCACAAACGGACAGCACTCCTTCTACCAGCTGCTCCATCAGGGAAAGAACATCGTTCCGATGCAGTTCATCGGTTTCCGCAATTCCCAGATCGGCTCCGATGTTGTGATCCAGGGCAGCACAAGCCAGCAGAAACTCGGCGCTAACGTCGCAGCACAGATCGTCGCTTTCGCATGCGGCAAGGATGATGAAAACCTCAACAAGAAATTTGACGGCGGCCGTCCTTCCAGCATCATCATCGGCGACAAGCTGACACCGGCATCCCTCGGCGCTCTGCTCGCACACTTCGAAAACAAAGTTATGTTCCAGGGCTTCGCATGGAACGTCAACAGCTTCGACCAGGAAGGCGTACAGCTCGGTAAGGTTCTTGCCAAGAAGGTTCTCGCCCACGATACAGACGGAGCACTTGCTGAATACAGCGCACTGCTCAACATCTGACAATCAGCTCAAAAAGGAATCCGGGCCGGATTCCTTTTTTTCGTGCTTCATAACAAAAGACGCGCAGATTATTTCTGTGCGTCTTTCATCAGAACTGTTTATTTTTTGAATCCGTCTCTCAGCAGAACGCTTCTGTTGAATACGAGATGGTCAGCAGAGGAATCCTTGTTGTCAAGGCAGAAGAAGCCGATGCGCATGAACTGGAATGTCGGCGCGTTTGTGCCGGTTCTGTTTTCACGTGTGTCGAATTCTTTTGCGACTTCCTGCATGGACTTTTCAACCTTGCAGCCGTTCAGAACTGTGAGGCTTTCCGGATTGAGAGCTTCGAGGAAGTTCTTGTCCGGTCCGTCCGGATTTGCGTCGGTGAACAGGTTGTCATACAGACGGACTTCCGCATCGAGGCAGTTGTTGGAGTCAACCCAGTGAATGGTTGCGCCTTTGACCTTGCGGCCATCAGCGGGATCGCCGCCTCTGGATTCCGGATCGTATTCGCAGAGCACTTCTGTAACCTTGCCGTTTTCATCCTTGATGCAGCCGGTGCATGTTACAAGATAAGCGCCTTTGAGTCTGACTTCATTTCCCGGATACATTCTCTTGTACTTGGGAATCGGTTCTTCCAGGAAGTCATCTTCTTCAATCCACAGATTGCGGCTGAAGGTGATTTCATGAGTTCCCTGGGAAGGATCTGTCGGGTTGTTTTCAACCGTGAATGTTTCGGACTGTCCTTCCGGATAATTGGTGACTGTCAGCTTCACCGGATGCAGAACCGCCATGGTTCTTTCCGCTGTCGCGTTGAGGTCATCTCTCAGGCATCTTTCCAGTTCACGGAATTCGATGGTATTGGAGCTCTTGGCAACACCGATCTGCTCGCAGAAATTGCGGATGGAGGCAGCGGTGTAACCGCGTCTTCTCAAACCGCACAGTGTCGGCATTCTCGGATCATCCCAGCCGGAAACATATCCTTCTTCAACCAGCTGTCTGAGCTTTCTCTTGGACATGACTGTGTGGTCAATGCCAAGACGGGCAAATTCGATCTGTCTCGGCTTATGGAACGGGATCGAAACATTTTCAACAACCCAGTTATAGAGCGGTCTGTGATCTTCGTATTCCAGGGAACAGAGGGAATGTGTGATTCCTTCCAGAGCATCCTGAATCGGATGGGCAAAGTCGTACATCGGGAAGATGCACCATTTGGTTCCCTGTCTGTGGTGGTTGATATAGCGGATACGGTAAATGACCGGGTCACGCATGTTGAAGTTGCCGCTGGCAAGGTCAATCTTGGCACGCAGTGTCATCTTGCCTTCTTCCACTTCACCGTTCTTCATTTTCTCAAAGAGTCTGAGATTCTCTTCAATCGGTCTGTCACGGTAAGGGGATCTTGCCGGTGTGCTGGTATCGCCTCTGTATTCACGGAACTGTTCCGGTGTCAGTTCGCAGACATATGCCAGACCCTTTTTGATCAGTTCGATCGCGTATTCATAGTCTTTGTCAAAATAATCGGAACCGTAGAAGAATCTGTCTCCCCAGTCAAAGCCGAGCCAGTGGATGTCCTGCTGGATCGCGTCGACATATTCGGTGTCTTCCTTAGCCGGATTGGTATCGTCCATTCTCAGGTTGCAGATACCGCCGAACTTTTCCGCCATACCGAAGTCAATGCAGAGTGCCTTGCAGTGACCGATATGCAGATATCCGTTGGGTTCCGGAGGGAAACGGGTATGAACGGTCATGCCTTCAAACTGTCCGCCCGGCGCGATGTCTTCTTCAATAAAGTTGTAGATAAAGTTGCGGTTTACATTGACTTCATCTTCAGCCATTTCTTTCTTCTCGTCAGCCATTCGTGAATTCTCCTATTTGATTAATGCTAATCACCTGCCAATTATATAACAAAACATGAATTTGAGGTACCACCTGCAGCAGATGTTCATTTCAAATCGATTTTCATCCGCATACCGCAATGTTAGAATGTTTTCATGATTGTCAGAAGAGGCGTCCAGTCCATGCTCAGATCCGGAAAACTGAGCATATTGATGTTCCTGCTGATCTCCCTGCTTTCTTTGATTCTCACTCTCGGAGCAGGCATTTTTTCATGCGCAGAGGCAACCCTGGATTCCTTTGAGGAAACCTACCGCACAGTCGGAAGAATTGAATATATCGGCAGCGACTATCCGGATGAAACATCTGCCGATCCCTATGCGAAGCAGGCATATGAATCTCTGGATATGGAATCTATCATCCGTGCCCCGGGCGTCATCTCTGCAGAAAAGAAACATTCTTATCTTGGCTATACAGAAGGTTTCAAGCGCTTCGGCGCAAATATTCCGTATAAAGACTATGCGGTTCTGATTGTGCAGTCTCCCCGCTCCCTTCCCGAAGAGGCGATTGAAGTTCCCATTGACGGAATTCCTGCCCTGGAAGATATCTGCATTATCACAGACGCAATGACCAAAGATGTAACGGTCCGCTATCACGGCATCGAAGAAACTGTTCCTGCTTTTTTCTATGATTCCTACAATGATGCCTGGAGCAGAATCACATTTGAAAACGGCATCCCTGTCACGTCTGATATTGAAAAAGAAGATCTGCCGGAAAATTACATTGAAATCAACCGCTACCGGGGTACCGTGACGCCGCATTACAGCGGACAGGTCAGTATCGATGACCATGAGGTTCCTCATTATATTTACAATTCCCTGCAGGATTCATGGGCGGAAGAAGTCTATGCGGTAACCGAATATACATGCATTCTCAAAGACGCCCTTTATTCAAGAAATGAAGAGCGCCATATTCTGATCCGGCTGAAAACCGGCATTCTTCCGGAAGAACTTGACAGCAAAACAACCTATGCGGTTCATGGAAGCTTTATTGATGCGGAAACATCCAATCTTGTTTTCGAAGTCCGCGAATTCCGCGATGATGAAACCAATCCGATTCACGCACTGGATGAAACCGGAACGGAAAGCCTGAAAGGAACGCCGTTTGAAGAAGCAGCCGATTTCTACCGGTATGCCAACAACTATCTCAATGTTCATGAAAGTTCCGATATCTCTCTGCTGGAAGAATTCCATCAGGGATGGCTCACCCTCGAATCCGGCAGATTCCCGAAGGAAAAGGAAGACGGCGTCTGTATCATCGATCATATTCTGGCCGATCAGCTGCAGCTGTCCGTCGGCGATCAGCTTCCGCTGAAGGCATTGCAGTCTTCCGCAGATGATATCTATTTCATCACCGGAACAGAAGAGACCGTAAATTATCAAATCACCGGAATCTGTTCGCAGAATAATGATTACCGCGGTGAAGTTTTCATTTCCTCTTCCCATCCGAAGGAAACTGTATTCTTCGGAAGTTCTCTGGGATGGATCCGGTTTGACAACGCCTCCGCCCCGTCAGCTGCGGAAACAATCCGCAGTACACTGGGCGATCATGTCCGGCTTACTTTATATGATCAGGGCTATGAAACCAATTCCATGCCTCTGAAGGCACTGCAGACAACATCTTTGATTATCACCCTCATCTCTTCCCTGACTGCATTGACCGTTCTGGTTCTCTTCGCATTCCTTGCGATCTACCGCCGTCGGGATACGATCTCGGTTCTGCATCAGCTGGGACTGAAACGAAGCGGAATTGCGGTATGGATGCTGAGCGGAATTCTGACGATTGTTCTGGCTGGTTCATTGACCGGATGCGCGCTTGGCAGCGTCTTAATGAGAATGATTCTTTCATTGACGCTGGACGGAACTTCATCTTTCTATGCGGCGGATACGCGCTATTCTTCCGCAGTTACCGGACTGGTAAAAACAATCGAACCTGTTTATCCTTCTTCCATTCTGATTCTGCTGATCTGCACAGCCGCAGTCACCGCAGCTTCTTTCCTTCTGAGTCTTTTATTCCTGATTCCGGCAATGAATCAGAACCGGCCTTCGAGAGGAAAGCTGCGCCTGAAGGTTCCGGAAGATACAACTTCACTAAAAGGAAACGGAATCCTGCGCTATGGAAGAATCGGATTTGAGCGGGGAGGCAGCCGCTCGGCTGCTGTGATATTAAGTGTCTTTGCCCTCTCTCTTCTGCTGTGCGGTTTCAGCGCTCTTTCTTCCGGATGGCAGGATGAGCTGGAAGAACTGTATGACAGCAGTGAGATCACCGGCAGTATTGTCAGCCTGAACGGCAGATACTCCACCGGACTTGTGATTTCAGAAGATACTGTCCGCAAATTCAATCAGAGCGGACTGATTTCCGAATTCCATGTGGCATTTGATCAGGCACATTACTGGCTGGCAGATGAAATACCTCTGTTTGCGCCGACTTCGTACGGCGAAGAAAGCAGGCAGGCATGGATCGGGCAGCAGCCTTCCATGATCTTTGTCGATTCCCTGCAGGCCGCACAGGATTTCTTCTATTCCGATGCGGCTGTGACATGGATCGAAGGATATGATGAAACGGTCTTCGGCAAATCGCTTGGAACCATCTACAGCTATATTGCGGAAGATAAACCCTTCCCTGCCCTTGTCCCGGACAGATGGCTCAGGGAACACAACTGGAATGCCGGGGATGTCATCACTGTCATGATGTCCGGCGATACTCCGGCTGACCTGCTTGTCGCAGGAACCTATTCGCAGGTTTCTTCAAAAGCAAATATCTACCTTCCGCTCTGTGCCATATATGATCCGGCAGATCTTCTGAAAGAAAAAGAACAGGACAATATGCCCTGGCATATGAACAGTGAGCAGATTTTCACTTCCGGCGTGTTCCGGCTGAAATCCGCACATGTGCTGAAGGAGTTCAAGGATTTTTTACAGAAGAACCGGTACAGCCAGGTGAATCAGCCTGCTTATGACCGGACAACCGTTCTGATTCAGGACGCTTCCTTCCTTGATACACTCGGCACACTCAGCCGGCATATCGCATTTGCGGATATGATTTATCCGGTACTGATGGGATTCACCATTCTTGCCGGATTCCTGATTTCCTGGCTGATGATCAACGGACGCAGAATGGACTTTGCGGTCATGAAGGGACTCGGTACAGGGAAACGGAAAGTATTCATGATCTTCTTCCTCGAGCAGGCCTGGGCAGCTTTGATCGGTCTTTTGCCGGTATTGATTCTTTCCTTCTTCATCGGCAGTCCCTGGATCATCGGTTTCTTCGGTCTTTCCTGGCTGATGGGTACCGCCTGGGCGGTTCATGTTGTATCAAAAGAGAATCTGATGGTTCTTCTATCGGAAAAGGAGTAGAAATATGAGTATTCTGGAAGTCAGAAATGTTTCCTATACATACCGTTCCAGCTATCAGACTGCACAGGCGCTCAAAAATGTGTCGCTGTCTTTTGAAGCCGGAACTGTTTATGCCGTGACCGGAAAATCCGGCAGCGGAAAAACCACTCTGCTCTCATTGATGGCAGGACTCGATCTGCCTTCGGAAGGTGAAATTCTATGCGGCGGGGTTTCCACTTCGTCCATGGATCTGCAGGAATACAGACGCACCAAAGCGGCTGTCATCTATCAGTCATTCCGCCTGCTTCCTTTGTTAACAATTGCGGAAAATATCATGTTTCCGATGGAGCTTGCCGGCATGAAGCCGAAGGAAGCGAAAAAAGAAGCACTTGCCCTGATGAAGCGGGTTGCCCTTCCGAAAAAATACGCAAACCGTTTTCCGGCAATGCTGTCAGGCGGCGAACAGCAGAGGGTTGCGATCGCAAGAGCGCTTGCCATGCGTACGGAAATCCTGCTGGCGGATGAACCGACCGGAAATCTCGACAGCGCCAACAGTGAAAACATCATGAAGATCCTGTGCGATCTTGCCCATGAAGAAAACTACTGTGTCATCATTGTCACCCATGATCCATCAATCGCGGAAGCCAGCGACTGCGTCATCCGCATGAATGACGGAGAAATCGTCTGAAGAAAAGATCCTCAGCACCTGCAGGATGCTGAAGATCTTCTTTTTTTATTCTGTTGCTCTGCTGATCCAGTTTTTCAGCTCTTCATCGGACGCATCGCTGAACAAAGAGGCGTCGATGAGCTTTGCGCCTTTAATATACGGAAGAATCTTTTCACCGCTTTTGCCGATTGAACTTCCGCCGCTTGTCGCAAAGAGCGCTGCTTTCTTTCCGCTCATATGCGTGAAGGTTTTATCTTCCGATACAATTTCACGGAATGTTTCCGCATCCGCATCGACCATTGCCTGGGTATATTTCGCATGCGTATACAGAACTGCGAGTTCTTCATCATTGAAGGATGACAGGCTGACGCCTGAGATCTCAATATTTCTGAATGCTTTGAAATCATACTGAACTGTCATATGAGCCTCCGTTTCCTTTATGCATGCTCAATATAAAAGATTCCGGTATCTTCAGACAATGCCGGAATCCCCATTGAAGTGTATTAAGTAACGTTCTTCAGAAATTGGTTACTTATATATTTTCTGCGCTGAAAAAGGAAAACACCCTGTCATTGAAATCTGATGCTTCTTCATACAGGCCATGCCCGAGACCTTCATACATATAAAGATGTGAAGAAGGAATCAGTTCTTTCATTTCAAAGGAAGCTTCTGCTGTTACAATCCGGTCATCCTTTCCGCCGATGATCAGTACAGGACATGCAATCTTCTCTGCATCAGTCCTTCCGTCAAAAGAAAGGATCGCTTCCGCATTTGCCTGAAAGCGCAGGTAGTCTTTCGGCTTTCCGACTTTTCCGAGAAGCGGATATGTCATGCGGAATGCTTTGAGATATTTTTCAGAATAGCTGTTTTCAGCTGTATCGATCATGAGCTCTTTATGATTGTTTTCTTCAGTCAGTTTCAGCCAGTGACGCACACGCTGCTGAGCTGTTTCATTTGCATAAGGCGCGGAAACAGCGATTACAAGTTTCTCAACCATCTGCGGATAAGATGCCGCAAGCGCCTGGGCAATCATACCGCCCTCAGAAACACCAAGAACATATGCTTTCTCAATTCCAAGTTCCTTCATTGCGGCAGCCTGATCATCCGCCATATCCTGGATCGATATTCCTTTTGCAAGATTGTTTCTGCGGCTGAACATGTCTATTGTGAATTCACTGAAATATTTTCTATATGGCGCTGCCAGCACAAATGCTTTTCCTTTGACTGATGCAAGCCCGTCGGAAAGTCCCGGCAATAGCACTGCCTTTTTCTTTCCCGATCCAAAGGAAACATACTGCATTTCCATTCCGTCTGTTCTGACGCATTCATCTTTCAGATTCCAGCCCATATTGATTCTTCCTCTGAATCCATCATTCAATATCTGTCCACTCTTTGCAAGAAGAAAAGCAGCTGCTCTTTTCAGAACAGCTGCGGATTCAGCGCGTAAGAACTTTTCTTTGAACTGTCATTTTCAGTCTTCAGTAAAGATTATTTTTCGTATGACGCAATTGCCTGCTTCAGACCGTCGATCACAACTGGATCTGTTTCTTCTTTCAGAAGATCCGCCGGTCTTCCTGCACGGCTGATATAGGAATTGTACATCGCGTCCTGCCAGCCGTGCGGGATTGCAAAGACAAGACGGTTGTTCATCAGGGAAAGATAGGTTTTCACTGCCGGATTATGGATTTCGCAGTTTCTGTAATTGATCGGAGGATTTCCGAAGAACACATCTCCTGCCTTCTTCATCATTTCCTTTTCTTCTTCATTCAGCGGCACAAAGTTTTCCATATAGGAACAGTTGTCAATGATCTGATCCATATTTGACATGCCGGAAAGAACCACCATGACATTGGGCAAAGAAGCCATACAACGGATTGCCCATGACGCATTGGACATGGACGGATCCGCTTTGCGGAACATGGTTTCGATTTCTTCCGGAACATCCACAAGCTCGCCGCCCTTGACCGGTTCCATGACAATTACATTTCTGCCATGGGCAACAATTGTGTCATAGGCCGCCTTCACCGTCAGATCCTCATCCGCGGTATCTGCGTAATTCAGAAGAATCTGAACGGATTCAATGCATTCCTGCTCATCGAGAATGCGCTCAAGCACATCCGCCGTATCATGGAAAGAACAGCAGATATGGCGGATTTTTCCTTCTTCCTTCAGTTTTCTGAATTCATCGAAGGCACCGATTTCAACCATTCTGTCATAATCCTTTTCCGTCAGCATATGCATGAGGTAGTTGTCAAAATATCCGGCGCCTGTCTTTTCCAGCTGCTCTTCGCAGTATCTTCTGACATCCTCGCGCTTATAGACATTCCATGTCGGCATTTTGGAAGCGAGAATATATCTATCTCGGGGATAGCGCGATGTCAGCGTTTCTCTGATTGCGGTTTCGCTCTTTCCGCCATGATAGACATAGGATGTATCGAAATAGGTGAAGCCGTGTTCAAGATAATAATCCACCATCTGCTTCAGTGTTTCATTGTCAACCGCGCCGTCTTTCTTCAAAGGCAGACGCATAAATCCGAATCCGAGTTTCTTCATTGTTTATCCTCTTTTCTGCATTCAGAATAATCGGTTTTCTCCATACCTTCAATTCAGAATTGCGTTCAGTCAGATAAGCAATACTGATTGAAAAAGACGGATTATCCATCCGCCTTTACATCATCTTTGTGATTGTCTGAATAAATGATTCTTCTTCAGCCGCCACGGTTTTCCGGTATTCCCGGATTTCTTCCGATGAAAGCTCTTCTGCTTCGATCCATTTCAGCTGCTGAGCCGCCTTTTCGCTTTTCAGTACTGTCTGGCGGTATTCCGGTCCTTCCTTTAACATCGCAAGCGCATCCTCATCGGAAATAAATCCGCTTGTGAAGATGCCGAATGTGTCATAGATCGTATCATTGGCAATCGGTCCGATGATAACATCCGCATCGCATTCATCCGGTTTACCCCTGCGGTTGCCAAAGATATACCGGAACCATTCAGCGTCTCTCTGCAGAACCCTGATTTTCAGATCCGAGCAGTCAAGATCATAGACATTGACATATGTCTTCTGTCCTTTTCTTTTCCTTGCCCATCTGCGGGAAAATTCTTCATCATCCGATGTATAGAAGCCCTGGCCGAAGTCGGCGTTTTTTCTGCTGTAATGCACATCAGGGTTTTCAATCACCAGATTGCCGGCATGATAAAGTCTGATGATTTTCTTTTCTTCCATACAGAACTCAGAGGTTTTCGCCATTGGACGCAATGGTTTCCTTCATCCATTCATAGCTTTCTTTCAGCGAACGGTTTCCGGTTCCTTTCATCGCGTTATCGAGATCGACATAAATAAAGCCGTATCTCTTTTCCATTTCACAGGAGGAGCAGCTGACAATATCAATCGGTCCCCATGCATAATATCCTGCCACGTCAACGCCGTCATAGATCGCTTCCTTCACCTGCTGCAGATGCTGGCGGTAGAAGTCTTCACGGTAAGGATCATGAACCTTTCCGTCTTCTGCGACCTTGTCATAAAAACCCATTCCGTTTTCGGTCACCATGACCGGAAGCTGATATCTGTCCCAGTACTGGTTCAATGCGACACGCAATCCGACAGGATCCAGTCCCCATCCCCAGGCATTGGCACTCTTTATATGACGGTTTTTGATCACTTCGCCTTCCTCATTCACATTCTGCGAATAGTAATAGCTGAAGGACACAAAGTCCACTGTATTCTTCAGGTCTTCCTCATCCTGTTCAGTGATATCGATATGAAGATTGTTCTCTTCATAGAAACGGTACATATAGGAAGGAATTTCTCCTCTTGCGGACATATCGGTGAAGTAATACTGCATATGATTCTGGCGGATTGCGGCCATCACATTTTCACTTGAACCATGTTCCGGATATGCATTTGCGTGATAAAGCATACAGCCGAAACGGAAATCGGGATTGATTTCCCTTCCTGCCTTCATCGCTCTTGCGCAGGCAACCAGCTCATTGTGTAGTCCCTGGTATTTGGCTTCTTTCAGATTCTCAACCATATCAGCGGGAATGCCGAGGTGGTTGAATGATTCGTGTTCATACAGATTGATCTGATTGACCGTAATCCAGTATTTCACCTTATTGCGGTATCTTTCGAAAATGGTCTTACAGTATTTTACAAACATATCGATTGTTTCCCGGCTGTACCATCCGCGGTATTTCAGGGCAACATTCAGAGGCATCTCATAATGGGAGATGGTGATCATGGGTTCGATATTGTATTTTGCCATTTCATCGAAGAGACGGTCATAGAACGCAAGACCTGCTTCATTGGGTTCCGCGTCATCGCCGTTGGGATAGATTCTTGCCCAGTTGATCGATGTTCTGATCGAGTTTAAACCCAGTCCTGCAAGCAGGCGGATGTCTTCCGGATATCTGTGATAGAAATCAATGCCGTACCGTTTCGGAAACATCTTTTCCTGATCATTCAGAAGCTCCTGGATATAGGCGGATGTCAGTTCCGCATTGGAACGTTTTTCCGGCGGAAGATTGCCTTTGTATTCATTGATATCCGCAATGCACAGGCCTTTTCCGTCTTCCTGCCATGCGCCTTCCAGCTGGTTCGCCGCTACTGCGCCTCCCCATAAAAAATCTTTCGGGAACTCCCGTTTCGTAATTTTCATAATTGTGGTCTCCTGTCTGTGCTGCCTGTTATCAGCTTCATCCGCTTCCATTCTAGCATACAGAAACATGGCTTTTATCTCCCGCGCAGAGAAAAAAGAGCCTTTGGAGACTCTGAAACGGGAAATCAATATATTCACCAGATATACGGGATGACTTTCCAGTGCACTTTCTTCGTATATTCCTTATATCCCGGCAGCCCTTCTTCAAGAACTGCTTCCTCATTGCGGATTCTTTTTGCGATGATCGGAATATACGCCAGCATGATCACAAATGAAATCACAGACCCAAGCACCAGCGGCATCGAAAGAAACAGCACCAGCGTGCTCATATACATCGGATGGCGGACAATCCCGTAAAGTCCTGTATCAATCACCTTCTGGTTTTCCTGGACTTCAATGGTGCGGGAAAGATATGCATTTTCTCTGAGCACTTCGCCATACAGCACATAGGAAAGCAGAAACAGCACTGCGCCGGTATACGATACAGCAGCGGGAACTCTGATCCAGCCGAAGCGTTCATTCAGACCTGCCGCAATGAATGCCGCAAGAAACATGATTCCGCTGTACAGAATCACTTCCCTCTGTTCTGTCTGTTCCTCTTTCACATTCAGCCGTTTCTTCAGCAGTTCCGGATTCTTTTTCATCATGACAAGACCTGCCAGAAACATCGGAATAAAAAGTATTCCCATTAACAGCCATGCCTGCCAGTACGAAAATGTTCCGGCTGAGCCGAACAGCAGCAGTCCGAGCAGAAGCACGCCGCTCACAAATTTCACAATCCCCTGTACAAACAGTTTCCTGCTCATGATGGATTCCTTTCCGGGGCGCATAAAATGCAGTCCCTGCAATACAGTTTTCTTAATCTCATCATACGGCATCATCACGCCGGAAATCATTATGATTTGTTTAAAAAAACTGATGGAAATGAACTGGTCATTCCAGCAGTCCGAATTGTTTATAAAGTCCGATCAGACGGTTGTAAAACAGCCTGTTTCCCATATACTGCCGATAAGTGGCAGACTTTTCCTTTCCTTCCGCTCTGAGCTTTTCCATCTTTGCCTTTTCAGCTTCAGACTGCTCAATCACTTCCTTCATCATTGTTTCAAATGCTTCAAGACGGTCCATTTCCCCCTCCGCTTTTTTCATGCCCTGAAAATCAATACGGTTTCATAGTCGCTGTATCTGTATTTTTCAGGATCATATTTTTCTGTCAGCCGTGTCCACAACGCTCTGGCGGCTGTATTGTGTTCGTTATATTTGATTTCCCATTGTCCCGGATAAGTTTCCAGAATCAGTTCTGCGGCTTTCAGGCCGCTATGATGTCTGCGGAATTTTGGAAAAACCGTAAACTCCCCCAGCACATGATCCGGATTCCTGCCAATCAGTGAATATGGATTGATCAGCGCAAAACCGATGAGCTGTTCATCATCATACAGAAACAGTGCCGTCCTTTTCGGATCTGTGAAATAGGCATCGAAATATCCGTAATGAATATTACCGGATTCATCGATGTCATTGTCATAATAATTGGTCATCTCATAAAGATATTTCTGATGGATGTTCCAGAGCAGTTCCTTCTGTTCTGCTGTGACATTTACAAGTCTGATCATTTTCTTTTCTTCCTTCTTTTCACTTCCGGCAGTTCTTCATACATTGCCTCCAGGAGTTCGCAGAGAAAATCTTTATCTTCCGGATCGCTCACCAGCAGCATTTCTGCCGCGCCTTCATACGGCAGTTCCCGTTTTGCGTCCGGCATCTTTTTCAATGCGGCAGGCACCGGTCTGATCAGAAACCGGTTGTCATAGATGCCGCCGAATATCTTCCCGCGGAAATAAAGAATATATTCCCCCATCATCTGCCGGTAGGATATATCGTCCATATCTGAAAGCTGTTCCAGTACAAAATCCAGATAATCCTTTGATGTCGGCATAAACAATTCTCCTATCCGTTCACCAGTTTCAGAAATTTCTTATCATTCATCTGTTCATTTGTGACATATTCGCCATCATGAAACAGCGCATAGGTTGTAACAGGAGCCGGAGCGTTCTGTGCCGCAATGCGGTCAGTGATGTGAACAGCCTTAAACGGAATTCCATGTTCAGCTGCAGTCTTTTCCAGTACCGGAACATATTTTGCATTGAACGGACACTGGTCTGTGTAATACAGAACATAGCCGGATTCTTCGATATGCGGATGCTTTGCGCATTCTTTGAAATGCGGTGCAGGAACATCTTTTTCAAAAGGCAGATACCAGAGCTGAATCCCATTGTCCGCTTCATCGCCGACTTCAAATCCTTTGTATTTCAGGAATTTCGGATCAGCCAGAAACGGCTTCTTCTTTGCAGATGAAAGTATGCATAAACCTGCTTTTCCCTTTTCTTTACTGTCATTGATACATGCGTTCAGCAGATCGTTTGAATATCCATGTCCCTTAAAGGAACCGGATACCCAGAGACAGTCAATATACATATAACCGTCCGCCTGAATGGGAACCCATGCGTTTTCAGCCGGAATATATTCGATAAAGCATTTGCCTCTTTCCGTGCTTTTCAGAAAAACAAGCCCTTCATCAAACCGCTCTCTGAGCCAGGCTTTCTTGGAAGAAACCTGAATGTCTTTGTTGTTGGAAATGGCACAGCAGATATGTTCATTTTCAAGATTATCCTTTGTCAATCTGATATATTCCATGATTCATTCCTCCTTTTTACGTACCGGATGGCGGATTACGGTTTTCAGTTTTTCCGCTGCTGTCCGCCTTGGATCGGACAGATAGATTTCATGATGAAGACGGGTATCGCTGAAATCAGGAACATAGCCTTCCCGTTCTGCATAATCATGCATTTTCTGTACCGTCGCAGGTTCATCATCATACGGTCCGGTATGCATGCACTGAACACACAGTCCTTCTTTCCGCGTCATAAATTCCACTTTGGAAAAATCCTGTTTTTTCTTTGTCTCAGCTTCTCTGACTGCCCATCTGAATTCTTCTTCGCTCACAAAATCCGGCAGACGGATCACCGAGATCCATCTGAAATCCTGTTTCCTGCTGTAATCCACACCCTGGATTCCTTCCTGATACCAGAAGCCTTCCAGAGGCGGGACAGTGTAATCAAAATAGCCTTTGATCCGATGATCTGTCTTTTTGGACATTTTAATTGTATAGGCAATTCCGTACAGCAGACCGACTGCGGTTTTGTATTCACCGTCCTCCTCATTCGGATCGCCGGCACCTCTTATTGCGATGAAGTTCATTTCCGGCACATCAATGATGGAAGGCTCTGCCTTCGGCAGATAGAATTCCTTATATTCTTTTTTATAATCAAATGCCATAATTCAGCCTCCGTAAATCTTTTTCATCTCATGCACTGTCTTACGGATCCTGTCCCTGGCCTCAGACGGTTCAAGCACTTCCGCTTTTTCACCGAATGTCATCAGCCATGTGACAAGATTGTCCATATCTGTATAGTCTGCCGTAAACAGCAGTCTGCCCTCATCCGTCTCTTTGAAACAGTCAGGTCCGAATTCATCCACCAGACGCCATTTGACGGATGCATCAAACAGTACCCTGACATGAACGGATCCGGGAAAGATCTTTTCATTGGAAAGATCGGGAACCGGAACATCTCTTTTCTCAAACTGTTCATCTGTTTTCTTCAGGCAGTCCATCCGGTTCAGCTTGAACATCCTGAAATCATTCCGCTCCCTGCACCAGCCCCATAAATACCAGCTCGACCAGCGGAAGATCAGAAAATACGGTTCCACTGTCCGCTCACTTTCGGAAGCAGGAGAATAATAGCGGAAAGCGATCAGATGCCTGCTTTCAATTGCTGATTCAATGGTTTCCATCTTCGGGGCAAGCGTTTTTCCGTACCATGAAGAAAGATCGATCAGGATGGAATCCCTGCCACTGACAAATTCGGAAGAGCCGGTCTGAAGCTTTTCCATGAGCTGGCTGTAATACCGGCTTCCGCTCACACTGTCCAGACTGCGCAGTCCGGCCAGGATCATCTGCATTTCCTTTGATGTCAGAATGGTACGGTCCATTCGGTATCCGTCCATAATGCGGATACCGCCGCCGCTTCCCTGCAATGTCTGTATGGGAATCCCTGCCATGCACAGTGCTTCTATATCGCGCGTGATTGTTCTTTTTGAAACCTCAAAAAGTTCAGCCAGTTCCGGCGCGGTTGTTTTTTCTTTCTGCAGCAGTACGGAAAGAATCCCGATCAGTCTGTCCGTCTTCATCTTTTTCTTCTCCGCTTCCATCATAGCAAACCAAACATGACAGCTGTCTGTCCTGTTTGATTCAATCTTTTATAAAAAGATGGCACTGCGGTCATCTTCAGATTCAGGCTGTGATCAGGAACCGTTTCCTCTGAGACAGCCATTGACGATTTCCTCCAGCTGTTCTCTTGGAATATTGAGTTCCTCTTCTGCCACTTCCAGTACCGTACGGTGTTCCTTCTGGGCGGTCTTTACGATCTCAGTTGCTTTTTCATAGCCGAAATCAGGACATAAAGCAGTTGCGACAACTGCCGATTTCATTAACATGTCACGGCAGTGCTCCACATCGACATAAATGCCTTCGACACATCTTTGACGGAAGGTATCCGCGGCATTTGTCAGAACTTCGAGCGACTGGAACAGGCAGTAGAAAATCACCGGTTCAAACGCGTTGAGTTCCAGCTGGCCGGCTTCCACTGCCATGGAAATCGTCACATCATTTCCTGCCACAAGGAATGCGGCCTGGGTGACGACTTCCGGAATCACCGGATTGATTTTTCCGGGCATGATTGAGGAACCAGGCTGGCGGGCAGGCAGCTGCAGTTCTTCAATGCCGCCGCATGGTCCGCTGGAAAGCAGACGTATGTCATTGGCGATTTTCGACATGACAAGCGCACAGTTTTTGATTGCGGAAGAAACAGCCGCGAAGCTGTCCGCATTCTGGGTCGCATCAACCAGATTGTCCGCCATCTTGACCGGCTGACCGATCAGATCGGCAAGGATTTCCACAACACAGTTCAGATATCCATCCGAAGCGTTGATGCTGGTGCCGATCGCAGTCGCGCCAAGGTTCAGATCAAAAAGCTCATTGCGGCTTCTGAGAATCCGGTTCTGGCATCTGCGCAGTGCGTTGGCATGGGCTTTGAATTCCTGCCCCATATACATCGGCACCGCATCCTGCAGCTGGGTGCGTCCGAGTTTGAGAACAGTGGCGTTCTCCTTTGCCTTTGTTTCAAATGCACGGATCAGTCCTTCCAGGGAAGCCATCAGATTATCAATCAGCTTCAGCGCTGTCAGCTTTCCTGCTGTCGGGAAAACGTCATTGGTCGACTGTGCCATATTCACATGATCATTCGGGTGCACGGTGCCGTCGCCCTTGACTCCGCCCAGGATTTCGCATGCCCGGTTGGCGATCACTTCATTCGCATTCATATTAGCCGATGTTCCGGCACCGCCCTGAATCGGATCGACGATAAACTGATCACGCAGTTTTCCGCTCAGAATCTCATCGCATGCACGGATAATCGCTGAAGCGATTTCCGGTTTCAGTTCACCTGCCTTCTGATTGGCAATGGCGGCTGCCTTTTTAATCACAGTCAGGCTTTCCACCATGTACGGGTTCATGGTCTGACCGGTCATCGGAAAGTTTTCTTTTGCCCGCTGTGTCTGCACGCCATAGTAAACATTATCAGGCAGACTGACATTTCCGATTGAATCATGTTCGATTCTCATATCATTATTTCCTCACACTTCCGTCCGTATTTCATCTTTCTGAATCACCGGACTCTCTGCTTCCATTATATTCCTTTTCCAACTGTTCCGGACAAATGAAAACCCGCAGGTCCGTGCGGGCTTCCGTTGGTGAACTGCAATGTCTTTTTTATTTCAATGGCCCTGTATGCATGATCGGAGACGGTGTCAATGACGCCCCTGCCCTGAAAACAGCAGATGTCGGAACCGCCATGGGCACCATGGGAAGCGATGTCGCTGCGGAAGCGGCTGATATTGTTCTGATGAGCGATGACATCTCCAGACTGCCCTATCTCAAATGGCTCTCGGACACGACTGTCAGAACCATCAAAACTGCCATCACTCTTTCCATGTGCATCAATTTCATTGCGGTTACGCTTTCCGTTCTCTGCAAACTGACGCCGACAACCGGTGCGCTTGTGCACAATGCGGGCTCCTGCTTCGTTGTGCTCTTGGCCGCATTGCTGTATGACCGCAGATACAAATAAAATGCGACAGTACTGAATCCATCAAAACCAGGAAATTTCTTCAGAAACAGACATTAAAAAGCGGACTGCTTTCTGCAGCTGAGCAACATCTCAGACAGAAACATGTCCGCTTTTCATATTTCATCGCCTTAACTGATTCTGAGCATTGCATGTTCAGAATACAGCTTTTAATAGTTCTGAACTGCCTTGAATACAAATGCACGGTCATGTGCACTGTGCAGAGCGTCATAGATCTGACCTGCTTTTGCGCTGTCGCCGACAAGCACAAGATCATCGCCGAACGCTTCCTTCAGTTCTGCATACAGTGTTCTGTCAGGTCTTACGCCCATCGCAAGAACAACCGTATCGGCAGGGATTTCTGCAGTTTCGCCTGTCTTTGTGTCCGCGATAACCGCTTTGCCTTCAGCCACTTCCGTCAGCTTCTTTCCTTTGGCAATCACGCCGCCGGCTTTCATGATTTCCTGAGCCAGATGCATGACAACGCTCGGATACAGATTTCCGCCGACCTTGTCCAGCATTTCAACAACCGTTACCTTATGGTCTATGGAAAGATATTCTGCTGTTTCAAGTCCGGTGACTCCGCCGCCGATCACAGTGACAGTTTCGCCTTTGACTTCCGCCTTGCCGGCAAGCACATCTTCCGCTGTCACTGCTTTTTCAATGCCCGGCAGATCCGGAATGATCGTATTTCCGCCTGCCGCCAGGAAGACGCCGGCAGGATTGAGTTCTTTGATCAGTTCTGCTGTCGCAGGTGTGTTATAGCGGATTTCAATT
>CAMVGT010000027.1 GCA_947167125.1 uncultured Erysipelotrichaceae bacterium
CGCCTTTTTTGTCCGGATTCTGCGAATAGTAGAGTTCTTTCAATGAACGCTCGATTTTTTCCGGCAGCAATGAGCTGCGGCTGTCGGAAAAGAGGATTGAAATCAGGGAGTTGTTTGCCTGGAAAGCTGTCATCAGTTCCCTTGTCAACAAAGAAGGATCTGATGTGATTAAGGAAGGGGAAGACAGGGAAGTCAGGATTCTCTGCATTACCTGTTCCTCCAGCTGATCGGACAGATCGTAGATATCTTTGAAATAGGCATAGAAGGTGGATTTGTTGATATCGGCTTTTTCGCATAATTCCGTGATGGTGATTTTTTCAATCGGACGCTTTGCGCGCAGTTCGATAAATGCGTTGATGATATAGCGGACACTCTTCGGCTGCTTTTTCATAACTCCTCCAATCCGACGGATTCTGAAATCAGTCGGATTTCAGACCGTATTCGATAATTGATGTATAGGCATTCTGTTCAGAATCAGTATATTGAAAATGAAACTAAAAAACAACTGGTGTCGGATTTTGGACACAGGACGGAAAGAGAGGCGGATATGGACTTTTTTGGATTTTACACAGGAACAGAATTTGAAGCATACAGATTTCTCGGACATCATTTTACGGATGACGGCGTGATCTTCCGCGTATATGCCCCGGCGGCGCAGAAGGTGGCCCTGATCGGACAGTTCAATGACTGGAAGGAACAGGAGATGAACCGTGTTCATGACGGACAGTTCTTCGAATGCGTAAACAAAGATGCGAAAAACGGAGATCTTTATAAATACAGAATCTACCGCAAAGACGGCACATTCATTGATCATTGCGACCCGTATGCCTTCTTTTCAGAATTAAGACCGGGCACTGCTTCTGCGGTCTTTGATATGAGCCAATATAAATTCCATGATAAAAAGTGGCTGTCAAAGCGCAGCACGATGAAGGATCAGCCGCTCAATATCTATGAACTGCATTTCGGCAGCTGGAAGAAAAACGGCGAAGACTGGTACCGCTATGATGAACTCGGCGATCTGCTGATTCCGTATGTGAAGGAACAGGGATACAACTATATTGAAATCATGCCGCTGAATGAATATCCTTCCGATGAATCATGGGGATATCAGGCAACCGGTTTCTATTCGGCGACAAGCCGCTACGGCACCCCTGATCAGCTGCGTTTCTTCATTGATCAGTGCCATAAAAACAATATCGGCGTCATCCTCGATATTGTCACTGTGCACTTTGCGGTCAATGACTATGCACTCTGGAATTTTGACGGAACAAGCCTTTATGAATATCCCAACAGCGCGGTCGGCTACAGTGAATGGGGTTCCTGCAACTTCATGCATTCAAGAGGGGATGTCTGTTCCTTCCTGCAGTCAGCTTCCTATTTCTGGCTTCAGGAATATCATTTTGACGGACTGCGCATGGACGCTGTCGGCAATCTCATCTATTGGCAGGGCAACAAAGACAGGGGAGAAAACAAAGGCGCAATCCAGTTCTTAAAGAATATGAATGCCGGCCTGAAGCAGAGAATGCCGGAATGCATTCTCGCGGCGGAAGATTCCACCGCCTATCCCAATGTCTGCAGACCCGCGTCTGAAGGCGGTCTCGGCTTCGACTATAAATGGGACATGGGCTGGATGAATGACACGCTCGATTTCTTCCGCAAGGAACCGAAATACCGTAAAGACGCATATCATAAGCTCACATTCTCAATGGCTTATTTCTACAATGAAAACTATCTGCTGCCGCTGTCCCATGATGAAGTGGTTCATGGCAAGGCAACAATTCTGCAGAAGATGGGCAGTGTCTATGAAGGCAAGTTCCCGCTGGGCAGAGCACTGTATCTCTACATGTTTACACACCCCGGAAAGAAGCTGAATTTCATGGGCAATGAATTCGGACAGTTAAGAGAATGGGATGAAAAGAGGGAACAGGACTGGGATATGCTGAAATATCCGCTTCATGATTCCTTCAATGCCTTTATCAAAAAGCTCAATCACATTTATCTGGAACATCCTGCTCTGTATAAACATGACTATGACCGCACCGGCTTTGAATGGAAGGAAGCGGATCTCGTCAATGACTGCATCTATGCTTATTGGCGAAAGAGCGAAGAAGAAAAACTCTTTGTCATTCTCAATCTTTCGGACAAAAAGAGAAAATATACGCTTGGCAATCTTAAAGGCAAATGCCTTGAACTGCTGATTGATTCGGATGATCAGACATTCAGCGGTTCATCCAAACCGTTCCCTCTTCTCAATCCGGATGACAGAGGCGCAGTATTCATGGATCTTCCTCCGGCTTCCGGCAGAATCTACCTGCTTAAGGATCAGAAGAAAACAAAGAAAGAAAAAGCTGAAGAATAAAAATATCCCGCCGGATTAAAACCGGCGGGGTATTTCATTACAGGCACATTCTGTAAATATTCTCTACATCTTCAGGTGTCAGTTTCACAAAGCCGGAAATGAATCCCCGTGTTCCGCAGGCATTGACCGCCATTTCCTTAAAGCGGGAATCATCAATGTTGAAATCGCTGAGTCTGCTCTTAAGGCCGAGTGTCTCAAAGAAAAGCTTTTCGGTGCACTCGATTGTCTTTTCAGCTGCTTCCATCACAGGAACATCCTTCGGAATGTCATAGACGTTATATGCCATTCTTGCCAGCTGAGGAGCGGTTTCCTCATTCAGAATATAGCGCATCCATCGCGGTGTCAGGATCGCGATTCCGTGACCATGTACCATGTCATAGACAGCGGAAAGTTCATGTTCCATCGCGTGAACGCTTGTCATCTGTCTGACGCCGCATGTCATAAAGGAATTGAGCGCCCATGCGGCAGCCCACATCAGGTTGGCACGCGCATCGTAGTTTTCCGGCTCGTTATAGGCGACCGGCGCCCATTTGACGACAGTCTTGAGATGCTCATCCATCATTCTGTACAGCATGTCCATCTTGTCATCTCTGGAGAAATATTTGGTATCCATTGTATGGGACATGATGTCAACAGAACCGCATGCGGTCTGATAAGCCGGAACGGTGAATGTGTTTGTCGGATCATCAAATGTGACGGTCGGACGGATTGCCGGTCCGTTGTATCCCTTCTTTTCTTCTGTTTCCAGGTTGGAGATGACGCAGCTTGCGTCCATTTCAGAACCGGTGGAAGCCATTGTCGGAATTGTGAAAATCGGAAGGGCTTTTGTGATCGGCTTTCCTGCAGTGACCAGATCCCAGCAGTTGTCTGTGTCAGACACCGCAAGAGCGGCAATTGCCTTGGCGGAGTCGATTGCGGAACCGCCGCCGATGCCGATGACAGCCTGGATGCCGTTTTCCCTGCACATTTTTCCGCCGATGTTGATGTCGGTGTGGCGGGGGTTGGGCTTGACGAGATCATAATCGAAGATTTCAATGTCCTCTTTTTTCAGCTCAGCGACGATCTTATCGTAAAGACCGCACTTCTTAAGGAATGTTCCGCCATAGACAAGCAGAACCTTGTTTCCGTACTTAATGACTTCGGAAGATAATTTTGTGAGTGCTTCCTTGCCGAAGTGAACTTTGGTTGTGTTCTGGAATGAGAAATCGTTCATCATAATCAATTGTTCCTTTCTTTATTTCAGCTGGTTCTTTGCCCAGTTCTGTACTTTATTTCCGGAAGAAGCCGCTTCGGATCCGCGGATGGAAAGTCCTTTTTTTACTTCAGCCTTCGGACATACTGAGCGGATGTCGCTTTCTGAGACTCCCATGCCGCTGCCTTCATTGGTGCAGAAGGGGATGATTGTCTTACCTGAGAAATCAAATGATTCCAGGAATGTGAAGACAGCCATCGGACAGGTTGACCACCAGTTGGGATAGCCCAGGAAAATGACATCATAGTCATCAATGGATTCCGGAAGCTTCTTCAGTTCCGGACGGGCATCGGCTTTCTTTTCCGCCATTGCCTCATTGGTGCATTCATGATAGTCCTTTGCGTATTCCTTTACGGTTTCGATTTCAAAGAGATCGCCTCCGACTGCTTTCTGAATGAATTCAGCGACTCTTTCTGTATTGCCTTTGGAGATGGAACGGATTGAACCGCCGAAATAGTTTTCACCTTTTCTTGAATAATATGCTGTTAATACTTTGCTCATATTGGATTCTTCCTTTCACACCTGTAATATAAAGTAGAAAAACTGATGAACCAATTCAGAATACTGAACCGTATCATCAGTTTTTGTGATAAAAGAAAGGACCGGACGAATCCGGTCATGATAAAGGATAGAATTGTTCTTCAGGCTCGGACATACGTGTCCTGCCGTACTGATTGGAATCGATGATCATATCTGCCATCACGATCATATATTCTACCAGCATCTCCGGTGAATCCGGGCGCTTTCCGAACACATCCTCCACCATATCCTGAAGCTGTACCCATTTGTCCATAGTTTTGTCCTCTTTTCCTGATACTTCAGTGATATGTGATACGTGTGTAACAAGTGATGGTATTGCTATAATTATTATGCATTAAATGACATTTGAATACTAGATGTAATATATTAAAATTTTATGAGCAGATATTAATATTTTATGGAGGCATAATGAACAGGGAAGACTACGAAATAGTGGAATATGAAGACCAGGGCGGTCATATGCGTCTGTTTACAGCGGACGGAGGTCTTCAAAGCGCAACTTATATTGATAAGGACAGGCGTAATGATCTCATCTTCAGCTATATGATCCGCTTTGCGCAGCTCAGCCGTCTGCATAAAGACGCGGAAGATGTTCTGGTGATCGGAGCCGGAATGTTTTCCTATCCCAAATATCTCATCAGTACAAATCCCCGGATCCGTGTGGACGCCCTGGATCCGGATGAGGAACTGTTTGAATATGCCTGTTCCTATTTCTATCTGGATGAACTGATTGAAGATTTCAATCTTGAGGAAACAGAGCGTCTGCAGTTCATTGTGGACTATGGCAGGGATTATCTGGAAGAAACGGAAAAGAAATATGACATCATCATCAATGATGCGTTCAGCGGACTGGAGCCGATTGCGGATCTGTGCACAAAGGAAGCGATGGACCTGATTCATGATCATTTAAATGATAAAGGAATGTATCTGGTCAATCTTCCCGGCTATAAGGATGTTAATGATTCCGATTTCCTGCAGAGCTCAATTGAAACAATGAAGCAGACATTCCGCTATGTCATCACAGTCCGTGCCCAGGGAATCTTTTCCGGTGAAGCGAGCATGAACTATGTCGTCATGGCTTCCGATACCTATGATCACTTTGAAGAAGAACTTGAAATCAATACAGACGGATCGAAAGTCTTTATAGACGATGATCCTGAAACAATCTACGAAAGCTTTGACTGGCTTTGATGAGGAGAAGGTACAATGTCATTTCCAAAAGAATTTTTATGGGGCGAGGCAACCGCAGCCAATCAGTGCGAAGGCGCTTATGATGAAGACGGGAAAGGGTTATCCATTCAGGATGTTCTGCCGCATGGATTCGGTGCACGCACAGAGAAACCGACAGCGGAAAATCTGAAGCTGAAAGGAATCGATCATTATCATCGGTTTAAAGAAGACATTGCGCTTTTTGGTGAGATGGGATTCAAAGTCTACCGCTTTTCCATTGCCTGGAGCCGGATCTTTCCGACAGGGGAAGAAGAAAAGCCCAATGAAGCAGGTCTGTGTTTCTATGAGCAGATTCTGGATGAATGCGAAAAATACGGCATTGAACCTCTGGTGACAATCTCGCATTACGAAACGCCTCTTGCCCTGGCGGAAAAATACAACGGCTGGACATCAAGGAAGATGATTGATCTGTATCTCAAATACTGCAAAGTCCTGTTTGAACGGTTCAAAGGCAGAGTGAAATACTGGATTACATTCAATGAGATCAATTCAATCCTCAGACAGCCTTTTATGTCCGGTGCCATCATGACGCCGAAAGAAGAGCTGTCGGAAACCGATCTTTACCAGGCAATGCATCATGAGCTTGTGGCGAGTGCACTGGCAGTGAAAATGGCGCATGAAATCGATCCGGATAATCAGGTTGGCTGTATGGTTGTCGGCATCACAGTCTATCCTCTGACGCCGAATCCCGATGATATCCTGAAAGTCATGGATCTCGACAATGATCTGTATTTCTTCCTGGATATTCAGGCAAGGGGAGAATATCCCTACTATGCAAAGCGCCGGTTTGAAGAAAAGAACATTCATCTCAATATTACGGAAGAGGACCGTGCAGCTTTGAAGAATACCTGTGACTTTATTGCCTTCAGCTATTATTCATCCAATTGTGCGACCTGCGATCCGACGCTCGGAGAACCGTCCCGTTCCAACATGACGCCGGAGTTAAGAAAAAATCCCTATTCCGATGTTTCAGAATGGGGATGGCAAATTGATCCGAAGGGACTGCGCTATACATTGAACCGCTTTTACGCAAGATATCAGAAGCCGCTTTTCATTGCGGAAAACGGTCTTGGCGCAAGAGATGAACTGATACCTGACGGAAACGGATCCTTTACCGTGAACGATGATTACCGGATTGCCTATATGAAGGAACATCTGATTCAGCTTCATGAAGCAATACTTGACGGTGTTGATGTGATGGGCTATACATCATGGGGCTGTATTGATCTGATTTCCTGCTCCACTGCAGAGATTGAAAAAAGATACGGTTTCATCTATGTCGATCTGAACAGCGACGGAACCGGAACAATGAACCGCTATAAAAAGAAGAGCTTTGAATGGTACAGGGAAGTCATCCGGACCAACGGAGAAAGTATTCTTTGAAACATGCAGGGATTTCCTGATTCAAACATGCGGAATTTTCAGTTGTAATTCCTTCAGAATGTGCTATTATTATCTAGCACATACGAGTGCTTAGCTCAGTTGGGAGAGCACTTCCTTGACGTGGAAGGGGTCATGGGTTCGAGTCCCTTAGCGCTCACTTGATAATCGCCTGAAAAGGCGGTTTTTTATTTACTGATTTGTGGTTAAAATCGACGGACACTGCAAGGCTTGACTTATATTATCGATTTTCTATTATGAAATCAGTAACATCTTATGAGCTTTATCTCTTCACCATATTGTAATATCGCCTGAAATTGTTTTCTCTGCTGTGATCAGGTTCAGTTCCTGTTTGCATCATAAATTAATCAGAAGTGACACCATATTATACTGCCGTTCACTTAATATCAGAAACATGGCGCAAAAGCGTCAATTGGCTGTTGGTAGCTGAATACATTGATTGTAAATGTGAATATGTGCTGCCCCATATTTGCAATAATAATTCAGCTGATAGAATTGACAGCATCTGCAGGCTGAAATGTACGGTTTATGGGACAGCCCGTACGGAAGGGGTCACAGCCCAATAACAGGAAAAACAGGCAAATTAACTATTATATTGTGTGCATAGAGGTGATCTGTTATGAACATGCTGATGTATTGTTTTTGGAATTGATCAGTAATCTTTTTCTGCATTTAATTGAAAAATGGTCTTCGTACTGACGGTGCTGCTAATGCATATTTTCTATATTGGACATGAAAGGAAAAACTAAGTTTATGAAGTTTTTGACAAAGTATATATTCATTATTACCGCTATTGTAAGTGTGCTGCCCTGTCATTAAGTTCCGGTTTTTGCAGATGAAGCTGCGAATGGTGAGCGCATCGCCTATCCTGATCGATCTGATATTAATGATGAATCATACATTATTTCCGGAGATGGAACTTTTGCAAATCCATATGTAATAGATAGAAGCATGAATCCTGAATTGACAGCAATTTTGGATTCATACGCTGCAGATCTTTCTAAAGGAACAACAACCAGCTATTTTGAGAATACAATCTTAACGCAGTACTTTGGCCTATCCTATAATGGAGGCACATGGATTTATACAAGCGGCGGCAACGGAACAGGAAAGGCGGTAACAAAATGACAGATCGCATCAATGCCAAGCCAATGAGCAGAAAAAAATTTTTATCAGTTACTCTTCTTGTCCTCTGGTGTCTGATACCTGCGGCTTTATGGCATGTTCGCTCAGGCACAGGCAATTCACCGGATGTCAGAGAAACAGACAAATTGTTCAATCCGTTCGTATACAATCAATTCAGGAAACAGCTGGATAGTAACCAGGCCATAGTTTATGAGGATGGGTCCTATGAAAAATCCGGTTCTTCCTGGGCTCTGAGCAAACTGCCGGATCTTACAGACCAGGTGTTTCTGTATTGCAGAACTGAGCTGTCACAGACAGAAGTACATGATGCGGCATATGTTATCGCTACAGTAAATAACAGGAAAAACACCGTCAAAACAGCAGGGGTAATCCTGTGGATCATCATCTCGGCTGTACTTCTGTACAAAGCCGAAAAGAAAAACAAAGTATTTGCGGCAGCTGCAGCAGTACTTGCCGCAATTGGCTGTGTATTCTGGCTGAGATTATACAGACCGGTTTTCAAAGGGACGGATCTCAGCAATATACAGCAGGTGATCACGGATGCTGATTATCAAGGAAACAGTGCAGTAATCAACGATTATTATTACCATCACAATGGAAAATGGTATGTTTTTCACGATGCTTCTTAGCAAACAGCATTCCTGCATATTTGGCGCGAGGAGGCTGGATGCTCATTTCGCCAGACAAAAGCGGTCCGGAAAAGAAATACGGGTCTTATGAAAATGACAGTGAATTTGGTTTTTATAGATACAAAACAAAGATATGTTATCTGGAAACTGAATGACGATGTATTTGAAGGAATTATTAATAACACTCCGGTCCTTGCTGACGGTGTGAATTAAAACTGAATGCAGCTGCTGTCTTTGTGATAAAGACCGGCTTCAGCACCTGAAAGAAACGCAAAAACCGGTAATCCCGATCAATAAAGGGGAACCGGCTTTTTAAACTTAAATGGTTTCAGCATTGCAAACATAAATTTCTCCCTTTTATTCTGAGAGTTTTATGAGTATAAGCTGTATCAAAGTGACGGAATCAGAACTGATACAAGTATGATCAGTCTGGAATAAGCGACATGTTATCGTATTTAATAATGCTGTGATCTCAGATTGTTTCTATTCATATCGTAGCGTTAATTTTGCTGTTTGTATAGTTAGCGTAAGATCATGATCATACATTTGTGCGAATGAGCGTAAAGATCATGCTATAAAAATGCAGCATGGATTTATGCCGGAACCTGGTTATGCAGGCGATAAACTGACGCCTCGGATTTCTGCGGGTCTTTGAAAAACGCAAGCATGGAACTTACTGGTTTCAGGCGGTATTTCATCAGCAGAAGCTGAAATGCGTCTTTCACATCAGCGGCACCGAAGGCTTGTATCAGGAATGGGGAAAAGAACCGGTAAAAACAGATGAATTCAGCATGCAAGTATAGTAAAGTAAGCATGTTATGAAAAAAGATATGAATGAAACAAAAGATTTAAGGCGCCGCGGGATATTCCTGATGCTGGCGGCATCCATCTGCTTCGCCACCGGCGGCCTGTTCATGAAACTGATTCCATGGAGTCCGCTGGCAATCAACGGTGCAAGAAATCTCATTGCCTGCCTGGTGATTCTGGCCTATATGATTGTGACGCACCATAAGCTGAAACTGAATCCGACCGTGCTGCTCGGAGCGGTATCCATGGCCGGTGTGACGACTGCCTACGCGATTGCCAACAAGCTGACCACAGCCGGCAATACGATTATTCTGCAGTATACCTGTCCGGTCTGGATCATGATCATGATGTATGTCTTCTTTCATAAGAAGCCGAGCAGAACCGGAATTATTTCCATCGCGATTGTTCTGATCGGCATTCTGTGCTTCTTCTATGAAGGCATGTCCACCGGCAGATGGGTAGGGGATCTGGTTGCTTTGCTGTCGGGAATCTTCTATGCCGGCGTGTTCATGCTCAACAGCTTTGAAAAGGGAGATGCAATCTCATCGGTTTTCTTCGGCCAGCTTTTATGCGGCATTTTCCTGACACCGCTGGTCAGATACGAAAGTGATTTCTCCGCTCCGGTACTGCTTTCCGTCTTCTTCTTAGGTGCGGTACAGGTCGGTCTGGCCTATATCTTCTTTACCACCGGAACGAAGATCATGGACCCGCTGACTGCCTCTATTATCAATGCTCTGGAGCCGATCCTGAATCCGGTACTTGTTGCGATCTTCTATGGCGAAAAACTCGGTACATTCTCCTTCATCGGAGCTGTGATTGTACTCTGCGGCATTCTGTATTACAACATCAAAGAAGCAATTGCTGAAAAAGAACAGGCAGCTCATGTTTAAATAGAAGCGGAGGTATCATCATGATTAAAGTATACGGAAGTGTGAACTGTCCTTACTGCATGGTTCTCAAGCAGAATCTGGATCAGAACCATGTCACGTATGATTTTATTGAAATTCTGGAGAGTCTCGGAAATCTCGGATCATTCCTTGCCATCCGCGACAGGGAGCCGGTTTTCGATCATCTCAAAGCAGTCAATGATATCGGAGTTCCTGCACTCGTTGATGAGGATGGAAGCGTCTGGACGGATTGGGAAACATGGCTGAAGAATCACGGCTATGAGATTTTCATTCCTGAATCTTCACTGAATCAGGCATGCAGTCTGGACCGCAAGGGCTGCTGAAAACAAAAGATTTCAATATTCTGAATGAAGGCGCAGAAAATAAACTGCGCTTTTTATTGTTTTGAGCAAAAAACATAGAAATCAAACGTGCGTCTTTCTTATAAAATGGTTTTATAGATATGAGGAATGATCATGAATACACTGGATTGGATTTATGCCGGGTATGAAATTGTTTCAGCTGTGCTGTTTACAGCCGGCTTATGGATGATTTTCAGAAAGTGCAGGCGCAAGGGGTGGCACGCGCTGGTACCCGGACTCCGCTACTATGAGATCGGCGTGATCGGCGGAAGAGAATCGGATGGAATCAAAGCGATGGTTCTGGACCTGCTCAGCGCAGTCTTCAAAACTGCTACGGATTATATTCCGCAGGAAAGCACGTTCTACGGTCTTGCGATGATTGCCTATCTGATGGTGCAGACTGCTGCGCTTGTTCTCAGGATCCGGGTGGTCATGGGAATGCTGAGAACGTTCCGCCTGAAGAAAAGATGGATCTTTTTATGGATTGCCGCGAACTGGATTCCTTCACTGCTGTTCGGCTTCTCGAAAAAATACCAGCCGCTGGATCTTGGTCTTTATGATGATGACGAACTGCTGGCAGGAACTTCACCGGCTCTGATTGACGGGGCAATCGATGATGATCCGAGCGATGACGGACTGGTTGTCCATGTGCAGAACCGTATGATCAGAAGTCATGGCAGGAAACGCTATCTTCTGAAAGATATCAATCTGACCGTTCCCAATGGGTCGCTGGTATTGCTGCTGGGAGGATCGGGTGCCGGCAAGACGACACTCATCAATGCCATCAACGGCTATGAGAAAGCGAAAGCTTCCATCATGCTGAACGGAACCGATATCTACCGCAATTACAAAAAGATGAAATACCGCATCGGCTATGTGCCCCAGCAGGATCTGATGCGGATGAATGATTCCGTCATGGCCACCCTCAATGACGCGGCTCTGCTGCGTCTGCCGAAAAGTGTCAGCCGCGCAGAACGGAAGGAACGGCTGGAAAGCACGGTTGAAACACTTGGACTTTCCGGACGTGCGAACGGACTGGTTGTAAAGAAGTCAGGCGGACAGAAAAAAAGAATCTCCATCGGTATGGAGCTGATCGCGGATCCCGAACTGTTTATTCTTGATGAACCGGATTCGGGACTGGACGGCGTCATTGCCCGTGAGCTGTTTGAGAAGCTGCGCTTGATTGCCGACAGCGGCAGGATTGTGATCGCGGTCACGCATACGCCCGACAGAGTCGCCGATCTTTTCGACAAAGTCATTGTGCTGGCCAGGGATTCCGGCAAAGTAGGCCGGCTTGCCTTCTATGGCTCGCCTGATGAGGCACGGGAATTCTTTGAACGGGACACAATGGAAAAAATCGTCATGACTGTCAATTCCAAAAATGAAGGAGGAGAGGGCAGAGCGGATGAAATCATTGAAAAATATGCGAAGCTGACAGCGGAAAGGGGTGCTGCAGCCAATGCCTAAGAAATTAAAATACAGGGGCAGGATCGCCCAGACCGGAATCTATTTCGGCAAGCTGATCCGCATGTTTGTCTATCAGAATGACTGGAAAGTTCTGCCGATGGCAGCCTTGATCGGCGGCCTTGTCACATTTGCGGTCGGAACGAATATGTTTGTGACCCAGGAAGGAACCATGAACGGATGCTTCGCATTGACATGCGTCTGTGTCTGGAATGGCTGCTTCAATTCCATCCAGGTCATCTGCCGCGAGCGGCCGATTATTAAAAGGGAACACCGCTCCGGTGCCCATATCACTTCCTATATCGCAGCGCATATGATTTATCAGATGCTGCTGTGCATTGCCCAGACGGCAATCATTCTGACAATCTGCCATTTTGCCGGCATTAAATATCCGGAAACAGGGCTGATCAGCGGAAGCTTTATCATCGATTTCGGCATCTCGATGTTTCTGATCACCTATGCGGCGGATATGATGTCGCTTGCCATTTCCGCGGTTGTCAAAAACACAACAGCAGCGATGACGGTGATGCCGTTCATCCTCATGTTCCAGCTGATCTTCTCAGGAGGACTGATCATTCTGACCGGTCCGGCGGAAAATGTCACAAATTTTACAATCACAAAATGGGGCCTGAACAGCTTATGCGCACTGGGCGATTTCAACAGCCAGCCGATGGTGTCTTTATGGAATACCTTATGGCAGGTAAGGCCTTATGAAATCGGCGGGCTGCAGCCGGTAAAGGAATTTACGGATTATATCCGCAAAAACAACATGCTGGATCAGTTCCTGCAGGATTCCGGAGCCTATGGCGCAAAAGAAGCGTTTGCGTCCACGATGGACAATGTGATCGGATGCTGGATGGTTCTGATTCTGATGATCATTCTCTTTGCGCTGTCCGCCACAATTATTCTCGAATTCATCGACCGCGATAAGCGCTGATGATTCTTCAAAATCAAAAGACCGGGTGACTACCGGTCTTTGTCATTTTCAGGAAATAGCTTTTAAAGCACCTTCGGCTTGAAATACTGAACGGAAAAGTCATCCAGACAGAATAATGCAAGACTGGAGCGGTCGAATCTTGCGGCCAGACCGCAGTCGATATCAAACCAGTCTCCCATCCGCTTGATATGATCGGTACGGAATGTCTGTACCATGGTATGTCCGGTCACGACATATTTTCCTGAGACCTGAACGGAATATCTTCCCCATACCCAGTCCGTCTTGTAATCATAGCGGTAAGGCTTTTCCGGATCCTGAATCAGATCGAGATACAGCACTTCGGCATCGCAGAGATCATCTTCCGCTTCCGCCGGGATTGCCGCATGGACAAGGATGAATTCTTTTCCGTTTACAGTGACATTCTTTTTTAACGGACAGCTTTTCAGATATTCCAGGATCCGCTTCTGCTCATCTTCCGCAAGCGCGCGGTAGGCGGTCAGTGTTTCCAGTCCGTCATTGAGCTCCGCCCAGCGGTATGCGATTTCATTGTAAAGATAGATCACATCGACAGGAATTGTTTCCGGATCGTGATTTTCGATATAGTCAGCGACAGTCAAATACTGCAGCATCATCAGATCATGATTTCCGATCAGCATCTCACACCGCGGATCATCCATGATTTTCTGCAGGACTTCCATGCGGTTGGGACCTTTGTCCACCGCATCGCCGATCACAAAAAGACGGTCCGTTTCATCCAGACACTTCAGGGCTTCTTCAAAACAATCAAGATGCGCGTGTACATCCGCGCAGACATAGGTTCTGTTCATAAGCGCTTCCTTTGCAGTAACTATTTTATACCGCCGCTGTTCATTTGGATGTGTAAGATCTGTGAGGAATTGCATTCCTGTACATCACTCAGATGAACATCTATTCGCCAAGGGGACACAAAATATTCTCTTCGGGAATAAATGATATAAAAACACGCAATTTTACGGAATAAATAACTGGGGTTATATTTTGAATGTACCACCTGAAAGAATGGGGGAACTGTTTAAAGGCGGATGAACAAGATGGCACATATCAGATATGATTACCGGACTCTGACCGCATTCTGTGAAGAAGCATTCACAAAACTCGGCTTTACAAAGGAAGACAGCAAAGTCATTACCGATGTATTGATTACATCGGATCTGTTCGGGATTGAATCACATGGCATGCAGAGACTGACACGCTATGATATGGGAATTCAGAAGGGACTGATCCATCCCGGCGCAAAGAGTGAAATCGTTTTTCAGACACCTGTTTCCGCAGTGATCGATGCCCATGACGGCATGGGACAGCTGGCAGCAGTGAATGCGATGAACATTGCCATTGAAAAAGCAAAGAAATCAGGGATGGCAATGGTGACCGTACGCAATTCCAATCATTACGGCATTGCCGGCTATTATGCAAAGATGGCTGCCGATCAGGGGCTGATCGGTTTCAGCTGCACCAATTCCGAAGCGATCATGGTTCCCACTTTCGGCCGGAAAGCAATGCTCGGATCCAATCCGATGGCATTTGCGGTGCCTGCGGATCCATATCCGTTCCTGTTTGACGCCTCCACAACTGTCGTCACAAGAGGAAAGCTGGAAATGTATAACAAAGCGGAAAAAGAACTCCCTGATCACTGGGCACTGGACTGCAAGGGACATCCCACACATGATACGGGAAGTGTTCTGAAAAGCATTGTCAGTAAAGAAGGCGGCGGCATTCTTCCGCTGGGCGGATACAGTGAAAAAAGCGGCGGCCACAAAGGATACGGCTATGCAATGGTATGTGAAATCTTCTCTTCCATCCTGTCGATGGGCCTGACATCCTGCCATACCAATACTGATGGAGTCGGCGGCACATGCCATGGCTTTATGGCAATCGATCCGGCAGTCTTCGGAAATCCCGGGGAAATCAGAAAACATTTCAGCACCTTCCTGCAGGAACTGCGGGATGCGCCGAAAGCGCAGGGGCAGACACGCATCTACACCCATGGCGAAAAAGAAGCACAGTCCGTGGAACGGATCAAAGCGGAAGGTGTTCCTGTCGATGTCAAAACAGTTTATGAAATGAAACAGATGGCCGATCACGCCGGTATTGACTTCTCGGCATATTTCGGTGAAGTTTCGGAAGTGGAAGGCTATCATACACTCTATTAATATAAAGTCTCCGCAGAGGCTTTTTTGAGCTGTATGCATGTCAGTGCCGTAAGGCTTATAATGAAGTTCTGGCAGGAGCGTTTTTATGGAAATCAGAAACAGCAGAATTGACGGCGGAAAAGCATTTGATTGGGGAAAGGCATCTTCTGATTATGCAAAGTACAGAGATATTTATCCGGATATCTTCTATCAGAAAATTGTACAGAGAGGTCTTTGTGTGCAGGGACAGAAGGTGCTGGATCTCGGAACCGGAACCGGCGTTCTGCCAAGGAATATGTACCGTTTCGGCGCGGAATGGACGGGGATTGACATCTCAGAGGAACAGATCAGAGAAGCTGTGCGTCTTTCCGGATCAGCAGGCATGAAAATCCGTTTTCAGGCATGTTCTGCTGAAGCAGTATCATTTGAAGAACAGTCATTTGACACTGTAACAGCCTGTCAGTGCTTCTGGTATTTCGACCATGAAAAACTCAGTCCGGTGCTTTCACGCATCCTGAAGGATGAAGGCAGGCTCGCGGTATTGTTCATGGGCTGGCTGCCGTATGAAGATAAAATTGCCAAAGCAAGCGAAGATCTGGTATTGAAATACAATCCGAAATGGACCGGTGCGGGTGAGACAAAACATCCGATCCGGATCAAAGATGCCGTACTGCGCTGGTTTGAGATTGAAGATCACGAAGAATATGATCTGGAAGTTCCTTTCACAAAAGAGAGCTGGCATGGAAGGATGAGGGCATGCAGAGGGGTAGGTGCTTCTCTTTCGGAATCAGAACTTTCTGGCTGGGAAAAAGAACATCGTGCGCTTCTGAATACAATTGCACCGGAAGAATTCACGATTCATCATTATGCGGCGATTGCCGTTCTGAAGAAAAAGAACAGAATCTGAGCGCGGAGGATAAAATGAAACAGTTTGAAGGAAAAACTGCCGTGATTACCGGCGGTGGACACGGCATCGGAAAAGCCATTGCACAGGCATTTGAAAGAGAAGGCGCAAGGACAGCAGTAATCGATATCAATGAAGGTTCCTGGTATACCGGCGACATATCAGATCCGAAGGTGCTTGAAGCATTTGCGGAAAAAATCATCCGTGAATCCG
Source organism: uncultured Erysipelotrichaceae bacterium (assembly GCA_947167125.1). Classification (GTDB taxonomy): domain Bacteria; phylum Bacillota_I; class Bacilli_A; order Erysipelotrichales; family Erysipelotrichaceae; genus Bulleidia. The sequence continues at coordinate 16,300 of CAMVGT010000027.1, forward strand.
GAAGTGTGGATTATCTGATCAACAACGCGCCGCCGAAGATGAAAGGCATCAGTGAATGTTCCTATGAAGAATTCATGAATGCTCTGGCGGTCGGTGTGGCAGCGCCGTTCTATTTATCAAAACTGCTTCTGCCGTATTTCAATGACCATGCCTCGATTATCAATATCTCTTCTTCCCGTGACCGCATGAGCCAGCCGCAGACAGAAAGCTATACAGCCGCAAAAGGCGGAATCAGCGCGCTGACCCATGCCATGGCTGTTTCGCTCGGTCCAAAGATCCGTGTGAATTCCGTTTCACCCGGATGGATTGACACAGAATACCGAACATATGAAGGCCCCGATGCATTGCAGCAGCCGTGCGGAAGAGTCGGCAATCCGGATGATATCGCGGAAACGGTTTTGTTTCTGTGCTCTGAAAAAGCCGGTTTCATCACCGGTGAAAACATCACGGTTGACGGCGGTATGACAAAGCTGATGATCTATCACGATGACCATGGCTGGTCTTACAGATAAATGAATTTGTTATAATAATCCGGACGAAAGGAAACAATCAGCGATCCTATGACAGTGACAATCAATGACATTTATATCGATTCCAAAGAAGAGCTGATCCAGGCAGTGGAAGATCTCGGATTCCTTCCTTATTTTTCAAATGAAATTCCCGGCTTTTCAATTGAAGAACACTGTTCGCCGAGGGTTTATTTTTCCGATGAACCGGGTGTCTGGGAATGGAAAGGCCCCGTCATTCAGGAGACAAGAGCAGCCTATGGCAAGCTCTTTCATAAAAAAGCCGGCTTTGTCAGCCGGAAATGGTTCTGTGACTTTGCCAATTACAGAAGGGACGGGTATGACTTTGACGCCCGTTTTGAGGACGGTCTTGCGGATTACAATTCACAGTATCTTTACAATCTGATCGCTTCCCGCCATTCCATCCTGTCCAAAGATGCCAAGATTATAGGCGGCTATGTGAACCCAAAAGAAAAGGTCAGGGATCAATGGGAACCGAGAAAAGGCTTTGACACCCAGATCACCCGCCTGCAGATGCAGTGCTATGTCCTGACCAGCGATTTTGAATATGAAACCGACAGAAACGGAAACTTCTACGGCTGGGGCATTGCCCGCTATGCGACCCCGGAAGAATTCTACGGAAAACGGTTTATCAATCACGTCTATCAGAGAACACCGGAAGAGTCGCTTAAAAGAATTGTGAAACAGCTGAAAAAGATTCTTCCCGGCATTGATGAAGAAATGATTCGAAAATTTCTGAAACCGTAAAAATGACAATCACTCCGCAGAATGATATCAATGCAGAGTGATTTTTATTCGTATTACCTGTTAAAGCCACGGTGGCCGTATACTTTCAGCTGATTCAGCGAGGATTCCAGATTCCTGAATTCTTCATCGCTCAGCTCAACATAGGACGCATTGAGATTTTCAACAATGCGTTCTTTATTTTTGGAGCCGGGAATCGGAACGACATTCGGATATTTCTTTAACATCCATGCCAGGGAAATCTGTGCCGGGGTAGCGTTTTTCAATGCGGCATATTCTTTGAGAAGGTCAACAATCGGCTGGTTGCCGGCAATGTTTCTTTTTGAAAGCTGCGGCACCCATGTGCGCACGTCATCATTGGTTTCAAATTTTGTTTCAGTCGTGATTTTGCCGGATAGCAGACCGCTGGCGATCGGAGAGAATGGCACAAAGCCGATATTGTGCTCCATGCAGTAGGGAATGACGGAATATTCCGAATCGCGCTCCACCATCGAATAGATATTCTGTACAGCCGCCAGCGGTGTTACACGCTGAGCACGGTCAATGACATCCGTATCCACCTGGGAAAGTCCCCAGCCCCGGATCATGCCTTCATCAATCAGTCTGCCCATCGCATCAGCGACTTCTTCCACGGAAACGCTTCCGGTGCGGTGAAGATAATAGAGATCAACCATGTCCGTCTGCAGACGCGACATGGAATCAATCAGATGATTCCGTACGGCTTTATATACCGATCCAGCTCTTCGTGCTTCCGCAGAGCTGAGAAACAGCTTTGTCGCAATGACAGTATTGTCTCTGACATCCTTCAGAGCTTTTCCGACAATCCGCTCATTATGGCCGATGCCGCTGAGGTTGGGACTGTAGACTTCCGCTGTATCAAAGAATGTGCAACCATGTTCATACGCATTGCGGATCGCTTCAATGCTGTAAGATTCGGGCGGTATTTTTCCATAGCCGTGCGAGAAGGCCATACAGCCCATACCGACCTTTGAAACCTCAATATCCCTTAAATATCTTTTTTCCATTTTTTACCTTCTGTGCATGCCGACTGTATTCATCTTTTCCAGCTGGGCATTGATTGTATTCATTTCCTCATCCGTAAGATCGACGTAAACGGAATCGAAGTTTTCCTTCGCTCTTGTCTTCTTTGTGGTTCCCGGAATCGGAATCATGAACGGAACTCTGTGCATTTCCCATGAAAGGGTAATCTGCGCGGCTGTCGCGTTCTTTTCCTTCGCATAGGCATTGAGCATATCCAGCAGCACCTGGTTCTGATCGATGGTTTCATCCTTGAAAAGATCCATCCGGTTTCGCCAGTCGCCTTCACGGTAAGTTGTCTGTTTATTGATGGTTCCGGAAAGGAATCCTTTGGCAAGCGGACAGGCACTGACATAGGCAAGGCCGAGTTCTTCGCAAAGCGGGAAATATGTTTTCTCATCTTCGCGGTCCAGCATGTTGTACATATTTTCAACAGCGCTCAAAGGGAAGACGGCGTGTGCTCTGCGGATATAATCAACCGGTGCGAAGGAAACGCCCCAGGCTCTGATTTTTCCTGCTTCATGAAGTTCCTTCATGGTCGAAGCGACTTCTTCCGGGGAAACATTGGGATCGATTCTGTGCTGATAATACAGATCGATATAATCCGTGCCAAGACGGGAAAGGGATTCATCCACCTGCTTCAGGATGGAATCATGGGAAGAATTCAGATCCATGGATCCGCCTTCCTCCGGCATATGCAGAATGCCGAACTTTGTCGTGATGATCACATCATCACGGACTTCCTTCAAAGCAGCGCCGAGGAATTTTTCATTGTCTTCGCCATAGGCGGGAGCTGTATCAAACATGGTATATCCTGCTTCTTTTACCGCTTTCAGCAGATCGAGCATCTCTTCGCGTGATCCCTTCATGCCATAGGAGTGGGTCTGGCCCATGCAGCCGTAGCCGATCGGCATCATTTCCTTGTCAATGCCTCTGAGTTTTACAGGTCTGATCATTTTTTCTTTCCTCCGTTTCTTCAGTCTTCGATATATTTAATGACTTTCGCCGGATTTCCGCCGACGATTGCTTTGGCCGGAACATCCTTTGTGACAACCGCACCGCCGGCAATGACTGCGCCGTCCGCGATGGTAACGCCCGGCATGATCTTTGCGTCCGCGCCGATCCAGACATCGTTTCCGACCGTGACGCTTCTGCATTTCAGGATATAGCGGTTATGGAAATCATGATTGTCCGTCACAATGGTGACATGCGGACCGATCTGCACGCGGTCGCCGATTGTGATGCCGCCGATCGACATGGCAGTAAAGCTGTGATTGATGAAAACATTTTTGCCGAATGTCATCTGACTGGGAAAATCAATCTGCACCGGAGTAAAGATGCTGACTGATTCCGGCATTTTCCCGGCAAACAGATCATCAAAGGCTTCCTTCTGCTCATCCGACAGCGGTTCTGCTGAATTGAGGCGGTGCAGTGCTCTGTATGTTCTGTAAAGTTCTGTAACGCATGGTCTGTATTCTTCCGAATGCATGTCAACTGCTTCGCCGTTTCTCAGTTTCTCAAAAATGTCCATCTCTGTTCTCCTTTTTATCTACACGCTTAATATATAAAGGATTGCAGATCCCTTCCATCTCATCATCGTTCGAAAAAGGGGATAAGTAACCGTCAGACAGAAAACGTTACAAAAAAGCGAAGAGCTGTGTCTTCGCTATTTGTGGTGGATAATCGTTTTCAGACCGCTGTTGATCATGATCGATGTCAGTTCAATGACACGCTCAACCGGCACTTTCTTGCCATCCTGAATCCATTGGCGGTAGATGCTTAACGTAGCGGAATTGGAGAATATCCGGATCAGATTGATTTCATCTTCCGTATACTGCTTCAGCTTACTGTAGCCGCGGTCATTGGAAGCAGTGACATTGCGGATCATGCGGTTGCGGATGATGGTGTCATTGCATGTGATTTTTTCGTAGAACGGACCTTTTTCTTCTGAGAAAAGGAAAAACTCACGGGTAAGCTTATCAATGTCCAGAAAGGAATAGTCCTTTGTCCGCTCAATAAACTCCTGTGACAGTTCATCCTGGATTTCATTCAGCAGAGCATCCAGGGAATCATAGTATGTGTAGAAAGTTTTTTTGTTGATCATCGCCCGCTCGGAAAGCTCTTTGACGGTGATCTGTTCATAATCTTTTTCGTTCATCAGAGCCTCAAAAGAGCGCCGGATGCTTTCCAGCGTTCTTCTGACTCTGAGATCCTGATTGGGATTCGGTTTCATAACAGCTGATTCGCTTCAAGCCATCTGCGCAGCTGACTGTCGCAGGAATTCACTGAACTTCCGCTGACGGAGAGACCTGCGGCAATCTTTGCACCGGCAAGCGTCTTTTTCAGATCGCGTTCACTGGAGCCCATGCCGCTGCCTTCATTGGTGCAGAGAGGATAGATGGTTTTTCCTGTGAAATCAAAGTGTTCCAGGAATGTCAGAACTGCCATCGGGTAGGTTCCCCAGTAGTTAGGGTAGGCGAGGATAACGGAATCATAGCTGTCGATGGATTCCGGGAAGGAAACCAGTTCCGGACGGACGCCGTTATTCTTGTCATCCTTTGCCTGATTGATACAGGTCATATATTCTTTTGCATAAGGATGCTTCATTTCAATTTTGAAGAGGTCGGCACCGGTCATTGCCTGGATTTTTTCCGCGGCAACTTCGGTGTTTCCCTTATCGATATATCTCATGGAACCGCCGAAATAGTTTTCATCGGCTCTTGAGAAATAGGCGATCAGTGTGCTCATCTGTTATATTCCTCACTTTTGGACCAGACAAAGTTGGATTCCCGTGCGGCGATCAGCCACTTGCCGTCGACTTTTTCATATTTATCATGATAGACAATGCCGTTGGTTGTCATGATGTTCTTTCCTTCGGCATTCTTTCCGATCAGGATTGTTTCATTGTAAGCTGTGCCTGTCGCATGTGTTTCATCAATGATGTCAAACAGCGCCTGGCCGTTGTTATGGAAGTGGATGTCAAAGAGATTCATGAATCTTGTGCAGGACTCTTCGATCGCTTCACGGCCTTCATAATGGGATACATGACCATTGTTCTTTGCAGTCAGGGTTCCGTTTTCGGTAAACAGGAAGGACTGCTCATGGAGCTTCATTTCATCTGCGAGGACACTGAATGTGTCGCATAATTCTTTTAATGCAAACTTTTCTTCAAATACGTTCATGTGAGTTATCTCCTTTGCACATTTACAGTTTACCGATTTTGGGATAAGTTTGAATACCTGTTTATCTGCATAGCAGGAGATAAGTAACGAAAAGCCGGAAAACGTTTCCGATCAGCGGCATCTGTATGAAGAAAAAGATACGTTAAAAAGTATTAATATTGAAGGCAACCCTCTCATTTCCTTTTTTTGCAAGATGTTTCATTCCTTATAACAGTGTAAAATATAGGCATGGATACTTATATCACATTAATCATGATCGGTGCAGTTCCGGTACTTGTGAGCCTGAGCCTGAGCTGGGCTTTCCGCTCTGAAAAAGTGCACCGTCTTTCATATCGCAGCAGACAGATCATCGCAGGTCTGATTTTCGGCGTCATTGCGGTCTGCGCGACAGAGTTCGGCGTTCCGTATGAAGGAACAATAATCAATGCCAGAGATGCTGCGCCGCTATGCGCAGGACTGATCTTCGGTCCTCTTGCCGGCATTATCTCCGGTCTGATCGGCGGCATTGAGCGCTGGTTCGCTGTCTATTGGGGAGTCGGTTATTTCACCCGGACAGCCTGCACCATCGCCACGATCCTTGCCGGTTTCATTGCCGCACTGCTCAGAAAATACATGTTTGATGACCATATTCCGACCTGGGGACATGCGGCATTGATCGCAATCGTGACGGAAGTCATCCATATGCTGATGATTTTCATTACGAACGGGTCAATTGTCAAAGCGGCATTTACCTATGTGCAGGCATGCACACTTCCGATGGTGACTGTCAACACGCTTGCAGTCTGTGCCGCGGTTTATGCGGCATCGCGGATCAGTGCAGAAGAAAAGGATGCAGAGAAGAAAAAAAGACTTCCGACGATCTCGGAGACGTTTCAGGACCGTCTGATTTTCGCGGTGCTTGCCGGATACCTTGTCACATCTCTGTTCAGCTATCTGCTTCAGAATCAGATTGCGGAAGATAATACTGCCCGGCTTTTTGCGCTGAATCTGCAGGATGCTGTCAATGACGTTCTTGATCAGAGTGATGAAGCGGTTCTTCAGACGAACCGCCATATCGCAACCCATATTCTCACCGATACGGAGTTCAATCTGTCGGATCTGAAAGACAATTACGGTGTGTATGAAATCAATATTGTCGGTGCAGACGGAATCATCCACGAATCCAGTGATGAAAACAACATCGGGATCAATCTGCACGACGATAAGAGAACAATCCAGTTTCTGAAAATGCTGATGCTCGGAGGACCGGAAGAACTGGTTCTTGAATTCCTGCCGACCGCATATGACCCGACTCTGTATCTGAAATACAGTGCCGTCAGAACTGCCAACAGACAGCTGATTCAGATCGCCTATGACGGAGTTCAGATGTCGGATATGTTCAATTCACTGCTGCCGACGGTTGTGGCCAACCGTCATATCGGTGAAAACGGAGGCCTGATTGTCATGGATCACAGCTATCAGGTTGTCTACTCCAGTCTCGGTCTGCTCTATACAGATGAAGACAGTGAAGAAAAAGTGGTTCTGGATCCGGAAGGGACGGAAGAGTACCAGGTTTACCGGATGAACATTCAGGGGGAGCCGTACTATTATATGTTCACAATGGCGGAAAGCTATTATGTGGCAACGGTTCTTCCGGTGGCGGAAGCGGATTTCTCCAAAAATCTGTCTCTGTATCTCAATTTCTTCATGCTGACAATCATTTTCGGAGCTCTGTTTGTTCTGGTATATCTCATCATCAAATATGTGATTGTCGGCAACATCCAGAAGGTGAACACATCGCTTGCAGCGATCACCGGAGGGAATCTGGATACAGTTGTAGATGTGCGCTATTCACAGGAATTCAATGATCTTTCCGATGATATCAATGAAACCGTCGGAACATTGAAACAGTATATTGCCGAAGCCAACGCACGCATTGATGCAGAACTCAGAACTGCACGTGAAATTCAGAGATCGGCGCTTCCTTCTGTTTTCCCGGAACGGGAAGAATTTGATCTTTATGCTTTGATGAAACCGGCAAAGGAAGTCGGCGGCGATTTCTATGACTTCTATTTCCTTGACCGCAACCGCCTCATGTTCCTGGTGGCTGATGTTTCCGGAAAAGGAATTCCTGCATCTCTGTTTATGATGCGTGCCAAAACACTGCTGAAAACATTTGCCGAAAACCGGATGAAGGTGAATGAAAACTTCACCAATGCCAACCGGCAGCTGTGCGAAGGCAATGATGCAGGAATGTTTGTGACGGCATGGATGGGCAGCCTGAATCTTGAAACCGGCGTTCTGCGATATGTCAATGCCGGCCATAACAAGCCGCTGATCCGCAGAAAAGACGGTAAGTTTGAATATCTCAAAGGCAAAGTCGGCTTTGTGCTGGCAGGTCTGGAAGATATACAGTACAAAGAACAGGAGATCATTCTGGAACCGGGAGATGAACTCTTCCTGTATACAGACGGTGTTGTCGAAGCAACAAATGCACAGGAACAGCTCTATGGCGACGACCGGCTTCTGGAATGTATCAACGGGCATATCGGTGAAGATGCCGAAACACTGTGCACAAGTATCCGTGAAGATGTCAGAAAGTTCTATGACGGGGCACCGCAGTATGACGATATTACCGAGCTTTCGGTCCAGTTCCGCAGATATGCCGATCCGTATGTCTATGGCAGAACAAGTCACCCTGTCAATCCATCCAAAGACGGTCAGTCATGACTGTCTTTTTTTAGACTTAAATCAATTCAGGAAAAGAAAAAGATCCGGAATCTGCGCTGATTCCGGATCGTATCTGTTTATTGGGGTTTAATCTGTATCCTCTTCCGCTTTGGCAATGGATGTGATCAGCCATTGTTTCTGATCATTGCGCACGACATGAAGCTGAATGGGGCTGTCGGTATAGACGATGGTGCCCTGAATGCTGTCAACGCTTTCCGCAAGATATTCAAACAGCCGGCCATAGAGTTCCGAATAGGCTTCCTGCAGACCTTTTTCCTGCATGATCTGCATGATTTCTTCCTTGAATTCATTGGTCTTTGATTCATAATCCAGTGTCGCAAGCGCGTTGCTTAATGACTGTGCATCGGCGGAACGCAGAGTGACTTTGACAATATATTCATTGTCCGATACCTTTTCGGTTCCGGTAATATTGTGGCTGTCATAGGTGATTCTCATGACTGCTGAAGAGAAGGATTCGATTTTCTTTTCTGTTTCTTCAGAAACCGTGAATGCCTTGGCGAATTCCGTCAAGGTGGAAGCAGCTGTGTTGAGTGATGCGACGATTCCCTGCGCATCAGGGCTGACATAGGACTGTGCGGTTTCACTGTCACCCCGTTCAATTGCCGCAAAGAAGGCATTGACGGATGCTTCGGGCTTTTCGCCGCTGCAGGCTGAACATAAACAGATCATGGATACTGCCAGGATCATTCTGAATATTTTTTTCATATGTACCTCTCGAATGTATCTACAGCATATCAAATATCCGCTGTTTTCATGTAAAATCTTTATGATGAAAGTTTTAATGATTGTCTGTTCCTCATCATTATCGGACATGTGTGCCGCTGTGACAGGGGAAGTACTGAAAAAAAGGAATATTGAAACAGAACTGTTTGCGGTGAACAGCGATGCTGTTTCCGGATGTATCGGATGCGGAAAATGCTGGAAAAGCAGGAAATGCATTTTCGATGACGGGGTGAACCGCTGCCTTCCGCTTTTAAGTGAAACAGACGCATTGATTGTGTTGACTTCATCCATCTACGGCGAAGCGGATCCGCAGATGTGCAGCTTTCTGAACCGGCTGATGAACTGTGCTTCCGATGCGCTTGCCCATAAGCCTGCCATGGTGATCTGCCAGGCAAGAACGGCGAATCAGAAGCGGGCGTCGGAAATGATTCATTCGATTCTTGAAAGGGCGGATATGATCATCCTGACACAGCAGGAAGGATGCACCGTGCGCAATGAGGAGGATCTTGAATCCATGCGCTCATCCGTCGACCGGCTGGGGTGGCTGATGGAATGTATGGAAGCCGGAAGAGAAGCAGGCATTGAAGACACAGAGAAAGAATTTGTCAGAAAACTGGATTATGTCAGATGAATCAGCGGAAGCTGATTCTTTTCTTTGAAACAAAAAGAAAAGGGAACCGGAGTTCCCTGATCATGATGATTACTGCATCAGCTGGGAGAGGATGCCGAGCAGTGCGCTTCCGTCAAATGCGGAAGTGTTGGAAGCTGCTGTGTTTCCAGTCAGCGGGACAACTGTCTGCGCCTGCTGTGTCTGCTGAGCCTGCTGTGTGCCGCCGCCGAGCAGGGATCCGAACAGTGAAGAGAGCGGATCTGCAGCCTGTGTCTGCTGCTGAGTCTGCTGAGGCTGTGCGAGTCCGAAGAGACTTGCCAGACCGCTGGAAGCGGGTTTCGGCTGCTGCTGTGCAGTACCGCCGAGAAGAGCGCTGAGCAGATCTGTGGAAGAAGCTGTCTGCTGCTGGCTTCCTGCGAACATGCCGAGAAGGCTGGAGAGATCAAGCGCGTTGTTTGCCGGTTTCTGGGCTGCGGAAGTTGCTGCTGCGGAAAGGCCGGAGAGCAGAGCCGGAGCGATGGAAGCGAGGCCTCTTGTGACCTGTTCGGAAGAAGCGCCTGTTTCAGCTGCGAGTTCCTTGATAACTGCGGATTTGTCATCGCCGAGAATGTGGGTAATGATCTTGTCGCCGTCTTCTTCATCAACTTCATCGATCTGCTGTGACATGGAACGGTTGGATGTATGCTGTGTCAGCGCGCCGAGCAGGGACTGTGCGCCGCCTGCGCTGGATGCGTTCTTTGTCATGTATTTGATCAGAAGCGGGATTGCCGCAACGATCAGCTTCTTGACAAGGGCTGCACCGATACCGGTTTTCTGGGAAACGGAATTGACGGAATTGTTGTTTGCCATTGTGCTTAAAAGCAGCTGCAGTAAATTCATTTTTTTACCTCTTTTCTTTCCTTGAATAAAGCAATTAACTGTTACTGAAATTATACAACATTGAAACATGAATTTAAGAGGAAACTGAAAGGAACAGAACAGCTCAATTTAAGATTTGAAAAAATGAGGCCTGGTTTTCCTGCTGCGGAAACTGAGCCTCATTTTGTTTTATATGGCATCTGAAATCACTGATCTGATCAATTACTGGAAATATATCTGCTTTGTCTTATATACATTTGTGATCTGATCAAGAAGATACATAACGCCGTATTTGGAGGAATTGTAACCCTGGTTCGGACCGAAATTGATAATGACATCAAACCAGTCAAGAGCGGATGTGTCTTCGATCTGGGTGATCAGGATGCTTTTCATCTTTTTTGCCGTGACATAGTTTTTAATGTCAGAATCGGCAAGGCTTTTCCCGTTGATGCTGATGCAGAAGAGAAGATCATTCTCATCTGCTTCTTTGATTGTCTGGCTCTGTCTGAGAATATCGATATTGCATACTGATAATTTTCCGAGCTTCATCAATTCAACCTGGGTTTTCAGCGTGAGGTTGATATTGTTTCCGTACGCATAGAAAATGATCTTTCCGCTTTCGATCATCGCATCAGCCACTCTTCTGATCAGCCGCGGATCAATCTGATTGACAGCGTCCAGGGTTCTGCGGATCGCTTCGGCTGTATTCTGTTTGCCTTCTTCATCAAACAGAATGTTTTTTGAATGTTCATCATGCAAAAAAAATAATGTAAAGTAGATTCGATTGTTTTGCCCCTGTTTATCGGCACTTTTGAACTCTACTTTACATTATTTCGGACTTTACATAATTTCCGCACCTGCGGATACCGGTTATTATCTTGATCTTACGATTATTCATCCTTTTGATCAGCTGATTCAGATATTGGTCACGTGGAATCATTATATTACCTCATTATTTGTGGGCATGCCCATAAAATATCATCTATATTATAGCGCAAGAAGCTAAAAGATTAATAGATAGCTGAAATTAAGTGGGCACGGATATGTTTTGTTACTGACTTTCTGAGACAGAATACCTTAGAGCCCTTTTCTTCATTTTTCCCTCCATTACGGTGTGCGAAGTGCCGTCGCACCTCCTGAGGATCTTACTTAAGCACGTAAGATTATCCGGTAACCTGTCAAATGGAACATGAAATCTGAAATCAACAAAAATGAGATTCCGTTCTTCTTTCGCATAAGAATGGAATCTCATTTTTTTCAGTGAGGATAACAGGACTTGAACCTGCACGCACGAGGCATCAGATCCTAAAACTCTGGAGTGCGTAAGATCAGTGCCTGAAATAATCTTTTGAATCATGAATGCCGATAGCGATTGATCTTTTGCGATGTCATCGGCTGACACCGCGTAAGGCCTTTTTGGTTTCGACACGTAAGATTATAACATGCCGATGCTGTTTTGAACTTCTTTGATTAACCGGATATTTTTGGCACGTGAAACGTTACGGGTTACAATATATACATGATCAAATCATTCATACATAAAGGCCTTAAAGAGTTTTATGAAACAGGTTCAAAAAAGGGGATTCAACCTGGGCATGCGCCTAAGCTTGCACGTATGCTGGATAGACTTGACGCAAGTACATCTCCACAGGATATGAATTTACCCGGATATAGACTACATCCATTAAAAGGGGACAAAAGAGAAATGTGGTCTGTAACAGTAAACGGAAACTGGAGGGTAACATTCTACTTTGAAGGCCAGGACGCATACCTTGTAGATTATCTTGATTGCCATTAAAGGAAGGTGAAATATATGATCAGAAGAAAACCGACACATCCGGGAACAGTGTTTCTTGAAGATGTGATGAAGCCACTGGGATTAACCGTAACAGATACTGCACGGATGCTTGGAGTGAGCAGAAAAGCATTGTCTGAGTTTGTCAATGGAAAAGCGGCATTGAGCCCGGAGATGGCTTTGAGAATCAGTAAAGCAACAAATACATCTGCAGAAAGCTGGATGAATATGCAGCAGAAACTTACACTGTGGAATGCATACCAGCATGAGCCGGAGAATGTGACTGTTTTCCCGTTTGAAACAGAGTCTGAGTCTTTCAAATGACTCAATGGAAATGAAAAAGAGATTCCGTAAGTTTAATCAGACTTTCGTGAATCTCATTTTCTTTGTGGTGTGGAAAACGGAAATCGCTCCATAGGGGCTTGATTTCCTTAAGTGCGTAAGATCAATGGCAGAGTAGAGGAGCCGCTTGAGGGGATCCTCCAGAAATATGGATCAGATGTGTCAGGGGGCTGGTGAAAACAAAAATGAGATTGCGTTCTCTTTATTCAGAAGTCCGGAATCTCATTTTCTTTCAGTGAGGATAACAGGATTTGAACCTGCACGCACGAAGCACCAGATCCTAAAACTCCGGAGTGCGTAAGATCAGTGCCTGAAATAATCTTTTGAATCATGAATGCCGATAGCGATTGATCTTTTGCGATGTCATCGGCTGACAATGCGGAAGATCTTTTTAGCTTCGGCACGTAAGATTATAACATGTGGGGAAAACACATTGCAGATAAAATGCTAATCCTTCCAACGGCGGAACTTTGTTTGCTTATAGACTGCAGGTGTCATACCAGTCTCTTCTTTGAAGACTTTGATGAAATGAGAAACAGAGGAGAAGTCAAAGTATTCGGCAATCTCGGTAATGTTGTAATCGTAGTACTGCAGCAGGGATTCGGATGCTTCGATTCTCCTTTTTCTTATATACCGTGAAATTGTCATTTTCATTTCTTTTGCAAATAGAGCGGAAAGATAGTTCGGCGTGACATCCGCTTCTTCGGCAATATCATTCAGACGGATTGTACTGTGCAGATGCCGGTCGATATAATCAATTGTCCTTAATACAGGACGGGAAAAGGTATTCTCATTGTGAAGTGACGAAGTGCGTTCGAGATAGGCTTTGACCATTTCATCATGGATTTTGAAAATCTCTTCTTTTGAAGATGATGTATCTGCGCGCTGGATATAAAGATCTGAAATGTTATAGGCGGTTTCCGAATCAACGCCGCCGTCCATGGCAAATCTGCAGCAGAGCGTTGTGGAGGCCACAAACATGTATTTCCAATTGCGAAGAGGATCTTTGGATAAGATACCCTCAAGCGCGCCGCGGAACATCTTTCTGCATTCTTTGATTGCTCGTCTATCACCGTTTTTCAAAAGGGTATACTGCAGCATTTCTTCATCATAAGTTGAATGATGTATATCGTTCTCACGATTTGTGAAGAATGTTTTCTGAAGTGCCTGATCAATAGATGTTTTCATGGTATTTACTCCGGTCTTGTTATTATGAGTATATCGGACAAACAGAAATCAGTAAATATATGATATAAATCAGAAAAATATGATATCTGTGTCCCTGCGATTTTTTTATTATGACGTCGCAGCCTGAAATACGTTCTTCATCCCGGAAAGAGATTGCAGAACAGTATCGTGACGACACGGCTGAAGGACAGGAGGATCAGGATGGATATTCTTAAAACGGTCATGCCGGTCATTGTTATGCTGGCACTCGGCAAGATGTTTGCTTTAAAGAAGGTTATTTCGGCAGAAACAGTCAGCGGGATCAAGGGACTTATTTCCGGGATCCTTCTCCCGGTGGTTATTTTCAACGCATTGCTGACCATGCAGTTCAGCATGCGCAGTCTTTGTTTATCACTGCTTGTTTACGTGCTGTATACGATAGCCCTGTTTCTGGTGCTGAAACTCATCTCACAGAAACTGAAATACAGGATGTCAGGTTTTCTCATGCTTGGTGCCGAAGGGGGAATGATGGGCTATGCGCTGTATACCAGTCTGTTTGGAAGTGAAGCACTTTCCACACTCATGGAAGTAGACCTTGGCAATATCCTGTTTGCTTTCACGTTCTTTATCGTTCTGATCAAGATGGCCAATTCTGAGGAAACAGATACGAAGAAAGTAATTCTGGACTCCTTGAAAACACCGCTGGTCAGCGTTGTCGCGATTGCGATTGTGCTGAATGTGACGGGAATAGGTAAATGGCTGATGGCCTCACAGATTGGTTCCCTGTATACCGCGGTCATAACCATGGTCACTTCACCTGTCAGTGCACTCATATTGATGTCAGTAGGGTATGAGCTCGAACTGGATCCTGCTTTATTAAAAGATGTAGCTACAGTAAGTATCATCCGCCTGCTGATCAATGCATTGATTGCTCTTGTTCTTTTAACAGCCGCCCGGTCCCTGATCATTTCGGATCAGCTCAGGGCAGCTGTGCTGCTGTACGCGATTCTGCCTCCGCAGTTCATTACGCCAATCTTTATTAAAAACACAAAGGAAAGCTCTTTCGCGGCGACTGTCTTATCTTTCTATACACTCATCACGATTGTCGGCTTTGTCATTCTGGCTGCTGCAGTATAGCTGAAAAACATTTGCATAACGGAAAAACAGATTCGACGGTTCGGGGAACCAATGAATCTGTTTTACTGCCAAACGATAGTAAATATATTATGTAAAACGTATATTTATGGTATTAATGCAATCCCTGGATCAATAGAATGAAACCGTAAAGAAAAGAGGGAATGACATGAAAACAGAAGGGTTTCTCAGATATGGAATGATGGACGGACTGTTCTACGCATGGTGCGCATCCTTTACGGGTTTTATTACATCCTATTTCCTGGCATGCGGTTTAAGTGCTTCAAAGCTCAGTACAATGCTGGCTGTATATATGATTACATGCTTTGCGGGTGCTCTGTTCTGGGGAGGTGCCTGCGATAAGCTGAAGACAAACAGAAAGGTGTTCATCGCTTCCTTTACGGCGGTGATTCTGATTGCCGGAATCATCACGGTGATCACGCCGCACAATGTGAATCTGGCGATCGTGCTCTATCCAGTCATGGGATTCATGCTGTCGTCACTGGGATCCAATCTGGATGCCTGGATGCTGAGAAGCTTCCATAAAGACGGAACACTCTATGGCAAAGCAAGGGCGATCGGCTCACTGGGATATTCTGTGACTGCTCTTGCGGCAGGCATGATCATCAATACAATCGGCTACAGTATGATCCAGCCGCTGCAGATCGTTACTGGCGTTCTGACTCTCCTCATGGCATTCTTCCTGAAAGAACTGCCGTTTGAAGAAACAGCTCAGAAAAAAACAGCAAAGGGCAGCCCGAAGCTTCTGCTCAGAAGTCCTCTGTATGTGATTCTGATCGTCCTGCTGTTTCTTGGCGGTCTGGCTGTTTCACCTGTCAACAACATGAAGACAGTCTTCATTCAGAATGTCGGCGGCGATGTCTCAATGCTTGGTCTGGACAGCTTTATCGGCGTCACGCTGCAGGCGGTATTGATCTTTGTCTCAGGCAGATTCACCAGGATCCCTGTCAAAGTCAGACTGCTGATCATGTCTTCTGCGCTTCTGGCGGATATGATGCTGATTTATTTTGCGGTTTCTCCGTTCATGATTATTCTTGGTTCGATCTTCTGGAATATATCTTTCTCGGTGATGCTGCCGACACAGCGGGAGATCGTTGAAAAGCATATCGATCCATCGGTCAGAAACATTGCCCACAATGTCGCGGATGCTGCCTACAATAATTTATCCGCGATCATCGCGCTTTCCTACAGCGGTATTCTGATCGATCAGTTCGGTGTAAAGATGATTGCCTTTGCCGGCATTCTTATCATGCTGGCAGCTGTGGCAATTGAAACAGTCATGCTGCTGAAAAAGGAAAACAATCATCAACAGGCATACACAGGAAACAGAATTGTGCTTTCACAACAGGAGGGATAAAAGCATATGAGAGAAATCGAAAAACTCGACGCAGGACTGCCATATGATTTCTGGGACAGTGAAGTCAATGCCAGAAGAAAGCGTGCAATCACCCTTACCAGGAAACTGAATGCGATGGATCCCAATGATGAAGCCGCCAAGGTTCCGGTGATCCAGGAATTGTTCGGTTCAGTTGGGGGTGATCCCTGTGTTGATCCAGTATTCAACTGTGACAACGGCCTGAATATCCATGTTGGCGATGAGTTCATTGCCAACTATGGCGTTACAATCCTTGACATCGCACCCGTTCATATCGGTGATCATGCAATGCTGGGACCGGGATCCAAGATCATTACGGTAGGCCATCCGCTTTCTCCGAAAGAAAGAAGAAAGCATATTGGCATTGCAAAGCCAGTAACAATCGGAAATGATTTCTGGATGGGTGCCGGCGCCATTGTTCTCCCCGGTGTCACGATTGGAAACAATGTGGTAGTCGCCGCCGGCGCAGTGGTCACAAAAGATGTGCCTGACAACTGTGTCGTGGCAGGTGTACCAGCCAGAGTAATCAAAGAAATCGTTGATGATACAAGTGAGATCTGACGAAAAAAATGAGATCCCGGCCTTCTTGCTCAGAAGTCCAGGAACTCATTTTCTTATGGTGCGCCTGACAGGACTTGAACCTGCATGCGCGGGCACCAGATCCTAAAACTCCGGAGTGCGTAAGATCTGTGCCTGAAATAATCTTTGTTAATACCTGTTACGATTGATCTTTCGTAATGTCATCAGTTGACACCGCGTAAGATCTTTTTTGCTTCGGCACGTAAGATCATAACAAGATTTAGAAAAGACTGCAGGGAATCTTAGATAGTGTCCTGCAGAAGGAAATCGATGATACCGATGTATCGGATCCCGTTTTCATCTTTGTAGGGCATGATATGATCCCTTACAATTACGATTTTCTGGAAGGAATCATTGATGCGCTTCAGAGAATGAATCTCCTGTTCCCGCTTCTCATCTGAGTCGATATGCAGTGCAGACTGGATGTATATCGTATCTCCGGCAGTTCTTGCGATGAAATCCACTTCCAGCTGAACCTTGGTCTTTTTCTTTTCACTGTCGCGATATTGATATTCCACAACACCTACATCAACAGAGTAACCACGCATGAGCAGTTCGTTGTAGATGATATTCTCCATGATATGATTTTCTTCCAGCTGACTGTAATTCAGCCATGAATTACGAAGCCCTATATCGGTGAAATAGTACTTCAACGGTGTATCTATGTATTTTCTTCCTTTGACGTCATATCGTTTGGCTTCTTTGATCAGATATGCTTCTTCAAAATATGTCAGGTACTGCCTGATCGCTTCGGAAGAAATATTCTTGTGTTTTGCGGATTTGAAGGTGTTAGACAGTCTGGATGGATTGCTGAGGGAACCGATGGAAGAGGCGATGATATTCAAAAGATCATTCAGGACTTCCTCATCATTGCGGATATCATGTCTCTCCATAACATCTTTCATATAGGTGCTGTGAAACAGATTTATCAGATAATCCGCTTTTTCCCGGTGCGTCTGAAGCTCAAGAACTCTCGGCAGTCCGCCATAGGTATAGTATTCCCTCCAGGCGTCTTCCTTATCTCCGTCAAAAGCATCATAGAATTCCCTGAAGGATAAAGGATTCAGATGAATCTCATCTCCTCTGTCACGAAACTGCGTTACCACATCGGTCGAAAGCATTCGGGAATTACTGCCGGTCACATATATGTCGGCATTTCTGATCTTCATAAGTCCCATCAGAACATCCGGAAAACCAATCCTGTCAGCGGCAGCTTTGTCATCGATCCAGGGATTTTTGATGGACACAACATTCTGTATCTCATCCAGAAG
>CAMVGT010000028.1 GCA_947167125.1 uncultured Erysipelotrichaceae bacterium
AAGCCAAATATGGTTAAAAGTTCGGATTTATCAAAGGTTCGGATAAACGCAAAAAGGACATTTTACTGTCCTTTTTTACGCTGTGCATTATTTCAAAAATACCGTTCAGGAATTTTCTGCGGACGGGTCATCCACCCGGTGCAGACCTGTTTCATTCAGCAGATATACTTCATCGGCGCACTGGCCGATATACAGACGGTCATGACTGACACTGATCACACATCCCTTGAAGGATGCGATCATATCGCGGATGACCGGCGAAGAAAGCGGAGAAAAGTTGCGGGTGGGTTCATCCAGAATCAGCACATTGGCTTCATCCAGATTCATTTTCAATAACAGCACCTTTGCCTTCTGTCCGCCGGAAAGTTCTTTCATCGGATGTTCCATTTCATCCGTTGTATAGCGCATTGCGCCAAGATACTGCCTGGCTTTCGTGACATCATCCTTCTCTCTTCCCTTTGCCAGAAACTGCACAGGAGAAAGCGAAAGATCCAGAAGATCTTCATAATGCTGGGGCATATAGGCTGCCTTGATATCATTTCTAAGCAGCAGTTCTTCTGCAATCTTTCTTAACAGGGTTGTCTTGCCGCAGCCGTTGTTTCCGATGATGCAGATGTGGGCAGGACCGCTTACATGCAGTTCAATATCCTTTGCCAGCAGCTTTCCTTCCGGCAGCCGCAGCTCTTCCATCTGCAGATCCAGGATCCGCTTGCCGCCGGCAACGGCGCAGCGATCAGAAAAGCGGAAGCCGATCGCTTCTTCCTGTTCCGGGATTTCGGTCATATTCTCCCGCTCTTTTTCAAAGCGCTTTTCCAATGCCTTGACGGCATGCATCTTCTTTTTTAACAGGAAACCGGAATGGGGATCCTGGCGGGAAACGGTATTGAGTTCATGATTGACCCGCTGCTGGATGCGCTGAAAGCGTTCCATCCTTTCCCTGTCCGCCCTTCTGTCCCATACCGCCTTCTGCATCTGCTTGTCAAACAGCTGTTCGCGCTGTTCCTTATAATCTTCATAGCTTAAGGAAGCCTGTGTGATTCTGCTCTGTGTCTTGCGCTTTAAAAGCTCCATATGGATGACACGGTTTGCGGTATTGGAAATCAGAACTTCATCGTGGGAAATAAACAGAACAGCCTGCTCTGTTTTCTGAATCATCTCCTCCAGCCAGTTCAGTGCTTCCAGATCAAGATCATTGGACGGTTCATCCAGCAGAAGCACAGTGGGTCTTGCAAGCAGAATCCTTGCCATCTGAATCCGGATCTTTTCACCGCCGGATAGTGTTTTCATGATCTGGTCAGAATAAAAGATTTCAGAAGGAATATGCAGGAAGAAGGCAAGATCATTCAGTTCCTTCGCACCGCACGCGCTGAACTGCTCTTCCTCCAGGAAATATTCATATACCGTTCTGTTTTCATCCTCCTCAGGCAATTGCTGGGGAAGATAGCCGGTTGTTTCATGATCTTTGATACATGTGCCTTCGGCATCGGCGTAGGAGGAAATCAGAAGCGGATCATGAATCCACTTCAGCAAAGTGGATTTTCCGTTTCCTTCCTCCCCGATTAAAACAGCCTTGTCTTCAGGCTGAAGCGTCATATTGAAATGATCAGCCAGGACGCGCCCGTCCCGCCTGTATGTGATCGTCAGATTCTCTATTTTAAGCATTGTATACCTCAATTCAGACAATATAAAAATGATATAAAGATGCGATGTATATTGCGTGCGGTTTTTCAATGCTCAGAGCTTCATCCTATCACTGTCCCCTGAATCAGGAGCCCTTTCTTCAAGCGGATTATACAGGATATTCCCGAAAGGTACATACATTTTGTGCAGTTTCGGGTAAAATTTCAGTATGAAGCAGCGTTTAATCAGTTTATTCTGGATACTTGTCGATATGCCTTTTCAGGTGATTTTTGTATTGATTGCCTTATGCTCGCTGTTATTGACATGTGTCTGGTTTTTCCGTATCTCAACCCCTCTCCTGCTGGTGCCGATCTGGACTCTTGTGATTTATACAGCCATCATGACAATTTACTGGATCTGGCTGTTTGTGTCATCCAAACGGCTTCAGGAGGATCTTGAAGTCTTTGAAATCATGCAGAAAAAGAGCCTCGGGCTCTGTCTTTCAATGGAACTCAATCTGTTAATGTCCCTGTATTATGTCTATGTCGCAATCCGCTATCAGAACCAATGGTTCTATGATTCGGCATTCTTCTATACATCATTGACCATTGCCCGCTTTGTCATGTTACGGAACTATCAGTTTGACAAGCCGTCAATGTACCAGCAGTACAAGCTTTACATGATGATGGGATATCTGATGTTTGCGATGATGAGCGCGTTATTCTTTATGACCGTCATGATCGTCAATGAGCACTATATCGTTCATTATCCCGGCCATTCCCTTTATCTTGCGGCAGCTTTCTCGCTGTATCTGATCTTTTCGGCAGTCAACGGATACTTTCCCCACCGGCATTTCCATTCCCCGCTTCTTTCAGGAACGCAGATGATTTCCATCTCAGCCGC
Organism: uncultured Erysipelotrichaceae bacterium; assembly: GCA_947167125.1. Taxonomy (GTDB): domain Bacteria; phylum Bacillota_I; class Bacilli_A; order Erysipelotrichales; family Erysipelotrichaceae; genus Bulleidia. The sequence goes on from CAMVGT010000028.1 coordinate 2,524, forward strand.
TCTGCTCGGCGTGCTCTCGCTGCAGACCGCATTCCTGCCGATGTTCACCGATTCTCTTGAACTGCAGAGAAATCTCAATCTCGCAACAGGAGTGATTGTCTTCGGTATCATGATCGTCATGTCTCTGCACATGATTATCCGGGGCGGACGGAAGATGGACTATTATATGTCCCGCTTCAATGCGCGGTAAAAAAAAACCGGTCACTCAGACCAGTTTCAATTCTTCAAGCACTCTTGCGACACCGTCTTCAATGCATGGCGGCGCAATCACATCTGCTACGCTTTTGACATCGTCCTTGCCGTTTTCCATCGCAACCGCAATGGCCGCCGGCTTCAGGAACGGTGTGTCATTTCCGGCATCGCCGAAGGCAATGACATTTTCCCATTCCAGTCCATATTCTCTTAAGGCCGCTTCCACGGAAGTGGCTTTTGTGACTTTGCTGGAGAATACATCGAAACCGCCGCGGAAGCTCCAGGCAAACTGGAGATCCGGCACCATATCCACAAATGTTCTGATGGAACTGTCGGCACCGATCAAAAACGTGCCGAGCGGCAGTCCATGGGTCAGATGGTGCTTTCTTTCATAAGTATCATTGAGAACGGTGAGTTCATAGGGAGTGTCTTTCTGCACATAGCCTTCCACAAACTTTCTGTGATTGGCATAGGTGACGATTCTGTCCTCAAACTTGAAGCCAAGACCGATTCCCTTCTCCAGGCACAGCAGTGTGATGGTGTGCATCTGCGCTTCGCTCATCGGATGCTTCTCAACAATACTGCCGTCTCTTCTGTTGACGCAGGCGCCGTTGATGGTTCCGATCAGGTCCATCGGCAGATCATCGAACAGGCTCGGCTGCAGGAAAGTAAAGTGTCTCCCGGTGTTGATCATCACTTTCAGTCCTTTGTCCATTGCTTTATGGAAATCCTCTCTCAGACGCGGGCTGATGGCGTGCTGGCCGCCGGGAATGATGGTGCCGTCCACATCGCAGACGATCAATTTGATTTTTTCGGTATTTACTGTCATCTTTGAAATTATAGCATAACGTGCTAAAATAATTCGTGCGCAAATGTGCTCATAGCTCAGCTGGATAGAGTACTAGCCTCCGAAGCTAGGGGTCAGGAGTTCGAATCTCCTTGAGCACGCCATGCAAAAACGCGGATCTGACCGCGTTTTTTCTTTTCTCATTCAAACGGGAATCTGTAATCCAGAGAGAATCTGTCTCTCAATGCGATCAGTTCCTTCTGAATGGATTCTCCGACCGGAACGCCTTTGTCTTTTCTGTCATTCCATGCGATCCATTCCTTTTCACCTGCGGTGTAGATTCTCTCTTCACCCGGTGCTTTTTCGGAAGCTCTTAAATCACGCAGAATTCCGCCGGCTGTCTTTTCAAATGTATCAAGTCCCATGAAGAATTCGGGATTGATCACAAAGAAGAAGTGGCCGAGGTGATACATTGCGTTGTTTCCGTTTTCATCTTTTCCGGAAAGAGCCTTCATATAAGGTCCGCCGCATAATGCCGCGGAAAGGATTTCAACAATTGTGGTAAAGCCGTAGCCTTTATAGCCGCCGGTGGCTTCCCCTGCTCCGCCGATGGATAACAGTGCGCAGTTGCCAGCTCTCATCTGTCTGAGGATTTCTCCGGATTCAGTCATGGTGCCGCCGTCCTTTGTGATCACGAGGTTTGCAGGAGTTTCCTTGCCGCTTCTTTCATAATATTCAATCTTGCCGTTCTGGACGATCGAAGTCGCGCAGTCGAAGTTGAACGGGAATTCTTCATCTGTCGGCATTGTGAATGTTAACGGATTGGTTCCCATCATCGGTTCAACGCCGAATGTCGGTGCGACGGAAGGACGTGCGTTGGTTCCGGAGATACCGATCATGCCTGCTTTTTCCGCCATTGTGGTCCAGTAGCCGGCAATGCCGTAGTGCGTGGAGTTGCAGATGGCGCCGCCTGCCATGCCGTAAACCTTTGCCTTTTCAATCAGGCGGTTCATCATATGCCATGAGGCAACCATGCCCATGCCGTTGTTGGCATCCATCACCAGGGTTGTCGGGGTTTCTTTGAGAATATCGATTTTTGTGACAGGAAGCAGTGTTCCGTTGTCAATGCGGTCCAGATAGATCGGCTTGAAACGGTTGCAGCCATGGCTTTCGATACCGCGTCTGTCGGATTCCAGCAGAACATCGGCACAGATTTCGGCATCTTTTTCCGGTACGCCGTATTTCATGAATACATCGATCATGAAGCGGTTCATCATATCCCAGGGGACATAGGGTCTTGTTTCTTCCATGAGGGTTCCTCCCATTTCTCTATGAAGCCATTATATCAGTCCTGTAAAAAAAATGACCAAAACCTATTGACCGGCGGTCAGACAGATAGTACACTTAGTACAGTTAATACAGATTTAACACAGATGGAGGTACGGAATATGTTTCTGCTGAATCTTCAAAGCAAAGATCCGATCTATGAGCAGATACAGTCGCAGATTCTCCGGTTTATCGAAGCAGGCGTGCTGAGACCGGGAGACAGGCTCCCCTCAGTCCGTCAGCTGGCGCAGGAAAACGGAATCAATCCGAACACCGCGGCCAGAGCATATGCCCAGCTGGAAAGCAGCGGCTACGTGTACAACGTCCCGAAAAAAGGCGTGTATGTTGCCGAGATCGATATCGGGGCATCCAGGGAACAGCAGATCATATCTGTCATCCGTCCCCTGATCGCTTCCGGTATCACAAGAAAAGAGCTGAACGATGTGATTGAAAAGCTCTTTACGGAGGTGAGGTAATGCTGAAAATCGAACATCTTGAGAAATCGTTCGGATCTGTTCAGGTGCTGAAGGATCTGAATCTTGAAATACCTGACGGCTCAGTCTTCGGACTGGTCGGAATCAACGGTGCCGGCAAGAGCACCCTTCTCAGAACAATTGCCGGTGTTTACGAACCCGACCGCGGAAATGTAAGTTTCAACGGAAATAATACTTTCAGGGATGAAACGGTACGCAAAGACATCGCATTCGTCGCGGATGAAGCATACTTCCCGATCGGTTCAACCATACGCTCTTTGAAAATGCTGTATGAATCCATGTACGGATTTGATGAAGAAGCCTATCAGGAATATCTGAAACAGTTTGATCTCGATGAAAAGATGAGCGTTTCCAATCTTTCCAAAGGAATGAAGCGCAGGGTTTCCCTTCTCTTCGCCCTTTCGATCAGACCTAAGCTTCTGCTTCTGGATGAAGCCTACGACGGTCTTGAACCGCTGGCCAGACTCCGCTTCCGCCGCATTCTTTCTTCCCTGGTGGAAGAAGAAGGAATCACCGTGATCATCTCCTCCCACAGCTTAAGGGAACTGGAAGATATCTGCGATTCCTTCGGCATTCTTGAAGACGGTAAGATTCTGAGGACCGGCGACCTGCTGGAGGAAAAAGGAAATATTTCAAAATACCAGCTGGCATTTGCGGAAGAAAAGACAAAGGAAGATTTCAAAGATCTTGAAATTATGCATTACGAACAGGAAGGCCGGGTTTACCGCCTGGTCATCCGCGGGGACCAGGATGAAGTCATGGAAACCATCCGGCAGATGAATCCGGTTCTGACGGATGTGCTGCCGGTCAGCTTTGAAGAACTGTTCATCTATGAACTTGAAAGCAGAGGTAACATCCATGAATAAGAATTATTTCGGATGGCTGCTGAAGAACTACCGGATCAGCGCGCTGTTCTTCCTGATTCTCTTTGCGGGAATATCCGCAATCCCTCTGATTCCGGGCAGCGATGTGATTTCATCCTACAGCCTGTCGATCGGAATCATGACTGTCTTCACACTGCTGATGACATTCCTTCTGCCGGTGCTTCTGTTCGCCTTCGTGCACAGACGCCGCAGTGCCGACCAGTTCTTCGCCCTGCCGATCAGCAGGACAAAACAGCTGATCACCATCCTGCTGTTCTGCTTCACGATGATCTTCGGCATCTTTGCCCTCACGGCCCTTGGACTCTGGCTCATCTATGCCGCAAGGTTCGTCCTCTTTACAAAAGTGCTCGGAGCCATTGCCATGGCAGCGCTCATGATCGCGGTGATGTTAATCATCAATACCGCGTTCTACCTCTTCGCCAACAACGTCTTTGACGGAATCGTCATGATCGGTGCCTATACATGCATCCCGCTGCTGGTTCTCGGCGTCATCGAATCGTTCTCCATGAACATGGTGGCCGGAGAAAATATCTTCGCGGTTTCCGGAATTCCGATGTGGTTTTCCCCGCTGGCGATGTGCTGGCACAACCTCAGCGCACTGCTCAGTCCTTACAGCTATGCGGAAGACCAGTTCTACTGGCTGTATGCAATAGCGGCAGTTCTCTGGGCACTGGCCGGATGCGCGGCGCTGTACTGGCATTTCATCAAAAGAAAAACAGAACGCGCCGAACAGCTCAGCGATCACCCCATGGCCTATCCGCTGATCATCAACCTGTATGCGGTCATGATTGTAACAGCGATTGCCTTCGGCTATGTGATCGATTACGCAATCGGCTATATCACCCTCTATCTGCTGATTCTGTTTGCCTATGTGGCAGCACAGTTCATCTACCGCCGAAAGATCAGGCTGACACCGAAGATTTTCGCAGCCTATGCACTCATCACAGTTCTGGCACTTGGATGTGCATATGCCGCAAAAGCAACCGACGGCTTCAATCTGTCACAGAAATATACTTACAAAACCGGCGATCTCCTCATCTTCCGCTATGAAGCAGCGGTCAGACCGGATCGCATCGATCAGCCCGTTTCTTATGATTCCGGTGAAGAATATGTCACCATTTACGCAGACGCTGAAATCCCGGTCAATGAGATCGACCGCGATCCTGAACTGACAGCTCTATTGGAAAAGCTGAGACAGGAAGGCATCAGAAACTTCTATCAGGGCAAAAATGATTCCGGTGCACAGATCTATTTCCATAACAGCTACAGAAATGAAAGCGTACTGCGCAACACCTACTTCTACAGACTCAGCATGCCTGCGTCTATAGAAGATCTGAAAATGATTGATGACTCTGTCTGCGGCACTGTCACAGTACAGGTCTATGACGAATATGAAGTGAAAGAATATTCTCTGAATGAATATATGGGAAAGGAAGGAGAATGACATGAAACCTTTGCTCAACAAAGAAACAAGGACGGTTGTGTCCAACGGAAAATCCTCACATCTGACACCGATTGAATGCGATATCCTGGCATATCTGATGGATCATCCCGATGAAATCAAGACTCCGGAAGAGATCTATGAAAACGTCTGGAATGACAATCCGTATGACTGCCATCTCGTCATCTCGGTCCACATGCGCCACATCCGTGAAAAGATTGAAGCCAATCCCTCCCGTCCGCAGCTGATCCGCGTCACAAGAGGAAAAGGCTATCATTTCCGTACATCTGAATAACTAATGAATGAAGCCGGTGCTGCGCACACCGGCTTCACTTTTTTATTTTGTTTGACAGCTTATTCACGGACCAGCGGCATGGACATGCATCTGGGGCCGCCTCTGCCTCTGGAAAGTTCATAGCTTGGGATCTCAATGACTTCAATGCCATGATCCCTAAGGATCTGATTTGTCACATCATTGCGGTTGTAGGCAATGACTTTTGAAGGCGCAATGGCCAGCGTGTTGGAACCGTCATTCCACTGCTCTCTGCGGGAGGCAATCACATCTTCCCCGCCGCAGGGGATCAGCTCGACATGGTCCTGCTTTGTATATTCCTGCAGAATTTCCTGCAGTGTTCCTTTGATTTCCTTGAAATGAATGCCGCTTTCCGCCGGTGTGATATCAAAAACCGTCAGCGGGGCAAGAATGCCGGGATGAACGACATATTTCGCCGTATCCACCTGGGTGAAAACCGTATCCAGATGCATGAATGCACGGGTGCTTGGAATCCGGAATGCCAGTACCGTATTGATCGGGCAGCTTTCATCTTCAAACAGCTGAGCAGCCAGATGTTCAATCGCATCCGGGGAAGTCCTCTGTGAAATACCGACCGCAATCAGGGTTTCGGAAAGATTCAGGATATCCCCGCCTTCAATCGTGCCGTGCTCTTCCCTTGTATATTTCAGTTTGACATACGGCGCATAGTCCGGATGGCAGCGGAAAATATAATCGGCATAGATTGTTTCCCTTCTGCGCACGCTGTATTTCATGCTTGAAATCACAGCATCTTTTCCGACAGAGGCGAACGGATCGCGCTGGAAATAGAGATTGGGAATCGGATCGATAATCAGATCATCGGCAGGCGCAATGCGGTCCTGCAGGGAATATGCCCTGACCTCCCCCATTTCCTTGAGGGTGATGCCTTCCATCGTTTTTAAGACAAGGTCCCTGCCGTGGAAATGTTCAAGCAGATACTGCTTGAGCTTGTTCTTCCATTTTTCGGTCTTGATGTTTCCTTCATTCAGCCACTGATCAAGAAACGGATCGACAAGATCGGGACGCCGTTCAAACAGCTCACTCATCAGATCTTCGAGATATACCGTTTCCGCCCCGTTTTCCCGGAGCGCTGCCGCAAAGGCGTCATGTTCCGCCTGGGCCTGTTTCAGAAACGGAATGTCGTCAAACAGCAGTTCGCCAAGACGGTCGGGAACCAGGTTGAGAAGTTCTCTGCCGGGCCTGTGCAGAAGGACTTTTTTCAGCGGTGCGGTTTCGGATGTGACGTGTATTCCTTTGATCATTTCACACCTTTGTCCACCAGACATACAAAGTCCTGCACGTTTGTAACAAGAGTTACTGCGGACAGGCTGCCGCGGTCATGAAGCTTGTTGGTCACAAATTCGGAAATATCAACGCAATAGAAGAATGTCGGTCTGACTTTTCCTTCTCTGACGCGGAAGGACGGAATCATATTGCCGGAGGCGATGGAATGCAGCTGGGTTGCTAAGCAGATAATTGTAGTCGCGTCCCTGAGCATGTCACGCATTGCGGACTGTCCTTCATAGGCATCGGCAATGACTTCCGGAAGCGGTCCGTCATCGCGGATACTGGATGTCAGTACAAACGGGATATTGTTTTTGACAAGGCCGTAGATGATGCCGTTGTCGATTTTGTATTCTTCAATGAACTTCGGGATGGATCCGCATCTTCTGACTTTGTTGAGTACATCAAGATGATGGTAATGTCCCATCGGCGCTGATTTCTGTGTATAGATATCCTGGCCCAGCGAAGTGCCGAGCAGTCCTGCTTCAAGATCATGTGTCGCCAATGCGTTGCCGGCTAAAAGACCGTGAACATAGCCCTTGTCAGCCAGCGATTCCATCGCTTTGCGGGAATCATAGTCAAATGAACATGCAGGTCCCATGACAAAGACGATCTTGCCGTGTTCCTTTTCATATTCCAGAAGGTCATAGAGGTTCTGATAATCCCTGGCAAAAGCGGTCTCTCTGGAGCGGTTGCCGCGGAAGACAAACTGATCATCGATTTTATCTTCATCCGGGGTAAATCCGTTCACATGGAGATAGATGCCGTCTTCACACCGCTCGGTTCTTCCGGTGATGACAAGCTCTCCCTTTTTCACATTTCTCTGTTCCACGACAGCCAGCGTTCCGTCTTCTTTGAGAACAACACAGCTGTCCATGCGGCTTTCTTCCGCCAGTGTCCATTTTCCGTTTATTTTGAAATATTCCGGATAGATGGATGTGGAATGGAAATTGTCAGGTACGACACCGTCTCTTTCAGCCGGTTCGTATTTTGCGTCAGGCGCACTCTGAAAAATCGGCAGAGTAAAATCCGGCGCTTTGTATTCAGGCATGATAAACATAATTCAGCTACTCCTTTACTGCATATCCATTGTAACAGATCGGTGACAAATGCAACGATTGAAAAACGATGATTTGAAAAGAAGACCGTTTCCGGTCTTCCTCAAAAGTATATTAATTTCCCTGGTTCAGATTCATGTCGAGAACCGCGACAATCCGGTATTCGGGATTCAGCTGCGTCAGTACCGACTGGTACATCGATTCAACCTGGCGCATTGCGGCAGAATCGGCAGCGGAAAGATACGGCGTTTTCCGCGCTTCCTCATACAGTGCTTCCTGCAGCTGCTTTTCGACCTCATTCTGCTGTTCAGGCGTCAGTTTGATATCGCCCCAGCCGAAGATGTTCCGTTCGATGTCATCAAATGTGGTTTTGGAGAAATCAATGACCACATTTTTCAGCTCCGCCCGCGGAATTGTGACAGTGATGGTCTGCTGATTGCGGTCCACAATCACATCGCCGGCATCGATCTGCGACAGATCGACAATATATTCTGCTGTTGCGGAAAGATGAACAGTCTGCTTCTTCAGGAACCATTCGATATTCAGGAACATATCCTTGATATCAAGTGCTGCTTCAAGATCCTGCTCATAGACAATCAGCTGCTTCTGTGTCCTGTTTTCCGCTGCGATGATCTCCTGGATCTCTGTATAGGAATATCCCATCGGATCCTCTTCAGGATCCTTCCGGTTTGAACTGCATGAGGTCTGCTGGCCGAACAGCAGAATCACAAATGCCGCGGCAGCCGCGATCAGACAGATTCTGATCCAGAATTCCCTGTTTTTGTAAATCGGTCTGTTTTCATTCATGGAGATGCCTCCTTATCACTGAAACTGTTTCTTTACCGCTTCCATGCGGGAATGCAGTTCCCTTGCGCTCATGCGCAGAGCCCCCTGGGCAAAGACCGCATTCTGGATGAGCGCGTCGGAAGTCGCGACGGTCAGCTCATAGGTATTTCTTAATTCATATGCGATCCGCTGGATATATTCATCGGCGGTTTCATTGGTGCGGGTATAAACGATTTCAACATCATTCTGCTTCAGCTTCGTGCCGGTATTGCCCTGCACGCGGTAGCCGTCAAACACAATGATCATATGGCATTTCAGATATGCCTGATAGGCAAGCAGGTCATCGATCAGATATTCCCTGACCGTGGTGATATCATGATCGGCCAGATCATGATATTCATCCCAGGAATAAATCATATTGTATCCATCGATGATCAGACATGCCGGAAGTTCTTTGCGGACAACCGGTTTCTGTTTCTTTTCTTCTTCCTTCGGCTTTGGCTTTCTGGTGTCATGTTTCTTTTCGTTGCGGTTGCGTCCGCCTGCCTGTTTCAGAACATCCAGCAGATCCTCTTCCGCTACTTTGTACGAGGAAGGACGCCATGAGGAAACAGAATGTTCCTTCGGCGGCTGAACATGCATATATTCGTCCGCTTTGTCCCACGGTACATAGAAGCCGGAGCCATGGGCGCAGAATACCGATCCGGTCGGGTTGCGCAGATCCGCTTCCGGATCATAGCCGGTCGCTTCGACAATCGCGTCCTGTTCTTCGCAGATATCATATCCGTCCGGCACGCAGCTGAACCTTCCGGTCCCTCTGGTATAGGCGGTTACTTCCATCTGGTAATTCATCAATGTGCGCACCGGTCCCCTGCCGTTGATTGTCATGGTATCGCCATCGCTGTCTTCAATCACGGTCTTTGCCTTCTTTGTTTCAAGATCATAAAGGGCTCTTGAAAGAACGGAAGAAGGAAGCGTCAAAGAGAAAGCATAATACGGCTCGAGCAGAATGCATTCTGTTTTCATTAATGCCTGACGGACGGCACGGCGTGCAGCCTGGCGGAAGTCGCCGCCTTCGGTATGCTTGAGATGGCCTTTTCCTGCAGTCAGGACAATGCGCACATCATCAAGCTGCGAACCGGTTAATACACCTCTGTGCCTTGAGCGTTCGAGGATCGAAAGAATACTTCTCTGCCATGAGGAGGAAAGGAAATCGGTCGGACATTCGCTGACCACTTCAATCCCGCTCCCCCTTTCCCTGGGTTCGAGGCGAACATGGACTTCGGCATAATGGCGCAGCGGTTCAAAATGACCGGCGCCTTCGGTTTCTTCAGCAATCGTTTCATGGAAGATAATGCCGCCGGCTGAAAAACCGACATGAAGTCCGGAAAGCTCAAAGATTCTCTTTTGAAGAACCTCCATCTGCATTTCACCCATAATGGAAACTTTGATCTTGCCGGAAACAGAATCGGACGCAATGTGCAGCTGGGGATCTTCATCCGCAAGTCTGCGCACCGTTTCCGCCATGCTTAAAGCATCCGCTCCTTCCGGCAGAAGCAGTTCATATTCCATATACGGATCGAGCAGCGGCTGTTCGCCATCCTCTTCAAATCCAAGTCCCTGTCCTGCTTCAATGGAAACAGGACCTTTGACAGCGACAATCATACCGGCTTCCGCTTCATCGACCATGCGGCAGCTTTTGCCCGAATAGATGCGGATCTGATCCGCCTTTTCATCTTCCCGAAGCATCTGCTTTGCCTTTAATGTGCCGCCGGTAATCCGCATATGGGTCAGACGTGTATTTGTTTCATCTGCAGAAATCTTATAGACACGGGCTCCGAATTCTTGAGGATACACCCGCTCATCGGCATAGAAATCAATCATATCCAGCAGTTCTTCAACCCCGTCATTTTTCAGTGCGGAGCCAAAGAGCACCGGAAAACATCTGCGTGCTGTAATCGCTTCGCGGATCATTTCCGGCGGAATTGTTCCGTTTTCAAGATATTCGTTGAGCATGTCCTCGCTGACGGTTGCCAGCTGTTCCATGCCTTCTTCGGTATTCATTTCAAAGCAGTCGGCTGAACATTTCTTTTTCAGATCATTCAGAAGCTCTTCTTTTGTATGATGGGAAATATCCATCTTGTTTACAAAGATCACGGCCGGTACATGGTAATGTTCCAGGCACTTCCAGATCGTTTCAGTATGCGCCTGCACGCCATCCTGCCCGCTGATCAGAATCACGGCAAGATCCAGAACCTGCAGCGTGCGTTCCATTTCGGCTGAAAAGTCGACATGGCCCGGGGTATCAATCACAAAAACTTCGGTATCCTTCCATTTGAAATACGCCTCCTTGGCGTAGATGGTGATACCGCGGTTTCGTTCCTGTTCGTCATAATCCAGCACGGCGTCCTTATGGTCGACGCGTCCGGCTCTGCGGATCGCGCCGCTTTTGAACAGCATGCTTTCAATACAGGTTGTTTTTCCGGCATCGACATGGGCGACGATGCCTGTCACAATTCTTTTCATCACGATTATTATATCAAAATCCCCTATGAAAAAAGGATCCGAAGATCCTTTCAGAGAAATTCACGCAGCGCATGAACAGGATTGCCCTGTGCGTCCTGACACGCTTCTGCTGCAATCAATGAATCCAGCACAGCTTCCTCCGTCGCTTCGCCAGCCAGACGGAAAGCAGGATCGAGCAGATGATCGGGCAGGATTTCATGGACGATCATGCCTTTGGCATGTTCCATTGTATTGGCAGTTGTAAAACCGATAACAACATCCCCGCTGCCGTGTCCCAGTCTTGATCCAAGCCGGATCAGACCGGTTTCGCATCGCTTCAGAATCCGCTTGAGCTGTCTGCTGTCTACCGGCAGATCAGTCGCAAGAATAATCATGATGGAACCTTTGTCTTCGCTTTCCTGCGCTTTGATCGCTTCCGCAATCCGTTTTCCGATGGGATCGCCGGCAATGGTCAGATCACGCATCGAACCGAAATTGGACTGCACGAGAATGCCGATTGTATAATCATTTCCCTTGATGCGGAAGGTTCTTGAAGCAGAACCGATGCCGCCTTTGAGCCCGAAGCAGACAGTTCCCCTTCCCGCTCCGACCGCACCGGTCTCAAATGTATCGGACGCGTTTTCAATTGCTTCGATCACATGGTCGCTGCGCACGGCAAGAGACGCGATGTCATTGATTTTCGAATCGTTGGTTTCTCCGCAGACCGGATTGAATGTGCGCACATTCAGATTTTCCGCCAGGGTATAGCGGACCAGACCTTCCAGACACTGTCCGACCGAAAGCGTATTGGTCAGTGCAATCGGAGATTCAATGCAGCCGAGTTCCTCCAACTGCATCAGTCCGGCAGTCTTACCGAAACCGTTGATCACATGGACAGCCGCAACCGGTTTTTTATGATAGATGTCGTCGCACGGCACAACCACCGTCACGCCGGTATGGATTGTGTCATCATCCAGTGTGACATGGCCGGCTTTTACACCTTTGACGTCGGTGATCAGATTCTTTTCACCGCGGGTTCCTTCCCCGTACTGTTCAAAAACTTCCTGCACTCTCATACTAAATCACCATCTTCATTTTCTGATCGCTGATACTGAGGGTAATATGATCGCTTCTGCCGATCACTTCCCCGTCTGTATGAACCCACATCGGCGCTTCCGCTTTGATTTCCGCCTTCACGCCGCGTCTGATTGAAACACCTTTGAATTTCACATGTGCCCCGCTGTATGCATACGGGAAAATGCGGAAGAAATCAAATCGGCTTAATTGATTGCCGACACAGAAATCCAGCATTCCGTCATCTGAAACAGCGTCCGGCGCGAATCTGAATCCGCCGCCTTCATAGGCTGTATTCATGCCGGCTGTAAACAGAAGTTCTTCATATACTTCCGGATTGCCGTCAATCACCATTTCCGCTTTCACATTCTGATAGGTGAAGATCACCTTCAGGGCTTCCGCGATGTAGCTGAGCTTTCCCATATGTACCGCATTAAGCACTTTCTTAATCTCGGAACGCTCGACATAGGCGCAGATCTCCGCGTCAAATCCGATTCCCGAACTGATGTTGAAACGCCGCAGCGGACTGAAGTCTTTTACCGGATTGCCCTGATCATCATACAGGGAATGCAGTGTCAGCTCTCCGACATCCAGTGTGCGCACAATATTTCCGGCAAGGACCTGCTCAATGCATGTTTCAGGATCTTTGGGAAGATTCAGAGCCTTGGCAAGATCATTTCCCGATCCGCAGGAAAGAAATGCCGCTTTGGTTTTTTCAAAATCCTGAATGCCGTTGACCGCAAGGTTCATCGTCCCATCCCCGCCCAGGACAAGCAGAGTCACCTCTTCGCCTTTTGATGTGATATCCGAAACAATTTCCGTGATGGAGCGGGTTGGGGAAGAAAAGAAGATTTCACATTCCGCTCCTTTTTCCTTCAGAATTGTTTTGACAGTTTCCCATGTACGGATGGTTTTTCCGCCGGCACCTGCCGGATTGACAACCGCTTTAATCATTTACTGTTCCTCTTCATGTGCAAAGGCAAGATCAATCCTCTGCCCGTCTTTTGAAATGACGGTGCGCTCAAAGATTCCCCTGATTTCTTCTTCATATTCTTCCGGCTTATGTTCGCTGGGAGAATAATGAGTAAACCAGAGCTGCTTCACATCTGCCTTTTTCGCAAGAGCGGCAGACTCCTGCATCGTCATGTGTTTGTTTTTCTTTGCCTTTTCCAGACCCTCTTCGCTTCCGTACATGCCTTCCGCGATCAGCAAATCGGCATTCTCTGACATTTCGGCGATTCTTTCGGTCGGTCTGGTATCGGTCGCATAGACCATGCGGATGCCTTTTCTTTCTGCGCCGAGAACCATTTCCGGCTCATAGACTCTGCCGTTTGCTTCGACTGTCTGTCCCTTCTGCAGCAATCCCCAGTAGCGCTTTTCAATCCCGGCCGCTTCCGCTTTTGCCGGATCGAATCTGCGGGTGCGGTTCACCGTAACGGCATATCCGTATGCCGGCACGGAATGACGCAGCGGGAAGGATGTGAATGTCATATCCCCGACCTGAAACGACTGTTCCTTTTCCGAGATCTGCTGGTAATAGATTTCAAAAGGAACATAGCGGGCGATTAACATCACGCCTTTGAGAAATTCTTCAATTCCTTTGGGACCGATGATCATGATCGGTTCGGTCCGATCGGCCTTCGCCATCGACAGCAGCAGTCCGGGCAGACCGGCTGTATGATCGGCGTGATAATGTGTAAAAAAGATTGCGTCAATATGTTTGCAGGAAATGCCCTGTTCATGAATGGCGATCTGCGTTCCTTCCCCGCAGTCGATCAGGGCCGCTTTTCCTTCGCACCGCAGCCAGCAGGATGTCAGCCAGCGGTCAGGCAGCGGAACGGTTCCGCCGGTCCCGAGAAGACATACTTCAAGCATACCGTTACCTTCTTTCTAGCTGTCGGCTCTGATCATGAGCCTTGCAAGATCGCCTGCCACATCGCGTGTTTCCTGCGAAGTGTTGGCAAGCGCCTCAAGCACCTTGAGGAATCCTTTTCCCGAAATATCATTCACGCTCTTTGCGCCGCCGGCGCCAAGGGCATCAAACAGTTCGGAAATAAACAGTTTCCTTCTTTCAATCGTTTCATTGATGGCCCATCTCATGATCGTCTCCATGATTTTATCGGAAATGACGCTGTTGGCAGGAGCTGTAAGGATCTTCGGCCCATCCAGCTGCCAGTTGATCAGATCATGTTCCATGAGTGCGGTGCCCATGCATTCAACGATCACTGTATCTTCAAATTCCACTTCATAAATCTTCGAGATGACGCAGAACTCGGGAACCAGCTTTGTGGTGATACCGCGGAACCAGTCAAGACGGCTTACATCAAAGACATCCGGCGCAAAGCCCGGCGCGTCCATGATCCATACATGTTCAATCTGCGGACGTTTCTCCGCTTCCAGGCCAGCCAATGCATACATCGCAAGATTGCCGCCTTTGGAATGGCCGCCGATATGATAAAGAATTCCTTTCTTCATCGAGCGGTTGAGATATTCTCTTGCATACCATTGCGCCTTGGTGAGTGTAAAGGCGATCATAAAATCCTCCTGCCATCCGGCAAGGGAATCATCGGTGCCGCGGTATGCGATATAGGCTCTGCCTTCATCATATTCAAAATGGACAGCGGAGAACTGGGTGCTTGTTGCCTCATCAAAAATACTGACATAATTCTGAATCTTCACATCCCCGAACCGCTTTGACTGATATGCAAGACGGAAAAACTCTTCCTGTCCGCCATTCAGTGTTTTCAGTTCATAGGTTCCGTTTTCTTCAATGATTTCCCCTGCCCGCCGCAGTGTCATCGGTTCTTCCGTCACCGAATCCAGTCCGGCATGAGAGAATTCGACATAGCAGAGCTCATTGAAAATCACCGCATCAATCACATTCAGCGGATCTTTTGAAAACGGGATGTCCCCGCGCCATAAAAGATAGTCTTCAACATTCATATTTCTCATATCGTTATGATAGCAGATTCCTTCCCTCATAGACGAAAAAAAGGGAGCGCGGCGCTCCCTGTGAATGATGAATTAAAGATTCTTGATGAGTTCGCTCAGCTTTGGCATCAGCTGCTGCTTGCGGGAAATGATCTTCGGATCAAATCCGGAATGATCATCGAATACGGTTTCCACAACATCCTTCATGATGTAGGAAAGCGGACCGTAGAAGATGAACTGGGAACCTTCGCCCATGACATCCGTAAACAGCATGACCAAGAGATCCAGTTTGTTGGCATCCTGTTCCTTCTCCATATTCGCCTTGAATTCGGGAAGGATCTTCTGCACTTCCTCAATATGGCCGTAGTTTGTCTGGCCGATCGCGAAGCGGTATTTGCCGATTTCGTAATTCTTGAGGTCGCGGTTGAGGATTTCATGCGGTGTTGACGCATGCAGGGCAACAGAAGCGCCGAGCATCTCTCTTGCATAAGCCTGCACATCATCAATGCCGGCAATCTGCGCAAGGTAGGCAACCGTATCCCTGTCCTCCTGGGTTGTGGTCGCGGATTTGAAATTCAATGTGTCGGAAAGAATCGCAGACATCATGATGCCGGCAATGTGCGGTTCCGGCGTCAGGCCTGCTTCCTTAAACAGTCCGGTCACGATCGTGCATGTGCATCCGCATCTGTGGTTGCGGTATTCAATCGGCAGGTCGGTTGTGACATTTCCGATATGATGGTGGTCCACAATCGCCACGATCTGTGCAGCGTCAAGATGTCCGATCGACTGGTTGACGGCACTGTGGTCGGTCAGGGCGATCTTTCTTCTCTGGTAATTTCTTGTATGGTAGCGGGCAATCGCGCCGGCGATCTTTCCTTCGCTGTTGAGAACCGGGAAGGAACGGACTCTGGAGTTGAACATTTTCGCAGCGACATCATCGATATATTCGTTTTCGGAGAATGTCATGACATCCCTGGTCATGATCTGATCGACGGAATAGCTTTCGGTAATGACTCTTGCGACATGCATGGTGTTGTGCGGGGTTGCGATAATGGCGCAGCCCTTCTCTTTGGCAAGCGCGATCACTTCATCGCTGACCTGCTCTCCGCATGTGATGACAAGCACCTTCACTCCTTTTTCGATGAGTGTTTTATGCTTGTCTTCCCCAGAGGATAACAATGCAATGCTGTCCTGCAGGTTGTAGCGGTTATCATCCAGCTCTTCCAGCGTGATGACAAACACGATGCCGTTATGCTTCACATTTTCCGGACGGTAGAGAATTCTGCCGCCGATGGTTCTTGCGATGTTGGGAAGCGAGGCCGTCGACATGAGGGTGTTCAGGTCGGTATCCGGATGGATTCTGACACGCGAAAGGTCGCTGGTTGTGACAATGCCGGCAAGCGTTCCGTCTTCATTGCCGACAAACAGAATTCTGTTCTGTTCCGCCAGCATGACGTGCCAGGCATGATGAACGGTTTCATCCGGGCGGATCATCGAAGGCTTGTCGAGATCCATTTCACCTAAGGTTACCCGCGCATCGGTTAACAGCAGCGGGTTTTCCAGATTGAAGCGCTTGAGAATGAATTTGGTTTCTTCGTTCAAAGGACCCTGCCGGCAGGCAATCGCCGGTTTTCCGGTCCGGTTCAGTAAATTCGCATAGGACATCGCCGAGCAGATGGCGTCGCTGTCGGGGTGGCGGTGTCCGGTTACATAAATATGATTGTCCATGTTTTTCTCTCCTGGATGCAGCATTTCGAACAGCAGCTCACTGCTGTCCCTGTATTTCTATCATAGCAGAATGTTGTGAAAAGAGAGACGTCAGGTTGCCAAAAAGGTGATCGCAGTCTCTGCTCAGTTCATAAGAAAAACCGGCATGCGCTGCGCATCCCGGTTCATATCATCAATAGGTCAGGATCTCATTTCCGGTTTCGGTGATGAGAATGGTATGTTCCCATTGGGCGCTGTCGCTGCCGTCCTTGGTGGAAATGGTCCAGTCATTATAAGGATCAATGACAACCGCCGCCTTGCCGAGGTTGATCATCGGTTCGATTGTGATCACCATGCCCGGCACAAGAACCATGCCGCGGCCTTTTGTGCCGACGTGGGCGACAAACGGATCTTCATGGAAGTCGCATCCGACGCCATGACCGCCGAGTTCCCTGACAACACTGTATCCCTGCTTATGGGCAAACTTCGCGATGGCCGCTCCGATATCGCCGACATGAGCCCAGGGCTGGGCTGCCGCAATGCCGATTTCCAGCGCTTTCTTTGTGTCTTCAACCAGTTTTCTTCTGACATCCGACACATTGCCGATCATGAACATTCTGCTCGCGTCGGCATAATATCCGTCAACGATTGTTGTCGCGTCGACATTGATGATATCGCCGTCATGAATCTTTCTCAGTTTGGAAGGAATGCCATGGCATACTTCATCATTGACCGATGTGCATACGCTCTTGGGATAGCCTTCAAATCCATAGGGAGCGCATATGCCGCCGTGGGCATGTGTATATTCCACGACAATGTCGTCGATCTCCTGCGTTGTCATGCCGGCATGGATCCGCTTTGCGACTTCATCGAGAACGCCGGTATTGACCACACCTGCCCTGCGGATGCCTTCGATCATGGTCGGCCGCTTGATCAGTCTGTCTTCCGGAACATCCTGCCTTCTGTGACGCAGTTCTTCCATCTTCGCATAAATATGCGCGGGAATGGGTTCCCGTTCATCAATCTCATCCCAGAGTTTTTCGTCCATACTTTCCTGCTTTCTATCGTGTGGTGCTGCCGATGCCGCCGGTGCGCTGTGCATCCGCTTCATCATCTTCGGTAATACCGAAGGGCACAAAGATTCCCTGTACCATTCCCTGTCCCGCTTCAACGGTCAGTGTTCTGCCGTCTCTTGAATCATTGATCAGCTTACACATGATGTGGCCTTCATTGACCGCTTCATAATAGTCTGAATCAATGACGCCGCATGTGTTGTCCAGCTGCATCCGGTATTTGAAACCGAGCGAGCTGCGCGGGAACAGCAGCAGCACAAATTCGTTCTTTATTTTAGCACGGATTCCGGTCGGAATCAGAATTTGCGAACCGGCTTTCATTTCAATCCGCACCGGTGCCGTAAAATCATAGCCTGCCGAACCCTTTGTGGCTCTTTGGGGCAGTTTCAGATCATCATAAATCTCTCTGACTGTTTCATCTGCTGTATCGGGAAATGCTTTTTTCCAGTCTTTTTCAAACTGTTCAAAACTGACTTTTTCAAACTTTGCGATTTTCTGCATATCATACCTCCGCCAGCTGCCGCATGGCCATGACAACCGCTTCCGCAAGCGCCTGCTCAAACGGATAGACACTCAGAATCAGAGCGTCTGAGAATACTTTGTGATCGGGATAGAGCACCGCGTGGAGCAGTTTGGAAACGATTCCCTTCTGATCCAGTGTACGGATGTAGGAAGCGATATCAAGAACCCCCTGCGGGATGTAGGCGTAATCCTCTTCCACGCATTCGGCAAACTGTGAGAGAACCTGTTTCTGCGCTTCTGAAACGGTCCATACCTTTTCACAATCCAGACCGCACATATCCATCAGCACATCCACCATGCCGAAGAAGTACTGTTCTTTTGTCAGATGGCTGACATGAAGCTGGTTCCGCAGCCTTTCCGAAATCGCGTCGCTTGCCGCAAAGCGTTCGTTGAACTGGCTTGCCAGCTTGATCTTTGTTTCAAGCATCATCAGACTGATATACCATTCATCAAAATACTGGTCCAGATCAAACGGTTCAAATGTATAGCGCTCACCCTTGTAAACGCCGTAGACTTTCATCGTGTCATTGAATCCCAGCACCCTGGCATGTCTCATTTTTTCATGATCGAAATCCAGGAACTGGAACAGTTCTTCATGGGGATGGATATAGCGGATCATGTAGCGGTCCAGATATTCCGGATGATGCGGGTTCAGTGAAAGATCAATCGCGATCACTTCACGAGCTCCCTTGCGCAGTGCGTAATCAACCGGGAAGTTGTCAAAATAGCCGCCGTCCACATATTCAACGCCATCAATCACCTTCATCGGGAAAACCGGATAAGCCGCCGCCGAAGCGATCAGCCAGTCGCCGCCGTTTTCCTTCATCATCTCTTTGGAAACATACACCGGCTCATGTCCTTTTGCGGTGGCGGTGATACAGCCGAAATCGATATCGCTGGCAAAGAACTTTTCGGGAATATAGTATTTTTCGACCATCTGCTCAAACGGACGGATGTCAACGCCGTGCTGCTGAACCCAGGCACGGAAAGAAGGAATCAGCTGTTCCCTTTCCTTAAACAGATGGGCAAGATTCATGTCGCTCGGCACAAAGCCGTTGATAAACTGATCTGGTGCGATGTTTTCATACATCTCAATCATATTTTCGAAGTCATGCTGGACCAGCATCGCCGCATTGAGCGCGCCGACGCTGGTGCCGGTGATCAGATCATAATCATCTTCACCGATCTGCCGCAGTGCTTCGATACAGCCGGCCTGATAGATTCCGCGGGTTCCGCCGCCGGCCAGTACAAGTGCTTTTTTCTTTTTCACGGGAATACCTCCCTCTGCATTATGATAGTCATTTTTCCTTTCAAAGCAACTGACAGTGCCACGTACACATCGATTTTGTTCAGGATCCTTTCCGGTATCTCTGTTTTAATGTGCATGCATGAAGAACCGCGCTGTATTTTATCAATGCACAAACGCCTTTCTTCGATAAAAGAGGACAGAACGATTGCCTGAATTTGCGGTATAATGGACTCTGATTTACGGAGGTCATTCAATGAAACTCAATGTAGCGGTTTTCTTCGGCGGCGAATCCGTCGAACATGAAGTATCCGTCATCTCCGCCCACCAGGCGATGGATGCGCTGGATCATTCGAAATACAATGTCATTCCCATCTATATTTCCAAAGACAGAAGACTCTTCACGGCTGAAGGCATGGGCGATATCCATTTCTTCACCGGCAGAAAGCTTGACGCGGTGATTGCCGACAGCACGGAAATCTATCTGGTCCGTGAAAACAACAGCGCTGTGATCAAGCCGGTCAAGACAAAGATGTTCGGTGCCAAAGAACTCGGCACAATCGATATTGCGATTCCTGTCATGCACGGCACAAACGGCGAAGACGGAACCATCCAGGGCTATCTGGAAATGCTGAAGATTCCGTATGCCGGATGCGATCTCTTCGGCGCGGCGGTAGGTCAGGACAAGGTCCTGATGAAGCATATCCTTGCGGACGCGGGTCTGCCGATGGCCAACTGGTTCTGGGTCTATGGAAATGAAATCGATGACCACGAAGAAGAAGTTCTCGCAAAAGTTCATAAGCTCATCTACCCGGTCATCCTGAAACCGGCAAGAACCGGCTCTTCCGTCGGTATCTCCATCGCCCATAACGATGAAGAATATCTGGAATGCTTCGCTGACGCAAGACAGTATGATGAAAAGGTCATTACCGAAAAAGTAATCCGTCCGATGCGTGAAATCAACTGCTCCGTTCTCGGCGACGGATACAGCTGCGAAACCAGCGTTCTTGAAGAAGTCAGCTCCGTATCCAAAGACGAGCTGCTGAACTTCAAGGATAAATATCAGGGCGGCGGAAAAGCTGCCAAGGGTGTCAAGTCCTCCGGCTCCAAGGGTGCCGGCATGGCTTCCACCGCAAGAATTGTCCCCGCTCCCCTTACCAAAGCGGAAACCGATCATATCTACGATCTGGCAAAGAAAACATTCCGCGCGCTCGGCGCTGCCGGCGTATGCCGCATTGACTTCATGATGGACGCGGACACCAAGCATGTCTATGTCAATGAAATCAATACCATCCCGGGCTCCCTTGCCTTCTATCTCTGGACCGCAAAAGGCGTCAGCTTCACAGAGCTGATGGACAGACTCGTCGCCCTTGCCCGCGACAGGGAAAGAAGACGTTCGAGAATGACAACCTCCTTTGACACCGACCTGCTGCTCAACTACCAGGCAGGCGGCGGAGCCAAAGGCGCAAAAGGCGCAAAAGGCTGATTTATCAACCGCATGAAACCGCATGGATTGTGCGGTTTTTTCTTTTTCCTTATGTGTGCTATACTTTGAAAAGAAGCACAGCGTCCTGATATCATCTGAAAAACACAATGCATGTTTTTTTATGAACGCGGGGCCCGATGGGAAGAATGAGGATGAAATGGTCGGCATTGATGTAGTGGATCTTTCAAGAATCGATCCGGATAATGAAAGTCTCATGAAGAAAATTCTGACGGAAGAGGAATATGCCGTCTTCTCTTCCTTAAAGAATCAGAAACGGAAAACCGAATATGCCGGCGGAAGGTTCGCGGTCAAGGAAGCGATTTTCAAGGCGACCCAGGACCGTAACTGGCTCTCATACTCCGTTCTCAATGATCATTCCGGAAAACCGTATATCAAAGATCATCCGGAAATACAGGTTTCCATTACGCATGACGGCGGAATCGCCGCAGCTGCCGTATTCATTCTGTCAGAACAGCTTTCAGAATAATCAAAGACAAGGAGGTTTACTGCATGTCTACAGCTCATAACAGCGCTTCAAAAGAACAGATCGCCAAAAGCGTACTGATGCCGGGCGATCCCCTGCGTGCAAAATTCATCGCCGAAACATTCCTCGAAAATCCGGTTCTGGTCAATCCGGTCAGAGGAGTCAACGGCTATACCGGAACCTACAAGGGTGTGCCGGTAACTGTCATGGCTTCAGGAATGGGAATGCCTTCCATCGGCATCTATTCCTATGAACTCTTCAAATTCTATGATGTTGAAAACATCATCCGCGTCGGATCCGCCGGTGCCTACGTCGCGGATCTGCATATCCGCGATGTCGTCATCGTTGACAGCGCATGGAGCGAAAGCACCTTCGCGAAGATTCAGAACGGCGAAACAGCCGATGTTATCTATCCTTCCGAAGCACTCAACAAAAAGCTTGAAGACGCGGCTGAAAAGCTCGGCATCCCGTATCATCTGGCAAGAACCCACAGCTCCGATGTTTTCTATCATGAAGGAGATGATTACTACAAAGCGGTTGAGGAGAATCACTGCGGATGCGTGGAAATGGAAAGCTTCGCTTTATTCCATAACGCAAAAGTCACCGGACGCAACGCCGCCTGCATTCTGACGATCTCCGAC
This sequence comes from uncultured Erysipelotrichaceae bacterium, assembly GCA_947167125.1. Classification (GTDB taxonomy): domain Bacteria; phylum Bacillota_I; class Bacilli_A; order Erysipelotrichales; family Erysipelotrichaceae; genus Bulleidia. Next base: position 24,758 of record CAMVGT010000028.1, read on the forward strand.
AGCTTTGTTTCAAAAGAGGAAACAACACCGGAAGAAAGACAGAATTCCTTCACCGCAATGATGAAAATCGCGCTTGAAGCCGCGATCGCATAATCAAAAAAGAAGGTTCTACGCAGAGCCTTCTTCTGTTTCTGTATCAGTTTCCGCCGCTTCTTCGGCTTCTTTCGAAGGGGCGGCATTTTCATATACCGGATCGGTCACAAATTCACGCTTTGCGAAATAATCGGAACGGTAGATCATCTTTGAAATGTTGATCATGTTCTGGATTTCCCGCTGAATGGAATTGACGAAGGAATCTTCCGCCCGGCCGGTGAATGTGCCGTCTTCCATATACCAGATGCCGTGATCGCTGATCCAGTCGCCTTCCGGCATATAGACGATTTTTTCCTGCTCGCTGAAATAGTCATTTCCGAAATAGATTCTCGGATCATAATTCAGATTGAACAGATTCAGAACAGTCGGAAGAATATCGAAGGTGCTGTTGACGCCCTTGAATTCCTGCGGTTTTTCGCCATGGCAGTAGATCACCCACTGTCCCCTGTCGATATTCAGCGCATCCAGACGGTCATAGTCGGTATGGGAATATTCGGCAATTGTTTCTTCGCTCATCTCAAACGGATGATGGTCATTGAAGAACAGGATCACCGTATCATCCAGTTTTCCTTTTTCTTCCAGGGCGTTCAGCAGATATTCCATGGCCGCGTCAAAGTCCATCGATTTGGAAAGATAGCTTTTGACATCGTCCGGATATTCCGGATGGACCTTATTGATTTCTTCGAGATACCGCACGCCGAGATCGGAATATTTCTGATAGGGATAATGCATGGCGGATGTAACAATCGTTGTCATGAATTTTTCCTGATCAATGAATTCATCCACTGCCAGTTCCATGAGTTCAAGATCGGACTGCCATCCGGTCAGTGTCTTGATATCCAGGTCATCATAATTCTTGTAAACCTGACAGCCTTCATTGGCATAGTAGGTTCTTCTTTCATAATACTGATCCCACCAGTTGTGATAGGCGGATGTGGTATAGCCGGCATTGGCAAACTGCCGGAAAACGCCGTTGGGGAACGCGTTGTCCTTATATTCATTTTCCGTACAGATGGAATTGTCCGGAATCAATGAGACTTCGGTAATAAATCCGGTATCGCCGGTCGTGCAGTTGTAGCGCGGGGTATAGTGATTGGAGAAGTTCCATCCTTCCTTCATCATTCTGCATAAGGTCGGTGTCAGTTCTTCATCAAATGCCATATAATCGAGTGATTCAACCAGGATATAGACGAAATTCTTTCCTTCAAAATATCCGGTCTTTTCATTGAACTTCGCAAGCGGACGGTTCATGAGGTAGGTATCGATCGTGCTCATGACTTCATCTTCTTCCGCTTCCATCGTTTCAATCCATTTCGAATCATCAATTTTCCGCACCATCGGATCTTCGGTTTCTTCTTCCGTCTGTGTATCATCGATCACGATGTTGTCGGTATTGCGCAGTCCGGTTGTCATATCTCTGAGCAGGAATCGTGCAAGGCCGAATTCCATGATGCCTTTTGAAATAAAGGAAGGATCATTGTACAGAGAAGAAAGATCTGCCGCATAGACCGTCGCCACCCCGGCTGTATTGACAAGCAAGCCGAGCACCAGCAGAACGACGATGCCGAAGCGGTTTGTTTCCTTGACTGCCTTTATTTTGAATGACCAGAATGTCACTGCCAGCGGTGCTAAGAAGATCAGAAGCCACTGCGGCTGGATGCAGTTGAGAAAGGGAACCACAAATTCTGAAACCTTTGTCCCCTGCCCTGCGCTTTTTAAAGAAATATAATGTCCGAGCAGGCCGTTATAGCCAAGCTGGAATACAGCATAAACCGGCAGGAACCAGTTCAGCACCGCTACCACGGTTTTTCCGATACGCAGCGGCAGCAGCGAACAGACTGCGGAAACAATCAATGCATAGGCATAGGCGAATAATGTGATCCGGATAAAAGAAAGATCAAAAAGGACGGGATAGCTGAAAATGCGGAACAGCATTTCCGTGCAAACCGCCACAATAAAGCATTTCAGTGCTGACTGTATAAAAAATCCCTTACGGTCCATAGTTTTTTACAACAGCAGTATTTTAGCATAAGAGATTATAATCACCATCAAATTCACATAAAATTCAGATTAAAAAATGAACTGCGCGCGCAGTTCATTTTCACTTCATTGCCTGAAAGCCCTGACGGTAGATTTCTCTCAGTTCTTCCTTCTCCTCTTGGCTCATTTCCCGCTCATAGGCGATATGCCCTTCCAGGCTGCCGCTGTGCTCAAAAACGGTTTTGCCGTCGCGGATGAAGAATACATGCGGGGTGTAGAGATGCAGGATGCCGTTGTCATCATAATCGAGATATTCCCCGAACCGTTCCGTGAAAAGATCATAATCATCAATGTCGATATTGCTCTGCCAGGAAGGATCCTTTCTGGTATCGACATATCCGACTGTAAGACCTGCCTCTTTTGCGGTTTCATTGAGAATGGGAAGAACGGCAATGCACCAGGGGCATTTGGCAAAGCCGAAGTAGACAGCGAAGGTTTTGCCTTTATCCATCGCTTCTGCGGCATCTTTGACGCTCATGTCATAAAAGACATGTTCCGTATCTTCAAAGCCTTCGTATCCGCTCATATCGCTTTTCACTGAAGGACTTCCGCATCCGGCCAGAAAGCACAATGCCGCAAGCGCAGTCAGAAGCTTTCTCATTCTTCCTTCAGCCCCTCAATTGCCGCAAGCAGACTTTCATAGACGCCGCCGGTCGCCATCGCGCGGATTTCATCGGTCGGCTGCGACATATCGGGAATCATGATTGTTCTGCATCCGGCTCTGTATCCGGCTGTAACGCCGTTGAACGCATCCTCAAAGACATAGCAGTCCTTCGGATCCAGTTCCAGCATGGCAGCGGCTTTTAAGAAGATGTCAGGAGCAGGTTTGCCGTTGGGCATGCCAATACCGCTGACAACAGCACTGATATATTTTTCGGTATTGGTGTTTTTCAGATTCCGTCTGATGACTTCTTCTGCGGAAGAGGAAGCGACAGCCATCTTTACGCCGTTGGCTTCAAAGAAATCAAGGATTTCATGGATACCCGGTTTTTCGGGAGTGAATTCGATCAGATCATCGTGAACTCTCTGCTTTACCTTTGAAGAAACAACAGAGCCGTCCGCAACGCCGTAGTATTTTTCACAGACCTCATCCATCAGTCTTCCGGATGTGCCGCAGATTGCATATTTGAATTCATCCGCCAGTTTGATTCCCATTTCATCAGCGATCAGATTCCAGTTTTTCTGCCAGATCTGTTCCGTATCGAACATGAGTCCGTCCATATCAAAAATCGCGCCTTTCAGCATTGAGATATCCTCCTTTTTCACAAAATAATCATAGCATGAATTGCCTGTAAGCCTTGAGGGATTCAGTCAATTAAAGTATTATATTTTTAAGGTAAACAGACATAAGTCTAAGGAGGAATACACATAATGTTAAGGATTGGTATGCTGACAAGCGGCGGCGACTGCCAGGCACTCAATGCCGCAATGAGAGGCGTGTACAAATCAATCATGAACAACGCAACGGAGCCGGTTGAATTCTACGGCTTCCTGAACGGCTACCAGGGATTGATGTACGGCAGATTCAAGCTGCTGACAGACCGTGACTTCACAGGTCTGATGACAAAGGGCGGTACATTCTTAGGTACCAGCCGTACACCGTTCAAGGAAATCCGCGAACCGGATAAAGACGGCAACGACAAAGTCGCTCTGATGAAGCAGACATATTACAAGCTCATGCTTGACTGCCTGGTTATGCTCGGCGGCAACGGATCCACAAAGACTGCAAACCTTCTTTCCGAAGAAGGCCTCAATGTTGTAACACTGCCGAAGACCATCGATAATGACCTGTACGGAACCGACATGACATTCGGCTTCCAGTCCGCAGTAGACATCGCGACAAGAGCGATCGATGAAATTCATACAACCGCAAGTTCCCACAACCGTGTCTTCATCGTTGAAGTCATGGGCCATAAGGTAGGCTGGCTGCCGCTGAATGCCGGTATGGCAGGCGGCGCAGACATCATCCTGCTGCCGGAAATCCCTTATGACATCAAAAAGGTCGCAGACGCGATTGAACAGAGAGCCAAGACAGGCCATCAGTTCACCATCATCGCTGTCGCGGAAGGCGCAATCTCCAAAGAGGATGCCGCCCTCTCCAAGAAGGAATATAAGAAGAAGCTGGCCAAGTCCAAGTATCCTTCCGTATCCTATGAAATCGCAGCTGAAATCCAGAAGCTGACAGGACGTGAAGTCCGTGTCACCGTTCCGGGACATACACAGCGCGGCGGCGCACCGTGTGCTTATGACAGAGTCTTCGCAAGCCGTCTTGGCGCGGAAGCAGGCAAGCTGATCCTCAAGAAGCAGTACGGCTTCATGGTCGGATACAAGAACCGTGAAATGGTCAAGGTTCCGCTGAAGGAAGTAGCAGGCAAGCTCAAGGTCATCGACCCGAAATCCGAAATCATCAAGGAAGCCAAGATGCTCGGCATCTGCTTCGGCGACTGATCATATTCATAACCGGAGAGACAATCTCCGGTTTTTCTTTGATCAAAAAAGACCATGAAGTTTTCATCTCATGGTCATTTTTTTAAAGATTTGCGCTGAGCAGTTCAATCATATGAACCGCATGTCCGCCGCCCAGCTTAACTCCCCTTTCGCAGCCATTGCAGTAAACCGCGATTTCATCGGTTTTATAATAGGAAACCCATTCCTCCATCTTTTTCTTCTGTTCTTCTGCAGGCAGAAGATGACGCATGGATTCAAGGCGTTCACTCAGGTTTGGGACAAGAGCGGGCAGATCAGGCGCGATTGGGTTGTTCAGCCAGACGCCGCAGAATTCTGTTTTCTCACGGCAGCTGTCCATTTCTACAATTTCGATATGCATCCGTCTCAGGCATTCACGGATGGAATCCAGCAGCACCGGGTTATGTTTGGTGCGGAAACAGTCCTGCACTGTCATCACCCTGCCGCTGTGATCGGGGAAATCAAAACCCGTACGCAGCAGATATTCATAAATACTTGTGATCTTTGCCTGCGGAACACGTTCACGAAGAACCATATCGCATAGCGTGCATGTCTGGATGATTTCATCGTCATCGCATACAAAGCTGAGATTCTTTCTGCAGCATTCAATCACGCCGACGGATTGTTTTGCGATATAATCCTGCATTTTTGAAACTGCTTCCGGATGGTTTCTGCGCACATCGCAGCCCGGCAGATAGTAAATCATAAAAATTCCTTTCAGCTCTTTTTGAAAGAGCGGATCAGCGGTACCAGTGACATCACAACCGGAATGATCATGATGCCCATACCGAGAAGCGCAACGGATCTTGCGCCGAAGCGGTCCATCATCATGCCGCTGTAAAGCAGAGCGATGATACCGGCAAAGCTTCCGTACATCGCATCAGACAGCGAATGCGCTGTATTCTTGAGCGGTCCGGTGACATTCTTTTCGGTGATCTCACGCATTGTCGGCAGCATCAGTCCATAGCTGATATTGTTGAAGACGGTACCGAGAATGACCATTGCCGGAGAAACGGCAAGATATGTCAATGCCATTGTAATCAATACACAGACACACATCAGGAACAAACGCAGACCTGAAGGGATTCTGCGCAGGCTTCCGGTCATGAAAATCAGTACTGCCTGCATCATAACACCGATAAAGGCATCCATGCCAAGCGAAGATACATCTCCCCCTACACTCTGCAGAATAATCGTTTTCAGGTTATTGAAAGGCGAAACGGCAAGACCGGTCAGAAACAGAATCGCTGCCAGGAATACATACGGACCGATTTTCAGCAGTTCCTTCGGATTGGAAGATTCCTTCTTCCCTCTTTCTTCATACGGAAGTTCAGATGTGATAACCGCAAGCAGAATCACAAGAGCGGAACAGGCGACACCCATAACCGGCATTGCGATAAAGCCGAACCGGTTGATCAGCCGCCCTGCCCCAAGCATCATGACCGCATAGCCGACTGAGCCGAGCGATCTTGCCTTGCCGTAAACGGAAGCGTCGCGCTGAAAGCTTCTCAGCATCCAGGAATCAAGATTTGATCCAAGCGGCGCAAGCAGAAATCCGAACAGCGGATACATCGCCGCACCGATCCAGACATTTTTGGAAGCCGCGAAGAAGATCAGAACAGAAACCGCAAAAGCGGCTGTAAATTCAAACAGGAATACTTTTTTATTTGTTTTCTTACGGTCGCATAAGCCGCCCCAGAAAAACGCGCCGGCAAACGAGCATACCATATAGAGCGCCAGCATGATGGAAAGCGCGGTTCCGCTGAGTCCGCAATCGAGCAGATAGGTCGAAGCGTAACCGGCAAAGGAAGCGACAAACGCCCAGTAGAGCGCGTCGAGTACCGCAAATTTGAGGAAGGTTTTCAGATCGGTTGTATACATATGCATGCCTCCGCACCGTATATTACACTGCCCTGCAGCGATATTCAAACAGGATGAATCTTAAAATCATGACGCCGCTGCTTACAGACTTTTCTGATGCATGTTTCCTGCGGATTTGAAATCATAAACAAAAGATAAATCCTGCCGATTGCCGGATGTTTAAATTTCTTCCGTATTCTGTTACTGCAGTCAGACAGGAAAAACAGGATTGCAGGGTGTGTGTGACTGCAGGTGAAATCAGAATGCAAATCTGAAAAACTTATCGCTTTAATCAGTTAAAACGCAAAAAAATCATGCATAATTTCTGTATAATACCTATGTCAGCAGAGGAGGCTGTATATGTTCACAATTTTGAAAAAAGAAATTCTGGCACCGAACATCTATCTCATGGATGTCGACACGCCCAGAGTCGCAAAGAACGCTCTGCCCGGTCAGTTCCTGATCGTAAGATGCGATGAGGACGGCGAGCGGATTCCTCTCACAATCTGTGATTATGATTCCGAAGCGGGAACTGTCCAGATTGTATTCCAGGCCATCGGCGCGGATACCCGCAGAATGGCAAGACTGGAAGTCGGCGACAGCTTCGAAGATGTTGTAGGACCTCTTGGAAGACCCAGTGATCTGACAGAGATGCCTTTGGATGAATTAAAGAAAATGAAGATCTGCTTCATTGCCGGCGGTGTCGGTACAGCGCCTGTCTACTGCCAGCTGAAATGGCTGAAGAAAAACGGCGTTGAAGTTGACTGCATCCAGGGTGCCCGTACAAAGGACATCATCATTCTGGAAGATGAAATGAAGGCAGTTTCCAACCTGCACATCTGCACGGATGACGGTTCCTACGGAATCAAGGGAAATGTCTGTGTTGCCCTGCAGCAGCTGATTGATGAAGGCAGAGAGTTTGACAGAGTTGTCGCGATCGGCCCGATGATTATGATGAAATTTGTCTGCCAGCTGACCGAAAAGCTCGGCATTGAAACCATCGTTTCCATGAACCCGATCATGGTTGACGGAACCGGCATGTGCGGCGCCTGCCGTCTGGTAGTCGGCGATGAAGTGAAATTCGCATGCGTCGACGGACCGGAATTCGACGGTCATAAAGTTGACTTCGATCAGGCAATGCAGAGAATGAAACTTTACAAGAGCGAAGAAGGAAGACTTCTTCTTGCAGAACAGGAAGCAGAAACGCATCACGGCGGATGCGGAAACTGCTGAGGCTTCAGGAGAACGTATATGACAGTTGATATGTGGAAAAAAGTTCCTGTCCGTGAACAGGATCCGAAAGTAAGAGCGACAAACTTCAATGAAGTATGCCTCGGCTATAACAAAGAAGAAGCGGAAGCGGAAGCGCAGAGATGCCTCAACTGCAAAAATCCGTTCTGTGTCCAGGGATGCCCTGTTTCCATCAACATCCCTGCATTCATCCAGAAAGTCAAGGAAGGCGATGTTCCGGGTGCCTATGAAATCATCAGCCAGTCCAGTGCCCTTCCCGCTGTCTGCGGCCGTGTATGCCCGCAGGAATCCCAGTGCGAAGGAAAATGCGTCAGAGGAATGCGCGGCGAAGCCGTTTCCATCGGCAAGCTGGAGCGCTATGTCGCTGACACCGCCCGTGAAATGGGCATCAAGCCGGCTGTGACAGCTGAGAAAAAAGGAAAGAAAGTCGCCGTCATCGGTTCCGGTCCTGCCGGACTGACCTGCGCAGGCGATCTTGCAAGAATGGGCTATGATGTCACAATCTTTGAAGCGCTGCATAAAGCCGGCGGCGTTCTGGTATACGGCATTCCTGAATTCCGTCTGCCCAAGGACGCGGTTGTCGAAAAGGAAATCGAAAATGTCAAAGCGCTCGGCGTGAAGATTGAAACAGACGTTGTCATCGGCAAATCCGTCACCATCGATTCCCTGATGAAGGACGAAGGCTATGAAGCAGTCTTCATCGGCTCCGGTGCCGGTCTGCCCCGCTTCATGCATATCCCGGGCGAACAGGCAATGGGCGTCTTCTCCGCCAATGAATATCTCACCCGCTCCAATCTGATGAAGGCGTTCCGCGAAGATTCCAGAACCCCGATCATGAGAGCGAAGAAGACTGTTGTTGTCGGCGGCGGAAACGTCGCGATGGACGCGGCGAGAACCGCTCTGCGTCTTGGATCGGAAGTCCATATTGTCTACAGAAGAAGCGAAGAAGAGCTTCCGGCAAGAAAAGAAGAAGTCGAACATGCAAAGCAGGAAGGAATCATCTTCGACCTGCTGACCAACCCGGTTGAAATCCATGCCGATGAAAACGGCTGGGTCAAGGGCATCACATGTATCCGCATGGAACTCGGCGAACCGGACGCTTCCGGCAGAAGAAGCCCGATTCCCGTGGAAGGCTCTGAATTCTATATCGAATGCGACGCCGTCATTATGTCGCTGGGCACTTCCCCCAACCCGTTAATCTCCTCGACAACAGAAGGCCTCGATATCAACCGCAGAAAGTGCATCGTCGCCGATGAGGAAAACGGACAGACATCCAAGCAGGGTGTCTTCGCAGGCGGTGACGCGGTTACCGGCGCAGCGACTGTCATCCTGGCAATGGGTGCCGGAAAAGCAGCCGCAAAAGGAATCGACGAATACCTCTCCAATCTGTAATCTCCATCACAGGCAGGGTTCAATACCCTGCTTTTTTTCATGAAAAAATCCGAACGTTCGGATTTTTCTGTTTATCCGAACCTTTGATAAATCCGAACTTTTAACCATATTTGGCTT
>CAMVGT010000029.1 GCA_947167125.1 uncultured Erysipelotrichaceae bacterium
GCCCACAATGCGGCATTGTAGTAGTAATCGGATGAGCTGACATCGTTGAACGGATTCTTTGATACTCCGGGATTGGGCTTTCCTGCATATCTGTAAAGGAATGTGACAACATGTTCTCTTAAACATGTTGCATTGGGTTTGAATGTGCCGTCTGCATAGCCTCCGGTGATTTTCTTTTCAGCCGCCCATAATACTGCTTTGTAATAATATTTAGAGCTGTCTTTGACATCCGTGAACGGGCTCTTCATGGATTTGGGTTCGGGTTTTCCTGCAAGTCTCCATAAGAATGTGACAACTGCTTCTCTGGTGCAATTATTCTGCGGTCTGAAGGTTCTGGCAAGACCGTCATTATCGGTGTACCCATTGGTGATTCCATTCAGAACTGCCCAGTAAACAGGTGTGCTGTAATATTTACCCTCTGAAGGAACATCTGTAAAGCAAACCCTTATGGCAACTGTTGCCCGAAGACCATTAACCGTTGTGGCTGTTACGTTAACATATCCTGCTTTCAGGCCTTTCAATGTTCCGTCTTCACTGATTTCTGCAAACTTTTTAAGATCAACAGACCATTTCACAGTCTGATCGGCATCTGCCGGTTCAACAGAAGACGTCAGCTGCAGAGTTTCTCCGACATTAACGGTCTTTGCGAAGTATGTCAGCTCAAGTCCTGTCGGATCCGGTTTTGCCTGATTGCTGACAGTCACTTTGCATGCAGCAGTAAGACCATTGGACGTTGCAGCAGTAATTGTTGCTGTGCCTGTTTTATTTGCATTAACCAGACCTTCAGAATTCACAGAAGCCACATTACTGTCTGAAGATTCCCATACAACCGACCTGTTCGCGGCGTTTTCCGGAAGAACAGCAGCACTCAGCCAATATGACTGTCCAACCGTCAATGTAAGCTCCGTACGGTCCAGGGTTATAGACTCAGGGACTGCAAATTCTCTTTCCCATACGCCTGCCCAGGATGCCGCATTGGACGGATACTGGCTATACAGTTCTTTTTCCGATAAGGATTTGCCGATTGCTTTGTTTGTCCATGTACCTTCAGTAAGATATGCTTCATCAAACCATTTTGTAAACTTACTTCCAAGTTTCACAGACTTCAATGCATCCATGTTATTAAACATCCAAAGCATCGAATCAGCCTTAGACATATCGAAGTTGCTGATATCCAGATGCTCCATGCTTTTGCATCCATTAAACATGTTGTAGAAATTCCTTGTTGATAATGTATTGAATCCGCTGACATCCACTTCTTTCAGTGCATGGCATCCTGCAAACATTTCGGAAAGGTCTGTTGCTTTTGATGTATCAAAATGACTGACATCAACAGCTTCCAGATTTTCACACCCTGCGAATACAGCGCCAATACTAGTAACATTTGATGTTATAAAATTGCTGACATCCAGTGACCGCAGTTTTTTGCAGTTTAAAAACATGCCTGAAATTAAGGTTGCATTGGAAGTATCGAAGCCGCTGACATCCAGTTCTGTAAGATTTTCACACCCGCAGAACATGCTGTTGAAATATTTATTTGATGATGTGTCAAATCCGCTGACATCCAGTTTGCTCAGCGATTTGCAATGAAAAAACATTCCATCCATGTTTATATTTTTCTGTGTACTAAAGCCGCTGACAACTAACTCTTTAAGCGACTCGCACTGGAAAAACATGTTTTCTGTAGTTGTAACAGCTGAAGTGTCAAAACTGCTTACATCGAGTTTTTCCAGACCGAAGCAGCCACAAAACATCCTTGACATATCAGTGACAGCAGAAGTATTGAAATTACTGAGATCAAGTTCTTTCAGACTTTTGCAGTTCCAGAACATATTGGTCATACTATCAACTTTTGATGTATCGAAACTGCTGATATCGAGTGTTTCTAAACTTTCGCAGCCCCGGAACACCTCGGACATGCTCGTGACATTGGATGTGTTGAAATTACTCAGATCCAGACTTTTCAGTGCAGTGCACTTTTCGAAAAGTCCATACATAGCCGTTACATTGGATGTATCAAAACTGCTCAGATCCAGTTCTTCCAGGCTGCTGCATTCCGCAAACATATCACTGATAGCTGTTGTATGATGGGTATCAAAATCACCAAGGTTGAGTGTTTTCAGACTGGTGCAGCCCCTGAACATTCCCCAGGCGGTGATGTTGTTTGACAGATCCAATCCGGATACATCCAGGCTGATCAGACTGGTGCAATTACGGAACATGGCACCTGTATCTGTCACTTTTGAAGTATCCAGAGAATTGACATTGACACTCTCCAGACTGCTGCAGTTATAAAACAGCTCACTCATTGACTCGACCTCTGATGTATCAAGACCGGTTAGATCGATACTGACCGCATTCGTACACCCGGAGAACCAGGTTCTCATTGCAATTGGTTTAACCGTCTGTCCGTCGGCGACACGTACTGATTTGATTTCAGTTTTCTTTCCATACCATATTTCAATTGGAGACGTAGGAACCCACGTTTCGACTTTTGAATATACAGTTCCTGTATAATTATTCCCTGCGATATCGGTAAATGTACCGGTTGAGGCATTTTCATAGCTGACAGTGCTTCTGAAGAAGATCAATTCTCCCTCATCGGTCAGTACTGCATTGCCAAATCCTTCTGAGGAACGTGCTTCTTCTGTCCCTGCTGTTTCCGCTTCCTTCTGAATGGATTCTTCCGGAATCGCTTCAGACACTTCTTCCGCTCTCACGCCTGAAGGAAACAGCGAAAGCATCACAAAAAGAGCTGTAAACATCGTCATGATTTTCCTTGCCATATTCTGATCCTTTCCTGCATGGTTTATCCATGCTTATTCATAATTTCATTGTAAATGCATGATTCAGACATGATGTGTTTACATCAATGCATACAATTTGTATAAACCAATGCGACCGGCAGGATTGTTTTTTCCGTTCCTGGCACTTTCCTGTAATATAGAAGTAAGAAATCAATGACAGAAGATAATGAGGTCTGAGTATGCCTGTGAAGATTACAAGCTATGCAATGCTGGACAGCGAAAAGGAAAAGAAGAAAACCCGCAAGGTTTTTGTGGACCGTGATGAAGCGATTGCATTCTTTGAAAAAGCACTGAATGCAGTAAAAGCAGATCCGGAAGCTGCTGATATCATCTATTTCTGGGGTGTGGGAGGAATCGGAAAATCCCATCTGATCAACCATCTCTTCAGGGAAACCGGATATAATGCACAGACTTATGAAATGATCGATCATAAGGAAAGCCTTCTGATGAGGGACCAGTTCCGTGTCCGGTATAATCTGGATCTTTCCACCAATGAGATCGAGATTCTTTTCAGTTTAAGAAGCAAGCTGAAAGAAGAAGTGAAGCATCGATGTCAGAAGGATTTTGACTTCTGGCTGTTTGATTATGCTTTATTGAAATATGAAGAGAAAAGCGGAACCGAACATAAGACAAATGACAATTCCAATACAGACCGTTCATCCGGGATTATTGATCTTCTTGTTTCAGAAGCAGGCATGATCAGCGGCAAATACAATCTGTTTGATCTTGGTTCAGAACTCTCATTCATCACAAACCCGATCAATCTGGCAGTTGCAGGCTATAAGGCTTTATTCAAGAAGCTGCAGATGGAGCAGTATAAATCATTCATTGAATCTCTTGATTATCACAATTCCGAAGAGATTTTAAGACAGCTCCATGTTGCTTTCAGTATGGATGTATTAAGACTGCAGCAGATGCTGAACAAAACCGGGTTCAGAACACTGCCGTTTATCATTGCGATTGATACGGTTGAACGCTTCTTTTACAGAACGCCGGATCATACCAACAATCCGGAATATGATGTTTCCTGGCTGTTTTCAAAACCCGGTTCAAACAGTGCACACGGACTTCTTTATTCCCTTCCGTCCGTGATCTGGGTATTGTGCGGAAGAGATCATCTTTCAGATGAATATCTCGATGAAGAATATCAGTTCCAGCTGGAACGTCTGGATCAGGAACATGTCAAAGAAGTCATGGACGCAAGGAAGATTCATGCGTCAGATGAAATTGTTTCAGCGGTTAATGAGGTAACTGAAGGTGTTCCTGCATATCTTGATATCTGTGCGGAGCTCTGCATTGAAAAAGAAGATTCCGTCACAAAAGAGGATTTTGAAGGAGGCATCAGCCGGATTGCCGGAAGATATATGCAATTGATGTCGGATACGGACAAGGAAAATCTGCATCTGATGACCAGCCTTGGGCAATGGATTGATGAAGACTTCATTGCCATCTCCGATCTGCTCGGCAGCTTCCGGGGGCTTCAGCAAAGCTATAACAGACTGATTCAGAAATCCTTTATTCAGTCCGAAGCAGGAAAAAGAAGAATCTTCCATAACATTGTCCGTGAAGCCTTCTATACCGATCCGGATTATTCGGCTTATTCCAAAACAAAGAATTATGAAACGATTGTTTCTTATTATCTTTCAAAACTGGAGAACCCTTCCCTTTCGGATGAAGACATTCTTTATTACACAGACCGTGTCATATTCCTGCTGAATGACATTGTAAATAACAGGGATATGTATGAAGTCATCAAACCTTTGATTAAACATTGCAGAAACAGACTGCAGTCAGCGGATCTGCAGAAATGCATTGCCATGTATGCAATGATTGACCGCAACCGCAGTCAATATGGATGGAATGAAGAAGAGGCCATCGCTTTTGAAAATGAATACGGATCTGTATTGATGAACAGCGGCTATACAAAGAAAGCAGTGGATTATTATGACCGTTTATACCGGTCACGGACCGGTAAATACGGCAGAAATGCCCCGGAAACCCTCGATGCTTTATTTCAGCTGACTGTGATGTATAGGACAGAAGGCAGAATCGATGAGGCTTATGCTGTCCTCCCGCACATCCACAAACAGTATGTTAAGCAGTATGGCGAAGAAGATCCAAGGACATTGGAAGTTCTTTCCGCTTATGCGGATATAAATGAAATGTTCCATGGACCGGGAGCTTCAGTAAACATCTATCAGGAGATTCTTGAAAATTACTGCAGACTGTATGGAGCATCTGATCACAGAAGCGAAGAAACTTTACTGAAGCTGATCAGATCCATGCGCAGAATGAACGATGACGGGGAGTATTCACGCATCGAAATAAGCATTACGGACAGTTCTTCCGGCAGGGATGATTCAGAAAGCAGCCGTGATCGGAATCTTCGCTTCGGACGTATGCATCAGGCCGCCGGAAACCCGGATCAGGCATTGGCATATTTCCAAAAAGCATTGGAAGAAGGTGCAGACGAAGAAGCTTTAAACGGTATGGGATTATGTCTTTATGAGTGTCAGCGCTTTGAAGATGCATATCCCCTCCTGACACAGCTTCATCAATACAATGTACAGAACTATGGTGAGAGTGATCAGAGAACCGTGACCAATCTGAAACGATTGGCTGATGTGTGCATGAAAACCGGACGTGCTGAAGAAGCACGGAAACGTTATTCATATCTTTATTCAAGAAATCTCACTGTACTCGGTGAAGAACATGAAGAAACCCGGTTTGTACTGGGAAGACTTGCGGAGATGAATTATGAACTGGGCAATGATCATGAAGCACTCAAACAGTATCTGAAATGGTCTGAACTGGATGTGAAAACAGATTCTTTTTACAGCCTTTCCTATTCGCCTGTTTCTGAAATGCTGATCAGGAAATGGAAAAGATTTCTTCCTTATGAAGAAGGCGCAGCATTCTACCGTGCCTACTTCAAAGAAAAAAGCGAACCCACATCATCTGATCTCAGCGACTTTGGCTTCAGATCAGTCGCCCCGGATTTCACGGATACGTTTGACGATGAAGGAATGATCGAATCATGCCAAAGAACATTCCAAAAAATGCTGAAGAAAAAAGGAATCAGTCATCCTGACACTCTGAAGGCTCTTAAACAGCTTGCTCATTCTTATTACGAAGCAAATGACTATACCGAAGCAATCCGCACTTATCAGCAGCTGTGCAGCCAATATGACCGCAATCCCGCAGAATACAATTCAGACAAATCAGGAGTCCTGGAAAAGATTGCTCATTGCTATGAGCTGAAAAAAGACTATGAAAAGGCTCTTGAGATTCTTCTGGATCTCTGTGAACAGCGAAAGGATGAAGGGATCAAAGACCGGGATACGATTATGAGACTGCATAAGACCGGCGATCTTCTTTATAAATCCGGCCGCTTCCCTGAAGCATTGGAAATATGCCGCAAAGCATATCCGATGGCTTTGGAGCTATTGGGAGAAGATGATGATGAAACCCTCGATCTTCGTCTGGATACTGCATATGCATTATTCAGACTTCAGCAATATCCCGAAGCTTTGGAAATCTTTAAAGAGCTTTATAAAACGCGTATACGGATCAATGGCGAAACAGATTATCAGACAATACAGTGTCTTGAAGAAATCGCATTTACCTATGCGGCCATGGATGATCTGGAAAATGCGTTAATTGTACAGAACAGATATTTCGATCTGTACAATGAGAATTATCATCTCTGAAGATGGAGATCCAGGCTGATCGAAAGTGATAAGAAAATTGCAGAAGGCGGTGATTCATTCCGTATCTTTGACATTGAAAAGACCGTTGTTGATGTTATTTACTACCGCAATAAGATAGGCATTGAAGAAGCATCAGAAGTACTGCGTAACTACCTGAAGAGGAAGGATCGTCAGATTGACCGGCTGTACACGTATGCAAAGATGCTGCGGTGCGAAGCTGTTGTAAAAACTTATCTGGAGGTACTGATCTGATCCGGATCTCCATGAGTGATGCTGTAATACGGATCAGGGCATTTGCAGCAACACTTTCTGATGCATAACAATTCACCGATTGCTGAATGGGATCCGGGTGAAGGAGACTGGAAGTAATATGCATGCAAAAAAGATCCCTTCTTTCGAAAGGATCTTAACAATGTTTATATAGGCATGTTTCACGTGTCAGCCTGTGATTACAGCTATTCCGCCTCTATAGTGACACTGATACTGGCCGTTACATCATCGTAGAGTTTAATACTGAGATTATATGTGCCAAAATTCGTTATGCTGTCAGCACCGGAGATATTCCGTTTATCGATGGATACGCCTTGATCTTCCAAAGCATTCGAGACGTCTTTGGCATCAACCGAACCAAATATTTTCCCATTAGGAGCGGCCTGAGCCTTGATCGTCAAATGCATGCCGTCAATCCTGTCTTTCAGGTCTAACGCTTTCTGTCTTTCCTGGTTTTGATGAAAAATAGCAGCATCATCTTTAGACTTGTTTGGATCTTCGTCAGGAGCCACAGCAGCCAGCCCCTTTGCAATCAGAAAATTATTCGCGTATCCATCAGATACATCTATGATATCGCCTTTGTTTCCCTTGCCCGGTATATCAGCTAATAATATAACTCTCATTATTCTCTCCTTTCTTGGGCAGTACATGAATTTGCCCTTTTTCTTATCATATCATTTTTCTGACCGTCTACACACTGTACACCGCAGTGCATAAGACAGAGGCTGCAGCTGAACTGTGACTGCAATGTCGAAGAAAGGACAATGCTTCAGATATCCTTGATTCCTTAATCAACTGAAAAATGCCGGAAGGTCCATGACTTTCCGGCATTCATATGTGTTATTGAAGTATGTGACAGTGAATGATCAGATGTTCAGAGCTGCTGTATAGGCACCCCAGATGGCTGTCATCAGGTTGCCTGGATGTTCCGCATCACCCAGCAGATGGACATTGTCACCCTTGATAGCTTCATAGAGTGTCTGATCGGATGTGTAGCCGACGGAAACGATGACGGTATCTGCCGGAATCTTCTTTACTGTCTTATGGACACCCTGCAGACTCATGACAAGAGCTTTGCCGTTGATGTTGGGAACGTTTGTGGTTGTTGTTTCAACAGTGACTTCGCCGTTTTCATAGCTGAGAACCTGGGAAGACTTCATGATGTCAACCTTGTAGTAGTCCATCAGGTCAATCAGGCAGTTGTAGTTGGCTGCGGAAAGACCTTCGACATTCAGGATGGTCGGCAGTGTTTCAACAACTGTGACCTTGTTGTTCTTTCTGGCAAGATCATATGCGATTTCGCATCCAGTGAGACCGGCACCGATGATAACGACATTCTGATCCTTGATGTTCTGGTTGTTCAGGAAGTCGACAGCATATCTGACATTTTCTGAATCGAAGCCCGGTGTATTGAGCTTTCTTTCCTTTGCGCCGGTTGCGACAAAGATTTCATCATAGCCTTCCTTGTCTTCCGGTTTAAATTCAGTATTGAGTTTGACATTGACGTCGGTATCCTTCATCTGTTTGCGGTACCATTCAATCAGTCTTCTGTCATCATCCTTGAAGTCAAAGGCAGCTGCCGGGATAAATACACCACCGAGCTTATCGCTCTTTTCATACAGATCCACTTCATGACCGCGCAGCGCTGCGACTCTTGCGGCTTCCATGCCGGCAATGCCGCCGCCGACAACCGCGATCTTTTTCTTTGTGTCAGCAGGTGTGATGTTGTAATGATTCTCCATGCCGCATCTCGGGTTCAGCGCACAGCTGATATCCTTTGTAGCAAGCTTTGCATAATCGATCTGGAAGATTCTTGCAAGGCAGCCGAAATGGCAGGAAATGCACGGACGGATGTCTGCTTCTTTTCCTTCATAGAACTTGTTGCCAAGATCCGGATCAGCCAGCAGAGGTCTGCCCATTCCCATCATGTCAATGCGTCCGTCCGCAATTGCTTCATCGGCAAGTTTCGGATCATCGAAACGTCCGCCGCAGATCACAGGAATATTGATGTGCTTACGGATTTCAGCGACATCATTAAGGTTCAGTGCCTTGGGCATGTAGACAGGCGGATGCGGCCAGTACCATGCGTCATAGGTACCGTTGTCACAGTCGAGCATATCATAGCCTGCTTCCTCAAGGATTTTGGCAACCTGGATGCTTTCATCCAGATCGCGTCCGAATTCTTCAAATTTCTCACCCGGAACAGCGCCTTTGTTGAAGGCTTTTGTATAGGATTTTACGGAATAGCGTACAGAAACCGGGAAGTCTTCCCCGCATTCCTTCTTGATTGCCTTTACGATTTCACAGGGGAAGCGCAGACGGTTTTCCAGGCTTCCGCCGTATTCATCGGTACGCTTGTTGTAGTTGGCAATGGTGAACTGGTCAAGCAGATAGCCTTCATGAACAGCATGGATTTCAACGCCGTCAATGCCGGCATCCTTCGCCGCTTTGGCACCCTTTGCGAACCACTCGATGTAATTGTGAATCTCTTCCTTCGTCATTTCACGGTTGTTGTGTCTGGGATCCCAGACATTGGGAAGAGCGGAAGGTGCCGGATCATGCCAGTCTGTGCTGGAACGGCCGGACAGAGCCGAGATCATGATGAACACTTTGGAACCGTATTTATGAATGCCGTCCGCAAGATACTTCTGGTTTTCAACATAGGTTTCCAGATTGTTCATGATGGAAGGCAGATGTCCTCCGGGAGGAAGCGGTACGAGACCTGTAATGATTAAGCCTGTGCCGCCCTTTGCGCGCTCAATGTAGTAATCAGCGCCGTCTTTGGTATAGCTTCCGTCGGAATTCATCAGTCTGGGACTGAAGACGCCCATCGGCAGAAGCGCGATTCTGTTAGGCACTTCCACATTGCCGATTTTCACGGGCGAGAAAAGATGATTGTAAGCTGTCATATCATGTCCTCCTCATATTCAGCGAATCAGTTCGCCGAATACGTTCTGTTAAATTCAGTATAGTCCCCGTTTTTTATGCATGTCAATGTAAGAACATCACCTTTCATGAAAAAAGCACCGGTTTTACCCGATGCCGTAATACTGCAGTATCATTTCCGTCTGTTTCAATGCTTCTGCTTTCAGATCAAAGCCGCCGTTTTTGCAGCACCAGTCATAGACGCATCCCCTTGAAGAACGGAGTATGATTCTTGCCGCTTCCTTCTGCAATACATCTGAAAGACCGGCGTCTTTGAGATTTTCTTTAAGCTTCTGATAGATATATCTTCCCTCCCAATAGCGGTATTTGTTCTCAGCACCGATCTGGTTGCGGAAGGTAATGGAGATGATGGAAACACCTTTCTCAATACAGGCTTCCATCTGATAACCGATCAGACAGCGGATTCCTTCCTGAGGTGTCTTCGGGTTTTCAGCTTCATACTGTTCCTGCAGATTTTCATCAAAGGCGACATAGCCGTAATCAATGATTTCTTCTTTGGATTTGTAATGGTGATAAAGACCGCCGATGGATACCCCTGCCGCTTCCGCGATTTCCTGTACTTTGACATTGGCAAAACCTTTTGTCTCAAACAGGCGGAATGCGCAGTCATAAATCCGTCTTTTTGTCTCTTCACGCTGTCTGTCACGCTGTGTCATGGTCATGGAAGAATCATAACACAAATATACGGATTCCTGCATTTCACCCATGACAGCAGTGACAGCCATGACGGCAATCCAGATATATAGCACAATCTCAAAAACAGCAGAACACTTCCATCCTCCCCTTTCCCATGGCATTCCTGATGCAGAAGGAGAAGAAAAATACCCGGCGCAAAGCATGCGCCGGATATTCATAATTCATTACAGTGTGATTTCTTAATTAAGATACAGTCTGATTTCTTCTTCCGTTATCTCAAATGCAGCAATCGCGTCGTCCAGTGAAAGCTTCCCGTTTCTGATCAGTTCTGCAATCCCTGCCAGCGTTTTGTGATTCATTGATTTCTGTGCTTCCGCAAGCTCTGCCTGAAGCTTTGCCTGTTTCTCTTCAGCCTCTGCCTGAAGCTTTGCCTGTTTCTCTTCAGCCTCTGCCTGAAGCTTTGCCAGAGTATCGTTAACAGCTTCCTGGACAAGTCCTTCGAGGAGATCTTCCATGTCCTGCACCGCCTTTCTTTCATCTTCATCCAAATGCAAGCCATAGGTATTTGTCAACACTTCTGTTTTTTTCAGAAGCTTTCATTGTGTTTTAAAAAAGCACATGGAGAACAGCCGCTTTGTGATTGATTGGATTTTGATTATATTTCAGCTGAGATGATTCTTTATCATAATCATCAAAGTTCCGGTTCCCTGTCAAGCAGGCTGAGCTGTCCCTGTCTCATCTCCCAGAAATGACCGCATTCTCTGCAGCGGTAGATGACAACAGCCTGAGATGGAGAGAAAAAGTTGGCGCTGAGGGTAGCCCAGAACTGACGCGATGTTCTTTCTCTGTCTCCGTTGTGGCAGTGCGGGCATTCGTAGAGAACGTTATGATCACTGACCCATTCATACCAGCCGCCGGAAACCTGATTCAGTTCATCATTATCAAGTACGATGGGGCTCTCGCTGAAATCTACGCCGCTGTTCTTAACCTTCGCTTCAATTGCTTCAACATCAATGCCGTTATCCGCAAGGATTTTGCAGAATTCGACATCACTCACTACACCTTTGAGCTTTTCAAGAACTTCTTCCGGCAGCATGTCACGCACTTCCTTTAACAGCTGAGTATACTTCTCATTATTCATTATGATTTCCTCCTTTGTCATCGACAGTTTTCTTTTAAACTGAATCAGTTGGAAATAAATATTAATATCAATCTGACTGAACATAAAATACAGTGCCGGAATCAAACAATGAATAATGAGACCGTTAAATGGCCAAGAAATACAGAGACAGATTTATTTCATGTGACCGTTAAGAAAAAAGAATGCAGCCGAAACTGCATCCTTAACGATCTGAAACATGATATTCAGATGTGTCACTCCACAGAACTGTTCTGCTCTTCTTACACCGGGCTCAATGCATCTGAAGATCAGCACTGCTTCAGTCCGATGATATCCCTGACTTCTTCCCGCTCCATTCTGTACATTTCACAGATTGTTGAAACAGCATCTTCTTCACTGTCTCCGCGTTTCTTCAGCATTTCAAAATACCGAACAATCGAATGTTCTCTTTCTTCTCTGCGGCCTTCTTCTCTTCCTTTTTCACGGATATAGGCAAGATGCCTCTCTTCATTGTATTCAAATATGCTCATGTTTACTGCCTCGGGAAAAGAAGTCCTCTGACATCTTCCGGCTCCATTCCGTACATTTCACAGATCGTTGAAACAGCGTCTTCTTCACTGTCTCCGCGTTTCTTCAGCATTTCAAAAAACCGAACAATCGAATGTTCTCTTTCTTCTTTGCGGCCTTCTTCTCGGCCTTCTTCTCTTCCTTTTTCACGGATATAGGCAAGATGCCTTTCTTCATTGTATTCAAATACGCTCATATCCACGACCTCGCTTCTGTTTTCAAGAATAAAGTTCCTGATTGTGAAGTCTTCCGGCATTTCCTCTATTGCCTGATTGACTGCTGATGTAATGCCGGTTTCTTTACTGTATTTACGGACTGTTTCAACAAACCATTCATATTCATAAAGCTGTACACAATACTGACTGTCTTCTTTTTTCAGTCCGTTGATATTGTGCTGCGTCACAATCAGTTCAAGGGATGGGTTCCTGTCTTTATTGTAACCCGAAGCGTTTTTGTGAAACAGGTCTGACAGTCTCAGTTCTTCAATTTTTTCAGCTTTGTCCGTCCCGTTGTAAATGACATGGAAACTGGGTACCGGAAGTTCGATCGGCTCGTTTCTGTAGATATCCTTCTGCTGTACTTCAAGAATCTGATTCATGGTTGAATGCCAGTATCCCAGGAAACGGTAAGGCATATTCGGATTCAATGTGGACTGATGTTCATAAAAGCTCATATTCCATGAACCTACCAGTACACTGACATCATTCTTCATATGCATGTAGATCGCATTGTCCAGTGTCACAATCTGAAGATCATTGACATCGGTGTAATCTGTATGCTCGATGGAATTGTAAAGTGCCAGTGTCCATTCTTTGTGTTTCTCATTTCCGAAGATAAACCGGAATAATCTGTCTTTGATGTTCCTGTCGGCTTTTGTGCCGTAGGAAGATTTTCCAGAGATCAGTTTTTCTGTTCCGTCGCTGTAACGGACCAATGTACCTGCTTTCGCATCAGCTTCTGTGTAAAGGGAAATCATTTCAATGACGGAAGAATCTTTATGCTTTTTATTCATATCCTGCATTTCCTTTCTGTACGATGTATTCACCTGAAAGATGCAGATTCCACGGAATTTCTTTATACTTTTTCTCCGTTTTTTCTTTTTGCGCATCCATTGATCGCATGATCCTGCACAGAATATCCCGCTGAAAGATCCGTCATAATCTTTTTACCGTGATGAAAGATGCGGTATAATCTGAAACGGATGGCAAAAGACAATGAAATATACAATCGGCGACGTATCTGAGGCATTGAATCTTTCACGCGAAATGATCCGCTATTATGAAAAGAACGGGGTACTGAAGCTTTCAAGAGATTCTTCAAACAACTACAGAACCTATGAGATCATGGATATCTTCTGGCTTCTTGAATCCCTGCAGTACCGCTCATGGGGTGTGGGAATCAAGGAAATCCAGAATGTGCGCGGTGAAGATTTCCATCTGAAGACTGCGGATCTGTTCAGTCAGTATGCAGAAGAACTGGAAAAGGAAATCCTGACCAAAACACTGCTGAAAGAAAGACTGGAGAAGATCTCTGTCAAAATGCGCAGCAGCTTCTACAATCTCGGCAATATCCATGTGGAATACATCCCCTCTTACTATTCCTTCCATCTTGTGAACGGGTATGGCGATGAATATGAAAGAATAAATGTCAGGAAAGAAATCCGCGATGTTTTTTTCGCATCTGAGAACATCGGCTTTCTGGACAGCGGCATCCTCATCGGCGACGACTGTCAGGAATGGATCATGACAATTGATGAGAAATATCTGAACGCCCTGCATATACCGGCTGCGGAAGGAATGACATATGAAGAAGGCGGATTCTTCCTGTGCATGAATTCCGACATCGGCGAAATCGGAAAGATGGATCTGAGCGAAGGGAAAAAGCTTCAGACCTATGCAGATGAAAAAGGATTCCGGACAGACGGAAGGCTGCGGGGAGTTCTGATCGGCAGAGGCGAAGTGAACGGTACTTTCCGGCGCATCATGGAAATGCGGATGAAGATCATCGCATAAACCCTGAAACCGTTTCATATCCAAAAATGCATCAAAGACTGCGGAATGACTCCTGCAAACAGGAAAAACCGCAGTTTTTTCATGCTGATTTTGGGGCTTGACCCTGAAATGATTTCATCTCTTAGAATGAAATTGTGAAAAGGAGAACAAACAAATGACTACGGAATTATTCACACCCCATAATATCGGTACCTGCACAATCCCCAACAGACTCATCGTCCCTGCCATGGTCATGAACCTCTGCACAGAAGACGGCTTCATCACCGAACGCTATATCAAATACATGGAAGAAAAAGCCAAAGGCGGCTGGGGCCTTCTGATCACGGAAGACTATGGCGTCAATGAACATGCCAAAGGCTATAGATGCATTCCCGGTCTGTTCAAAGATGAACAGATCGAAGGCAACAGAAAGCTGACTGAAACAATCCATCCGTATGATTCCAAAATCTCCGCCCAGATCTATCATGCCGGCAGACAGTCCAGACACCTGGTCAACGGCAATGTGCAGCCTGTCGCCCCTTCTGCAATCAAGGACACATTCTGTCTTGATATGCCGAAGGAACTGACAAAAGAAGAAATCCATCAGATCGTAAAGGATTTCGGTTCCACCGCAAGAAGAGTGAAGGAAAGCGGATTTGACGGACTGGAAATCCATGCGGCGCATGGATATCTCATCTGCGAATTCCTCTCCCCCTTCACCAACAAGAGAGTTGATGAATACGGCGGATGCTTCGAGAACAGAGTCAGATTCCTCGATGAAATCTATGCTGAAATCCGTAAGAATGTAGGTCCTGACTTTCCTGTTCAGGTCCGTATCTCCGCAAATGAATATCTGCTCGGCGGCAGAACCGAAGCTGACGCGTATGAACTGGCAAGACATCTGGATGAAATCGGTGTTGACTGCATCCATGTTTCCAACGGCATGTATGCTTCCCCGATTGAAAAGCAGATCATTGCCCCGATGTACACAAAGCATGCATTGAACATGGATGTCGCAGAGCAGATAAAAAAGCTTGTTTCCTGCCCTGTCATTGTCACCAACAGAATCAACAATCCGAACATGGCTGACACTCTGATCAAGATGGGAAAAGCAGACTTTGTCGGTATGGGAAGAGGCTCTCTGGCTGATCCGTATCTGCCTAACAAGGCAAAAGAAGGCAGAATGGAAAACATCCGCTACTGCATCGGATGCCTGCAGGGATGCGAAGCCGGACTGCTCAATGATGACTGTGCAACATGCCTGGTCAACCCGAGAGTCGGCAGAGAATATGAAAAAGAACTGACAAAGACAGAGAATCCGAAGAAGGTCATGGTCATCGGCGGCGGTCCTGCCGGACTGATGGCTGCTGAAACTGCAGCTCTTCAGGGACATGATGTCACAGTCTTTGAGGCAAAGGATACACTCGGCGGCGCATTCAAATCCGCAGCTTATCCGCTCGGCAAAGGCGAACTCTCCACATTTGTTTCTTCGCTCAGAAAGAGCCTGGATGATCTCAATGTTCCGGTACTGCTGAACAGTGAAGTCACGGAAGAAACAATCAGAGACTTCCATGCGGATGCCATCATTGTCGCAACAGGTTCCAGACCTCTTCATCTCACTATTGAAGGAATTGACAATGCGAATGTCTTCACTGCGGAAGATGTTCTTCTCGGAAAGAAAGACATCGGATTCGGTCCGGTTGTCGTCTGCGGCGGCGGGGAAGTCGGTGCTGAAACAGCACACTATCTCACCCAGACAAACCAGAACATCACAGTCGTTGAAATGCAGAATGACATTCTCAATGACATGATGCCGCTTTCCAGACAGTGCCTGCTCGGCTATATGAAGGAAACAGGAATCAAGGTCATCACCAATGCGAAAGTTTCCAGAATCACCGAGAATGCCGTCGAATATACAGACGTGAACGGTGAAACTGTTTCTGTCCCTGCTGAAACCGTGATCTCCGCATTCGGATACAGAGCATACAATCCTCTGGAAGAAACCGCGAAGAAGTACTGCAGCAATGTGCAGACAGTCGGTTCCGCAATCAAAGCAGGAAATGCACTGACAGCAGTCAGAGAAGGCTATGAAGCTGCTTTAAAGCTGTAAGAAACTGATTACTCATCCAGCAAAGCAAATCCCACGGGTCAGCTGCCGTGGGATTTTTTTGGTATTCCATTTTGACGGTTATTTCTTTTTATGAAATCCGATCAGGAAACCTGCAACTGCCGCAACAATCAGCGGTACAACGGTGGTCAGGATCGGATTCTGCTTTGAAGATGACTCCTGCGGCTGTGTTTCAGCAGCCGTTTTGGCTTCTGCTGCAGTTTCAGCATGATTCAGACTGTCAATCACAGAAACACAGGTTTCATATTCCTGTATCTTCTGTACACCGGAAGTGCTTTCTTCTGCCTGAACCGGCAGAAGACTCAATGACATTAAGCAGAAGACGCCGGCAATCATGTTTGCTTTTCTGACAAATTGGTTCTTGTTCATTTTCTTTCCCTCTTTACTGTTTCAAGTGTATCACGGACTGTCTGAATCACTGAATGATTTCCAGACGTCCGATCTCGGTATAAACCATGCCGTTTTTCCCCTGCTTTGAATGCATTAAGGAAACAGCGTCACATTCCATCAGACTGTCCGGGATATTCATCGGTTCTTTCAGATCACGTTCTGCCTTTCTGAGCAGAGTGATATGCGGCAGAAATGACTTCCTGTCAAAAGGAATCCGGTTTTCCGCAAACGATCTGTGCATACGGCTTACAAGCAGATTCAGTTCTTCATTTTCTTCAAAACGGAGAATATACAAATCTTTCAGTTTCTCAATCCGGAGCGGTTTGAGAAAAACAGGTTCCATGGGTATTTCTTCAAGAAGATCCATGATCCTGTCCGGATCCCCGTATTCCCCGATGAATACCAGAGTCAGATGAAGATTGGCAGAATCGATATACCTTCCTGTCACTCCCTTTTCCTTCAGATCATCCTGCAGTCTTTCCAGTTCAGCCCGGAATGAATCACACGGCAGTACGGCTGTAAACAGTCTCATCGCCGACTGTGCTCCTCAATTTCGATTTCATGCAGAATGGCTGTTACTCTTGTCAGATATTCATTGACAGTGAGATATCCCTGTTCATAATATGCATTCATCTTTGCAAGAACTTCATAATCCTTGTCACGGAATTTCTTCTGAATGAGATTCATAATCAGGGATGCCTGCTCCGCATCGCCCATTTCAATGATTTGCTGTGCCCGATTCAATTCTTTTGCGGTTTCCATATATGCCTCCTGCTGACTTTATTGTAATGCAATGATCAGCCATTCAGAGCTGTATTTATAACTTGGCAAAAGCTTTGCCCGCATCAATCTGCTATCCAAGATCTTCTCTCAGTTCCATAAATTCATCAATCGCTTTGAGTACCGGAACTCTGTATTCTTCCGGGCCGAACACCCACTGTTCATGCTGCATGGGGAATTCCCGGATTTCCGGATTCCGGAAGTATTTTTTATAGCGTTTGAGATATTTTTCTCCCATCTTTTCCGCATAGATGAAATGAACCTTTGTATTTTCGACATGGATGTCATCCTTGAGCCATGTCAGAAGATCCGTATAGTATTCATTGCGGATGGATTCGGGTCTGAATTTTGAAAAGCATTCCATAAACCGGTCTGCCGTCTTATCATCCATTTCAAAGAAACTCTTCAGTTTTTCTTTTGACTTTGCTTTTTTCTTTTCATTTTTGTTGAAGGAAGTCAGAAGCGGAACCACCAACTTTGACTGCAGCCAGGCAGAAACTCTGCCGCTTTGATCAAGATCGGGACTGCCGAAGATAGCATGATCCAGATGCACCCTTTCCCTTTGAATCAGCTGTCCGACAAACGAACAGCCAAGAGATGACCCCAGTGCTCCGTCGATTCTTCCGTCATAATGATCCATGATATACTGTTCAATTTTTTCTGTGACTGTTAACATGTCGGGGAAAACCGAATCGCTTCCGTCAAAGCCGTCATAATTAACACAGATCAGATGATATTTCTTTGAAAGATCATCCAGAACATTGGCAAAATTGGTCTGGTAGTCGCATGCCGTTCCCGGCAGCAGCATCAGCACCTTCCTGTTCATATTTCCCATTTCATCAAACTTCATAATCCTGCTCCTTTATTTCAAGTTAGTTAATACTAATTATCTGTATTGTAGCACTCCTCTTTCTCTGTCTCAATGAATTGCAGGGTATCTTCAAAGATACTGAGTATTCTGAAAGATCGTACTTGATGGGCTGTGAATGCGGTCATAAAATAAAACCGGTTCAATTAAGTGACTGGAGAACATATGGAAAAACAGACAACTTTGGAAGAACGGTTCGGATCCTGTCCCTATGCAACGGCCCAGATGCTCATATCCGGAAAATGGGCAGTGCTGATCCTGCATTATCTGGAAGAAGGTCCCATCCGTTTCAATGAACTTCTGCGGAAAATGCCGAAGATGACACATGCGACTTTGTCGGTTCAGCTGAAAACGCTCGAAGAATACGGACTGGTGAAGCGTGTGCAGTATGAAGCGATTCCGCCGCGGGTGGAATATTCCCTGACAGAGATCGGTGAAAAGTTCCATCCGGTGATTCAGGCGATGGAAAAATGGGGAAATGAATATATTGAAATGAGAAACTGGGGTGATTTGAAATGAATATGACAGGAATTGTATACAGACCTCCTTATGAAGCAGAATCGCTTCTGCTGCAGGTGACAAAGGGATGCAGCCATAATAAGTGCACATTCTGCTATATGTATCCGGATGTGAAGTTTTCCGTCTGTCCGATCGAAGAAGTCAGAACGGATATTGCCGAAGCTGCAGAGATCAATCCGGATTATGAACGGGTCTTTCTCGAACATGGAGATGCATTTGTACTTTCAGCTGACCGTCTTCTGGAAATTGCGGATGCGATTCATGAAAAACTGCCGAAAGTAAAAACCATTGCAATGTATGCGTCCATTCAGAACATCCGGCAGAAAACAGATGATGAACTGAAGAAACTTCATGATGCAGGAATCGGCGGTCTTGATATCGGTGCGGAAAGCGGACTGGATGAAGCGCTTGTCTATATGAACAAAGGACATACTGCCAAAGAAGCAGAAGAACAGCTGAAGCGTCTGACAGAAGCAGGCATTGATTATTCTTTCAATGCGATCATCGGATGTGCCGGTTCGGATTTATGGAAAGAAAATGCGGAAGCGACTGCAGAACTGATCAATGCCGTTCAGCCTCACCTTCTCTTTCTCGGCACCCTGCATGCGCAGAAAGGATGCAGACTGTTTGAAGATATGAAAAATGGCACATTCAAAGAATGCACCATCGGTCAGCTTCTCGATGAACAGGAACATCTGATCCGCTGTCTGGATCTGAAAGACACGATCTATTTCGGCAGCCACCCTTCCAACCTGGTTCCGATGCTGGCAAAACTGCCAAAGCATAAGGATGAAATGATCCGTCACATTCATGAGATGAGAAAGCATTATAACAGCAATCTCGATGAAATCCCCATGCGTGCAGCAGAAGGAGCCATTCTCAACCGTTAACAATCAATACCTGCCGGATTCATGCATGGCAGGTATTTTTTGATGCAGCTTCATTTTGCCAGAATGGCTTCCAGCCTTTCTGCAAGTTCCTGCGGGGTTTCTCTGCAGCCTCGGATGAGCCAGAACAGGAAAACATTGAAAATGCCGCCTGAGAGGAAACAGGATTTGTAATCATCATATTCATCTTTATGGATTTCAAGAAAGACTCTGTCAAACTGTTCTTTCACCAGATGGATCAGATCCGTGTAAACCGGGAGGCTGTGTTTTGTTTTTCAGCTACTGTGTATATTTCTCTGAAAAGATCCGGTCTGCTTCCTGCAGTTTTGAAAGATATGCGTCATAGGACGGACTGAGTCTTCTCATTGCCGGGATAAATACTGTGTTATAGCCTTTTTCCTGCTGGAATTCCTTCAGCATTTCCTTCAGCCTTGCGGCAGGTGAATTCTTATATTCATCGCTTTCTGTAAAGGCAAGATACTGTTCAATCATTTCCTTGTGATCCTTCATCCACTTTTCAGGATCATTGACCGCTTCTTTTACTGCCTGATCACTCAGACTGAATACTTCTTTTCCTGCATCTGTATTCATTTCTTCAAGAAGCTCTTCAAGATCTTCGGGGACTTCAAACTGCAGACCATCCAGATATGCAATGATCTCTTCATAGGCAGCTTTCTGTTCATCGCTCTTTACAGGTTCTTTCAGAAACTGCGCAAAATGAAGCGCAAGATAATTTCCGTAAAAACCGGGGAATGCATGAATCAGTCTGTCCGCGATGGACTGCCTGCTTTTTGCGGCCTCTTCCTTCTTCCCTACCGCCTCATAATCCTGTGTATCCGCAAGTTCTTTCAACAATGCGATCTGTTCTTCTGTTCTGGCGAGATTCCTTTCACGCTGTTCAATCAGCTGTTCAAAAGCATCACTGTCACCAGCATCAATGAGGTTCCGGATTTCTTCAATCGATAATCCAAGATTTCTTAAAAGCACAATCTTTTTAAGACGCTCTGCGTCTTCCTGCGAGAAAATACGGTATCCGTTGTCTGAAACCTGCGGTTTCAGAAGACCTTTTGCGCAATAGTATTCAATTGCTTTCTTTGTGGCACCTGTATGTCTGCTGATTTCGTTAATAAGCATAAACCACCTCCGTCTATACCGTAAGCCGACCCATTGGGGCATAGTCAAGATGTTTTACAAAGAAAAAATGCCGGCATGCAAAGATGCCGGGCATTTCCACTTTGTCAGAAGCTTACAGTTCCCCTCTGTCAATCAGATCTTCAATCATATCCACTGCATAAGGAACACCGTCTTTCCAGTACAGGTCATCTTCCTCATTGCCCCTTGCAGGTTCAAATCTGTATCCTTTTGACGCAAAGTATTCCTTCAGTTTTGCGATATCAATGAAATTGTCTTCCGGATCTCCGTCAGGGGCGAAAAAAACGAGTCCTTTGCCCAGCAGAGTCAGTGCGATGGATACTGTGTCGGATGTCGTTCCGCCGGAAATGCTTTCAAGAACCTGATCATTGATCTTTTCCATCTGCCCTTCCGAAAGGCCGTACTTCTCTTTCAGTTCTTCTGCCTTCTATGATTCATTATCTCCTTCTGTTGAATTGGTTAACCAAATCGTATCTTTCCATAACCTTTTCTGTCAACCGCATACAGAATGTCCTGCAGATTGCATATTCCGGCAAACAGTCACCGAAAGGCAAGAATGATTCTGCAGGGAATCATTCAATAAGGTGCAGGAAGGAGTTTCACACAATCACAGAAATCACCGTGCAATCCTTAACTAAGGACTGCAGATTCAATTCCTGATCATATACAAAATGACCGGGGCTGCCGGTCATTTTCAGCTGGGTCATATGAATGCTTCAGGAGTATACTCAGTCAACTTCTCCCATGACCATGAATTCCCGGTCTTCGATCGAGAATTTTTTCTGGTCCATTTTCTGAATCATGAGCCTTGAGATGATGAACTCATCAGTCATAAGGACAAAATACTGTTTGTTTCCTTCATTGACAAGATAGTATTGGTGATCCAGTGTACTGATGGTTTTTCCGAATTCCTGTGTATCGAAAAGAGGAATTCCTGCCAGCAGAAGTGAGAACCAGCCGATTGCCTGGTCGGCAATGGTTTCCTTCTTTGTGTTTTTGATTCTGGTAACAGTAAGACGGATGATCTGCGCAT
The DNA here is from genome assembly GCA_947167125.1 of uncultured Erysipelotrichaceae bacterium. Classification (GTDB taxonomy): domain Bacteria; phylum Bacillota_I; class Bacilli_A; order Erysipelotrichales; family Erysipelotrichaceae; genus Bulleidia. The sequence goes on from CAMVGT010000029.1 coordinate 21,805, forward strand.
CCGGATATTCCTCCCGGATGATTTTTTCCTTGATTTCAATCTTCTTCAGACGGGACAGCTTTTTATTTCCGTATCTGCTCTGATCGATCGCTTTCTTTGTGACAGACAGATCGATCGGACTTCCGTCATCGAGAAGATAATCGATGCTGACATTCAATGCGGCCGCAAGTGCCTTCAGATTTGTCACATCCGGCATTCCCCTGTCGCTTTCCCACTTCGCTACAGCAGCTCTTGAGATTGCAAGTCTTGAAGCCAGTTCCTCCTGGGTATATCCTGCTTCCAGTCTTGCGCTTTTCAGTTTTTCTCCAAATGTCATTTTTCTAACACCTCTGTTCTTTCTGACTGTGCAATCGATTGACACCCACAATATAGCTTTTTGAGAGCGTATCATTCAAGAAACGGACTGAAGAATCACTGTTACGCTTCGTAACAATATATTAATTGCATGAAAAAGAGAAAAAATGACCGCATTTCTGCAGACATCATTTCATTTCCTTCTGCAATCTGAGCACTTTTTCAAATGCATCCGGAAATTCCTGCACCATATTCTTTTCGCCGATGATCGGTTCAAGATCCTCTTTCATAAAGACCGGGATCTTCTTTTCATGTGCCTGCTCCGTCAAAGACCATGCCCAATCAGGTTCTGTATGGATTTTCCTGCTTTTTGCGCCGGTCATGGTTCCTACAACAATCCATTCAATGCCGGAAAGATCAACTCTACCCGGATCATCAAAGAGCGGCTCAAAGGTCACATGATAATGCCTGGCACGGATATGTTCTTTCAGATCATCAATCCTGTGCAGTTCGCTTCTTCTTGTGACAGTCACACCGAACCATGCATTTTCAAGATCCGTCTCAAAGTCCAGCAGCTCAGGACGCTTTGTGAGAAAGAGAAACTGGTGCTGGGGATTGTTCCGGATTTTTTCAAAGACTTTTTCTCTCCATTCTTCTTTCCATCCGAAAAGATCGCTCATTCCGGTGAGAAGCCAGATATGCGGCTTTTTCCTGTCCATCATTCTGAGCTTGTCCTCAAAGAATTCAGGATTGGAAAAATCTTCAATCATATGCCAGCGGTTGACATTGTTGCGGGCATAGCAGTAATCACAGCCGACTGTACAGCCGATTACCAGATTCATGTTCTGAATATTGTCCTTGATGCAGATGGTCATAATATCCTCCGTACGTAAATAATGGACATCCGTTTATACCGGATGTCCATCATCACTTCTGTTTTATTTACTGTTCAATAATTGCGTCTTCAGCTGTATACGCTTCAAGAGAGCCTGCCTTTACCTGAATGCATACATAGCTGAGTTCAGAATCGGCAGCCGCAGTGAACTGTCTTTTTCCTTCCGGGGCAATGCGGACAAAGTCACCTGCCGCAAGCTCAACGGTATCGCCGTCGATGACTGCAGTACCCTTTCCGGAAAGGATGATGTAGATTTCTTCATTTGCTTTATGGGAGTGAACAAACGGTACGCCTGCTCCTGCAGGAAGATGGTTGACGCTGATCTCTGCGCCTGTGAGACCCAGCAGATCATGAAGTTCGGTTCTCGGATCGTTTGCGGTGCTTACTTTTGTGTAGTTTGACATGTATCGTTCCTCCTCTTTCGTTGTGATCTTGATTGATACAACAAAAGAATAACGCGATTGCGTTGTGATGTCAATAGTTACAACTAGATTTCTTCACCGATCAGTTTATTTGCGTCTGCCATCACATCGGCAATCGTGATGCGCCGCATTTTATCCTCCATGGCATTCTGGATTTCCTCGAGCCTGTGGTCCATGATTTTATGAATATTTCTTCCGACCGGACAGAGTTCATTCGGTTCTTCATGGAAATGGAACAGCTGACCGTTTTCAACCGGTTCCACTGCGTTGTATACATCAAGAAGCGTGATTTCTTCCAATGGACGGCCGGTATCGGCGCCCCCGCTTCCCCTTTTCACTGTCACAATGCCTGCTTTTTTCAGCTGCTGCAGCAGTCTTCTGATGACTGTCGGATTCACATTTGCGCTGGAGGCCAGCAGTTCGCTTGTGACCTTCCGTTCATTTTTAAATGTCTCGATTGCGATCAGCACATGAACCGCAATCGTAAATCTGCTTGATATCTGCATATGCATTTCTCCTTCACAATTATGTTAATACTGTTTCTGTTGTAATTTCAACTATCACAACAGTTATCACTTCAAAACAATTCTGTCAGATCATGATTAAAACGCGGCAGATCATTCTGCCGCGTCTTCATTCAATGTGATCCTGTTCCGTGTCCGGTCTTTTGGTTGCTGTCCATGAACCGCAGTAACCGGCTGTCCGTTTAAGGATGCAGATCCCTCATCTGTGCTTTAACGCTCTCAATTTCTTCGCAGATTGCCATCACTCTTAATTCTGCAATTCTTTTTTCATCTTCGGACATGCTGTCATTCATGGCGTCTTCTTCTGTCTGAAGTTTCCTTTTCCAGATCCTCCAGTATTGCTTTAAGCCGCTCATATTCAAAAAACATCTCCCGTTTCTCATCATCCATAGTCTCTGACTGCCTCTCTTTCTTCAATCGCACTATAGCATCCCGCATGCATGCCGGACTATGCATTTTATTTAAAAGCGAAAGCTGCTGCCTGCAGATCATAGCAGCAGACATTTTCATTGATCGTTTTCATCTTCGAAACATATTCATCCAGGAATTCTGCCTGAAAGGGATAATCGCCTGTCATATATTCCGCTTCACATTCAAAGCGTGTCATCTGGATCAGATCCTTCATATTGGATGTCACATAGCGGTAAGCATCATTGTCCTTGACCGCATTCCACTCTTCCCCTGCTCCTTGCGGTCCGTCATAATCCCCTGCCATCAATACAGCATGTCTGTTGCTGAGGGAAGGATCTTCTTTTAACAATTCCGCAAAGTCCGTTAAAGGCGCAAAGAGATAAAGATCCGCTTTGGAAAGATCTGTATCATCCTGATATGCCTCAATACCTTCAAACCATTTCGAAGCCTCATTCATCAATGCACTTTCATCCTGCACTTTTTCTGATGCATACTGATTTCCCGCAATGCCTTCCGGATCCATCACCATGATTACGGCATGATCATATTTTTCACCAAGATATTCAATGGCACAAAGGTCATCCAATAGGCCGTCTGTGTAAATGAAACATTCTTCCGCCTGAACGGTTCCGTTCTTTTCTTGACCGCATCCTGCCGCAAAGACGGACAGAAATGCGGTAAGCGTCAATATTGAGACATAAGTTTTTTTATCTGAAAGCATAAATTACTCCCTGGGATGATCACTGTTTTGATCAGGGTGTCAGAATGACATGATTCGCTTCATCCCCTGCAAGTTCTTCCAAAGACGCATATAACGGAAACTGTTCTTTGAGATTCTGATACACTGCCTTTCGTGCATGAAGACGCAGTAAAAAACAGAATGATAATCATAAACTGTATGAAAAACTTCCTGACCATCTATCTGCCTTCTTTCACACACGGCTTTGAACTTCAGTTTCTTTTCAGTGCATAGAGATACAGGAAGAGGATCATAAACAGTTCGCCGAACATGCTGATAAAGAAGATCAGATCCGCGTTGCCTGTCGCAGGTCCAAGTGCCGAGAAGACAAACATCATGAAAGCTGACAGGAAAAGATGCGGCGTCTTCTGTCTGATCCAGACAATCACACCGACGACCATCATCGGGATGACAGTGCCGAATGAAAGGACCATACTGATGATATTAGCCCATGCCGGTGTCGCATCGCCTGAGGCATAGCGGATTACTCCTGCAATTTCTTTCAGTTCCAGAACCGTGCAGGCTCCTTCCGCTGCCCCTGCCGCCATCAGAATACCGGTAACAATCCATACCGCATTCATGACCAGCTTTTTCAGTTCAAGCGCATAGCCGCAGATCGGAAACAGCAGCGGAATCAGAATGCCATGGGCAATAAAGCGTACAGGACTGATGGCTTTTAATATTCCTTCATTCATAAAAGAACCCATGCCGATCACTGCCGCATCCAGAATCAGTCCCAGTGTCACAAGAAACGAGAGCAGTGCAGTCATCTGCTGATTCTTCTTCCACTGCTTGAAAAGCAGTACTGCAATCAGCACCTCCATCAAAACAATGCACCATATGGCATACGGACAAATATTCATTAAAAACGCACGCATGAACTACCTCCTGACGGTTATGACCGCGATTTCAGATCTTTCTCTTTCAGTCATTATATACGAATCTGGATACCGGATTGACGGAAAAAGACTCCTTGAATGCAAAGTCTTTAACAATGCATGAAGGAGTCTTCTTTCAATTGATTAAATGGATGATCAGCTGACCTTTTCGACAACAATATCGTCAAGTGTGATGACGGAAGGCTGTGCCTCGCCGATTTTGCCCATGGAGATGAACAGACCGGCATCGGTGTTGGTTTCCTGATTCATCGTGAATGTGAAACTGTATTCTTTTGTTTCCTCATCCAGAGTGACGGTACTGCCGCCGTACCAGGAATAGGTCGAAGACATCACATTGAATGAGATATCTCTTGCGACGCTGGAGCTTCCTTTGAATGTAACCTTGTAGGTGCCGCCCTGTTCGATGACAAGGCCGAAGTGCTTCAGCTGCACGTTCCAGTCTGCGTCGCCGACACTCTCGATTCTCATGACAGCTTTGCCGTCTTCAACAGCCAGTGTGCCGACTGCCGGTGAGAATGCATCGCCGAATCCTTCCCAGCCTTCTGTGCCGTTTTCAAAGTCACCGTTGGAAAGAATGTTTTCACCCGGTTTGATGTCAGGAATTTCATCCGCCGGCATTTCGGATTCATCGATCTTTTCAAGGCTGATGTTGTCGATGAAGATTCTGTGCTGCTGTGCGATTCTTACTCCGTTGACTGCACCCATGGAGATGGAGAATACGGAAATCGGATCGCTCTTGGGTTCGGTTGCCGGATTCATCTTGAAGTACAGCTCATATGTCTGCCAGTCAGCAGATACATCAACTGCCTGCTGCAGATACGGTGTCCAGTCATCGCCGCGCTTGTTGCCGTCACGCTGGATTGCGACAAGGATCTTTCTGTCAAGCGAGCTCTTCATATCAAGACTCAGCTTGTAGCACTGTCCTTCATCCAGAGGGATGCCTTCCTGCTTGAGCTGGATGTGCCAGTCAGCGTCGCCGGTATCGTTGATTGTGATATCGAAGGCGTTGTCTTCCTGCTGAGAGTCGATGATGCTTGTCGCATTGTCAGGATTGTAGAAGTAAGCTTCAAAGCTTGTCATGCCGGCATTGAAGGTACCGTTCTTGATCAGAGCGTCTTCAACCAGACGGACATTGTCGAGGTAATAGGTTCCTGCTTCATTGAACGTGAAGCGGAAGTCTTTGTCATAGTCTGTATCAAGTGTTGTGAAGGTGTAGTTCTGTTTCTGTGTTTCACCTCTCAGCACCATATCCCACTGCTGGCCGCCGCCTTCAACTGTAACATTGACGCCTTCCTTACCTTCGATCTCAAAGCTCAGGGCATAAGCGACGCCTGGTGAAGTCGGAACATCTCTCTGAAGGATGACAACCGCAGGATCGGTGACATCAATCTTCAGTCTTCTTCCGTCTTCCAGCGGTGTGACACTGACATCAGCACTGCCTTCGACTTCCCAGAATTCCTTCCGGTCGCTGCCTTCCTGGAATTCGCCGTTATAGATGTAGTTGCCGTCGGAAAGAACACTCTTGCCTTCTTCTTCAGCCTTAGGCGCATATACATACTTCACGCTTGCGTGCAGAACGATTTCTTCGCCATCAACTTTAACAGGGATTTCGATATCCTTTGTGACAGCCTGCTTTTCAAGGCGGACATTGGAAATATGGATTGCCGGTGTCGGAGCAGTATTGCCGAGGTTGAACTCGAAGACACTGGTCGCATCGTTTTCTCCTTCCATCGTGAAGACATATTCATAGTGCTGCTTTTCTGTTGTGGCAGTGAACTTGGTGTCATTGAGGTAGCGTACCCAGCCGCTGTCCTCGCCGCCTTCGATGGCGATGAGGCCTGTGCGCTCTTCATCCGCATAAGCATCGAAACTTGCGACATAGGTCGCGCCTTTCTGCAGCGGAACATCTCTCTGCAGAAGTTGGATACCGTATGTTTCCGTGCCGGCATTTTCAGTTGTGATGATGACTTCGCCGTTCGCTGTATCGGCTGCGCCGACACCGCCCTGGGAAGTCGCGAATACCCATGGATCAAGTCCGCTGAAGGAGGAGTTGAGCAGGTAGTTGCCTGTCTCATCCGCTTCACGCATTACTTCCGGTTCCTTTTCAGGAGGCTGGACGTTTTCGTCATAGGAATCCTTCTGATAGACTCTGACATAGTCAATGTCATATTCCTGGTCTTCGTAAGTTGTTGTTTCATCCGGATAGCCTACCCAGCTGCCGCCGATGGCAAGGTTCAGGATGACATAGAACGGCTGGTCGAACGGTGCGGGATATGTGACTGTTCCCTTGCCTTCGGTTGTGGAATACCAGTCGCCTGTTTCAAAGAACTTGACGCCGTCAATGTACCAGGCGATGGAGCCGGGCAGCCATTCAACCGCGTATGTATGATATTCAGCAGCGTAGTCAGGTGAGGAAACGGTATGTGTTCCCTGCTTCTGGCTGTGGGGGTTGCCGAAATGGATTGTGCCGTAAGCCAGATCAGTCTGCTGACCCATGACTTCCATGATGTCGATTTCGCCGCATCTCGGCCACTGGCCGTAGAGGCTTTCATTTGTCGGCATCATCCAGAATGCGGGCAGATATCCTTTGCCTGTAGGAACCTTGCAGCGGGCTTCCACAATGCCGTATTTGAAGTCATGCTTGTTCATTGTGTTGACACGGCCGGAATAGTAATTATCGCCATCCTTGACAGGCTTGATGACAAGGTGGCCGTCTTCAACATAGAGCACTTCATCAGAATCAATATAAGCCTGCAGCTCAGCGTTTACCCAGCCCGGTGAATGGAGTTCAACATTCCAGTCATCACGGTTGAGTTCTGTGCCGTCGAAGTTTTCTTCCCACTGCAGTGTATATCCGCTGTAATCGATCTCTTCGCCTTCCGCCTTTGCCTCAGTGACCGGCGCAAGACCTGCGCTTAACGCACCTGCAAGGAACAGCGACAGAGCTTTCTTTGCCTGTCTGAATCTCATGAAAGCGGCGCCGGCGCCGATCAGCAGAGCGGTGATCATCATCGCTGTCCATGTGCCTGAAGAAGAATGATCGGAAGTATCCGGCGCTTTGCTTGATCCGCCTTTATCCGGTTTTGTCTTATCATCAGCCGGCTTTTCATCATCAGCAGGCGGTGTGACGGGCTCTTCTTCGGATACCGGTGTCAGTTCCACAACAGCGGAAGCCTTCTGACCTGCCTCTGCTGCGTCTTTGACTGTCCAGTTCTGCTCTCCTGCCTCTCCGTTTCCGGAAATAACTTTGGCTGTATAGCCTTCAGGAATGTCTCCGGTAATGGTGATGCTTTCGATGTCTTCTGTGGATGTGTTGTCGAGTTCGACTGTTTCGGTGATGATGTCATCCCCGGTGTATTCTGTTTTATCCGTGCTTCCTGTGATGACAGGTTCTTCAGCTAACACGAGCGTTGAGCTCAGCATAAAAGCGCTGACGGATAAAGCCAGAAGCCGATGGATTCTGGTTGAACTGCTCATAGTCCTTTTTACTCCTTCCAATTACAAAAAAAAGCTTATGATTCCCCCTGTATTCTGAGCTGTCCGATCCCTTATTGGCTGTAATGCGGCTGTGTTCAATGATTGTTTCATTACTGCCGGGCATACGTATCGTTCGTATCAAAACACATTGCGAACCATATACTCCTGACGTCATTATATAAACCGATCGTGGAAATGTAAACATAATAGGCGTTTATACACGCATGAATTCATATATATGCACAATTTATAAAATGTTATGCGTATATCAAAAAGAGAAAGAGCGAAACCATAACAATCTCTTTCTTCCTCTTTTCTATCTGTCACAGTGATTATTCAGATCAGCTGTTTCCTTTATTGAGAAGCCTCATTTTGAATTTTCTGATTTCTGAAGCATATCTGCTTGTGAAAATAACACCGATGATCATCATTCCGAATGCGACTCCGAGACCAAACCCGGCAATTGCTGAATATGGGGATACCTCACCAAGATCCAGTGCTGTAATCACCAGGAATGCGATAAATCCAATCAGCCCGGCAATAAACAGCCAATGCATTCTTCTGATCAGTCTTGCTTTTTCTTCGCTGCTGTAATCTGCGACCTGCAATACAGTCTCTTTCAGTTCCTTATCCATCTGCTCACTTTTCCTTTCTCCGCTCAGGATTTCACGGAGATCAGTTTCATAAAGATCGGAAAGTTCAATCAGGATATCAAGATCCGGCATATTGTTTCCAGTTTCGCACCGCGATACCGTTCTGCGTGAGACTCCCATCTTCTCTGAGAGTTCCTCCTGTGTCAGTCCTTTTTCTTTTCTCAGTTGCTGCAGGAGCTTTCCTGTTTTCATCATGTCCATAGGTCACTGACCTCCTTTGCGTTTTCACAATAATGCGGAATCATTCCGGATTACAGGACATAAAGTGAGCAGAATGCCCTGTTTTCCTGATGAGACATGCCGTGTCCCAATGATTTTATGCAGTTTTGACATCAGTCAGCACAGTTTTCTTCAATTTCGCTGATGACTCTGGTGATCGGAATAATCAGACTCAGATGTTCATATCCGTATTCTGAAAGGTCCGTCATAAAGGCGGCATTGGAAAGACCGATCACTTCTCCGTCAAGATTGAAAGCCGGTCCGCCGGAGTATCCGGACCTGAGATCCGCGTCGCATGCGATATATCTTCCATCCGGATCCATCTGCTGATAGAACTCTTCTTCCGGTTTCAGGCACTGTCCTGTGCAGAAGTCAAAAGGCTTTCCATCGGCAGGATTGCCGATCATCACCAGCTTGTCACCGGCCTTGATTTCGTCAGAATTGCCGAAACTGACAGACTTTCCATGAATCCCGTCCGCTTTTATGACCGCAATATCATTTGCGTCATCCGTAAATATAATCGTTCCGGTATATTCATTGCCTTCCTGATCCATGAGGGTGAATTCTTCTGTATCATATAACACATGCGCATTTGTAATGACATATGTACCGTGATACAGAAATCCCGTGCCGTTATTGCCTGAGGGCGTAAAGATGCAGATGGTGGATTCAAGTCCGTTTTGATAAACAGTCTCAATTTGTTCTTCTTCACTTGGAACTTCAGGTTCAGCTTCCTGCGTTTCTTCCGGTACAGCTGTCTGCTCTTCTGCAGCAGGTTCCACAGGTTCTGTTTCTTTTGGGCCGCATCCGCTGATGCATAAAGCACCCGCAAACAAAGCTGTATATAAGGCAGATGTCCGGTATCTCATCAATCAATTCCTTTCTATGCGTCAGCTTCCCTGCGTGGCAGCTGATTGACTGTAAATCTTCATAAAGCGGTTTTTGTTGAAAATCAGGAAGCTGTATGTCTCCCCGTTTCTCATTTCAAATGTCGCCATCGGGAATACAATCCATTTCCATTTCAAAGAAATGATATCTTCTCTTTTCAATACAAGATTCCTGTATTTGGGGTCCACTGTCACCTTCCCGGTTTTATATGTGAGAGTGCTGTCATCGAGAATCAGTCCTCCCCCAAGGATACCGTTATGACAGAGGCTGCTTACAAAATATGATTTCATTTTTCTTTGCCTTCCTGACTGCTTAAGGCATGCAGTCTTCTTTTAAGCAGCGGAATTCCCTCTTCCATCCACCATTCATTGGCAACACCGCCCGAGCTCATTCCGCCATGTGCAAACTGTTCAATGACCGCAAAATCCATATAGTCATCAGTCAGAGGTTTGCCCGCAAGCGAAAAGTATTCTTCTTTGATCCATTCTTCCAGTTCATCTTCAGAGATCAGATCCTTCTTCTCTGCTTTTTCTTTCAGATAGTCCCAGAAATACGGATCTCCCCGAAATCCCCATTGTTTCGGTTTTTCTTCAAATATCACTGACAGTTTCATGTTTTACCTCCCCAGGTTTCTGCATAAAGGTTCAGGAATGATCCGTCACTTCTCCAGGACGTTTATTCATAATCGGGATCGCAGTATTCTGCGGTGAGACGGAAACAGCTGCTTCAGTGATTTGCCGGCGAGAACGAGCAGCGTCTGCCGATGCATTGATTGTTCTGTGAGGAAAAGCGGCATACGGTTTCCTGTTTTTGTCATTATACCATTCCTGCTGTTCTTTGGTGGAACAGCCGCATTCTGATCATTCACCTATCAAAAAAACCGGAGGCCTTTTTCATCGGCTTCCGGATCACAAATGAAAAATCAAATATATGCTCTGTTCTGTCTCTTTCTCACACAGATCTCAGCAGTATTCTACATTTCTGATGCATCGAACCTTCTTTTGAAAATGCACACCAGGCTTTTGGTTGATCCGTAGCTCTGGGCTGAGGGTGTACAGCTGACCAATTCCCAGCCATTGTTTCCAAGCACGTTAAATTCGTCTTCAAGCTGATAAACATCAACATTTCCGCCGAAGAAACCTGTCACATCAAAAGACATCACTCTGTATTCGAACTTTTCCATATTGCCTCCTTACCTGTTCAGTTCTGCAGATCATCCTGTATAGGCATCCTCTGCTGTATTTTTAAAATTCTGCTTTGCCAGCCATTCTTCTTCCTCGGGTGTTTCGGGGATATCGATTCTTTCGATTTTGAAGATGACAGGTCTTGTGCCGTCATTGCAGCAGGTGATCATCATGCGGTCATCATTGGTCCAGCCTTTCATGATGGAGCCTCCCTGCAGAGCTGTGTAGACATATCTGCTGACCGCATCCCATGCTTCCCCGCAGAATCTGCCGTTCATCAGATGATAGAAATCATCCTGTTCGGGTGTGCGTTTCAGCACAAAAGTATCTCCTGCATGAAAGAAAGGACAGGGACCGGATTTCGGATCCGCCAGGTACTTTTCCTGAAGATCCGCAAAGACCTTGGTCTCAAGAACTGTGATTTTGCATTCGTGCTTCATTTCTGCTTCTCCATTTTAAAAATCATTCCTTATTTGCCGGAAAGGAATTGAACCATGCCCTTTCCTCAAATGCTTTCTTCTTCGCTAAAACCGGTTCGCTTTCCGCAATTCCGACAGGCAGAAAACATACCAGCTCATAGCCGTCCGGCACATTCAGTATCTTAGCCATCTGATCGCAGATTCTGTCATCATCGGTGATATGGCCTTCATACCAGCAGCTCTGATACCCGAGCTCCACAATCGCCAGCAGCATATTTTCAATCGCAGCCGAATAATCCTGTACGGCAAAACATTTATCTCTGTATGCATTGATCCGCTGTGTCAGAACACAGATGGCTGCAGGAGCTGTTTTCGCAACCGGAGGATCAATTGCATTATGCAGTTTTTTCAGTATGTCCGCATCATCAACCGCGATCAGTGAGGTTGTCTGGGTATTGCAGCCGGAGGGGGCTTCCAGACCGGCCTGCATGATTTTAATCAAATCCTCCCTGGGTACAGGGATATCCTTATAATTTCCCCTGTAGCTGTGTCTGCAGCGGATCGCTTCTAAAACATTCATTAGTGAACGCAGGAGACCCCGTCCATAATCTCTGATTTGGGCGGGGAGG
>CAMVGT010000030.1 GCA_947167125.1 uncultured Erysipelotrichaceae bacterium
CGTTTAAGACAAATAGGGTTAAAAGTTCGGATTTATTAAAGGTTCGGATAAATGAAAAAATCCGAACGTTCGGATTTTTCTGTTAAAAAGCTGCCGGTTTTTACGGCAGCTGTGCTAATTCAGTCGTTTTCTGCTGAAGTGCCTTATGCATTCAGCACCTGCTCATCTGTTACCAGAAGATCTGTGATGATATAGGCGGCAGCGATTGAAATGATCAGTCCCATCAGGTAAAAGAGAATGCTTTTGATTCCTCTGTTCGGTCCGGCTGTCATGACAAAACACCCCAGGATTCCGGACGGTCCCCATGTTGTCGCGGCCACCTGCATTGCCATGATGAAGGCTCCGCCAAAACCGGCCCCAAGACCTGCAGTGATAAACGGTCTGCCCATCGGCAGTGTGACGCCGTAGATCAAAGGCTCTCCGACACCGAGAATGCCGGCAGGCACCGCGCCAGAGATAACAGAAGTAAGACGGTCATTTTGAAGTCTTTTGGCTTTGCGTCTGATCGCAAGCGCTGCTCCCATATAAATGATTCTTCCGCCATTACGGACGCATTCACCTGCCCATTGCGCAATCAGAGCAACCGTTTTCAGATGGGGTCTGACCGCCTGTGCAATGTGTGAATCTTCTTCATTCATCACGGTCACAATTTCAAGCGGAGACATCTGATCGAGATTCATTGTGTTTTGATTTCTGGCTTCGGTAGCCAGGGATTCCAAATTGATTTTCATAGTGGAACTTCCTGTCAGAATTATCGTAGCAGAACATCTGAGAATGATTCAATATGACTGGCAGAGAGAGAATCATTCTGATCTGGTTGACCGATGTTCACAAAACCTTTAAGGTAAAACCGATGGCAAATATAACTGCAGCCCAGTATGAATGGAAACTGGCAAAAGATGAACTTGTATATGAAATCCGGAAACTCGGTTTTCCGGAAGAATTTGCGCTTGTGATCGCAAAGAATCTCAGCAGCCCCAAGGCAATCCGCAGAATGAGCAGCTACCTCCGGCAGGTAAAACCGAAGAAACCGGAACTGATCGCGGATGAGATGCTGGCAATCATGAGTGAAATTGACGCATGGAAAAGAAAGAAGGAAGCAGAAGCGTCCAACGCCGCATATAATGACCTGCTGCTTCATGGTCTGGATGATGAATAAAGGAAGAACCGTAATGGAAAAACTGGCAGAGATCTGGCCGCAGCTGTATCTGAATCCGGATCATGCAGATCAGCAGCAGTTCAGAAAGACTGTTCTGAGCGGGGAAGAACCGGATATCAAAGATCTTTCCCATTTTGAGTGTGATCCCCTCGACAGTGAAGAAATGCAGGAAACACCGGTCGGACTCATCCGTGTTGTGACCCTGCATAACCGGAAGGATTATGAAACATTTATCCGCTGTATGATGGCTGCCAAAGAAGGCATGGATATGAAGATTCTCAAAACACAGGGAGCTTCCATGTTAAATGTATTCAACTGGCAGAAGATTCATCATCATATGGATCAATATGCTCAGGAAGAACTGGCAAAAGGCAATACATATCCGGATACAGCTGAAGAATTCAGAAGATTCACATCCATCAAGGAAAATTATATTGAACAGCTCGCTGTTTTATCATGTGGTCCCTACAGCAATATCCCAGCTGAAAAAATGGGATGTACGGAAGACGAATGGCTTGTTCTTTCCGATACCATCCGCAGATATCATGAACTGACGCATGTGATCTGCCGCAGACTCTATCCGGATAAAACAGAACCCATCAGGGATGAACTGATCGCAGACGCGGTCGGCCTGTATGCCGCATACGGATCTTTTGATATAGAAAAAGAAAAGATTTTTCTCGGTATTGAGAATCGTTCCTACACCGGCGGCAGGCTGGAAAACTATACAGACCAGCCTGAACATCTGATCGAACCGGTCTGTGATCTGCTGGAAGAGATCAGCAGAATCATAAAGGAACATCAGGGAACAGAACCTTTCGGAATGGTTGGGTATCTGGAAGAACAGCTTGATGATCTTCCTGTTTTATCCTGAATCCGCTTCTGTCATACCTCATGAACAGAAAATCATTTAAGATGGAATCAGAAGCAGTATTTCAAAAAATGTGCGGAGGACTTATGAGCGAATATCTGGTATTTGACTGGGGCGGAACGGATCTGAAATATGCAATCATGAATGATCTTTCCGAAATCCTGGAACAGGGAAAAGTACCGTCTCCTTCCCGTGAGGCGTCACAGGAAGAATTTCTTGAAACAATTGATCAGATCGTTCTTCCTGTAAAGGAACGGGTTGAAGGCATCGCAATTTCTTCACCCGGAATCATTGACTCCAAAAACGGAATTATCCGTCTTGTCAGTGTGTTTCCTTATCTCAACGGCTGCTGTATTCCCGAATTATTCAAAGAGCGTTATGGGTTTCCATGCGCCATTGAAAATGACGGAAAAAGCGCGGCACTTGCGGAACTGTGGAAAGGGAATCTGCAGGGGATTGATGACGGAGCTGTTCTGTTAATCGGAACCGGTGTCGGCGGCGGTTTAATCTTTGATGGAAAACTGAGAAGAGGAAAAGATTTCATGTGCGGAGAGTTTTCTCTTGTCTGCACCAATCTCAGCAAAAAAGAAGAAAAGGAAAGCTATTGGGCGGAACTTGGATATAAAGGACTGTTCAGAAGACTGGAAAAAGTAAATGGTGAAGATGTGACAGATCTTAACGGCTATCAATTCTTTGAACGTGCGCAGCAGGGTGATACCGATGTATTGAAGGCACTTGAAATGTATACCGATGATCTTGCGATGACACTGTTCAGCCTCAACAATCTTCTGAATCTTGAGCGCATCTGCATCGGCGGAGGCATCTCAGCAGCACCGCTTCTGATGGAATATCTCCGCAAGAGCATTCAGAAAATTCCGGAATACAATCCTGATATGCTGGCAGGTCTGGATCTGCCGCTTCCGGATGTATGTCCGTGCCGTTTCTCCAATGATGCCAATCTCATCGGTGCACTGTATCATTTCCTTTACGAACAGAATTGAATATCACTGACTGATTCAGGCCTGCAGAAAGCTGCAGGTCTGCTTTTTATATTAGAAACAATGAACGATGATATGATATTGATACAAACAGGAGCGAAGTATGTTTATAAAAAATCACAATTGTCTGATCGTCAAGCATCAGGGAGAAACATTGCGGATTGACGCATGGGGAGAAGATTCCCTGCGCATCCGTTCCACCCGCTATCCTTCTTTTACCGACCATGACTGGGCTTTGACGGAAAGCCCTGCTGAAACAGAAGCACAGATTGAAATTGAAGAAAAAACCGCATGCATTACTAATGGCAGACTGAAAGCCCAAGTCAATCCGCAGGGCGTTATTGCTTTCTATAAAGATGATGAGCTGATCCTGCGTGAATACTTCCGCAATTATGAAGGTACATTGTGCAATGAAAGCAGATGCCTGAAATATATCAACCGTGAATACAGACCGTATATCGGCGGCGACTACCGGATTGTGCAGAAGTTTGACAGCGATCCGGATGAAAAGATCTTCGGCATGGGCCAGTACCAGCAGGCAAATACCAATCTCAAAGGCTGTATTCTTGATCTTGAGCAGAGAAACAGCCAGGTATCCGTTCCTTTCTATATTTCTTCCAAAGGATATGGATTCTTATGGAACAATCCGGCTGTAGGCAGAGCATCCTTCGGAACCAATATCACTGAGTTTACAGCCGAAGCAGTCAAGCAGCTGGATGAATGGATCACTGTGGCAGATACACCGAAGGAACTGTTAAAAAACTATACGGCAGTCACCGGCAGAGCTCCGGAATTCCCGGAGGATCTGATGGGTTTATGGCAGTGCAAACTGCGCTACCGTACACAGAAGGAAGTTCTTGAAGTTGCCCATGCGTGCAGAGACCATGGCGTGCCGATCAATGCGATTGTCATTGACTTCTTCCACTGGCCGTATCAGGGAGACTGGAGATTTGATGAAACATACTGGCCGGATCCCAAAGCCATGATTGATGAGCTTCATGAAATGGGAATCAAAGTCTGTGTCTCCGTCTGGCCTTCTGTAGACAAAAAGAGTGAAAACTATGAAGAAATGGCAGAAATCGGACTTCTGATCCGGACTGAAAGAGGCGGCGCACAGACCTATGACTATCAGGGAGACTGCACCGAAATCGACGCGACCAATCCTGAGACAAGAGAATATCTCTATGAAAAGGTAAAGAAGAATTATCTGGATCTCGGCATTGATATGATCTGGCTGGACAATGCTGAACCGGACTATGTGAAATATGATTTTGACCAGTACCGATACTGGCTTGGGACAGCTCTTTCCTGTTCCAATATCTGGCCGCAGTATTACAGCCGCGCCATCTATGACAACATGATCAAAGACGGCAGGAAGAATCCTGTCAACCTGTTAAGAAGCGGATGGGCAGGATCGCAGAAATACGGAAATGTGATCTGGTCAGGCGATGTGCCGAGCACCTTTGAATCCTTCCGCGATCAGCTGCAGTGCGGTCTCAATATGGGCCTTGCCGGCATTCCATGGTGGACAACCGATATCGGCGGATTCATGACGGATGATGTCAATGATCCTTCCTTCCGTCAGCTGCTGATCCGCTGGTATG
This sequence comes from uncultured Erysipelotrichaceae bacterium, assembly GCA_947167125.1. Taxonomy (GTDB): domain Bacteria; phylum Bacillota_I; class Bacilli_A; order Erysipelotrichales; family Erysipelotrichaceae; genus Bulleidia. The sequence continues at coordinate 4,633 of CAMVGT010000030.1, forward strand.
AATTCGCGGTCTATACAGCTGTGCTGCGCATGCATGGCGACAGAGGCCCGTATGATATTCCGCCTCTTGATAACCGTGACTATGGCGGAGGGTATCTCAAAACAGGACAGCCCAATGAACTCTGGTCCTATGGCGAAGAAAACTTTGCCATTATGAAGAAGTTCCTCAATGTCCGTCTTTCCATGCATGATTACATCGCTTCTCTTTATAAAGAAGCTGAAGAAAACGGATCACCGTTAATGCGGACCATGTTCTATGAATTCCCGGATGATTCAAAATGCTGGGAAATCTACGACCAGTATATGTTCGGAAGTGAATACCTTGTGGCACCGATCTTATATGAAGATACATTTGAGCGCGATGTCTATCTGCCTGAAGGAAAATGGAAAGATATCCGCACAGATGAAATCCTGGAAGGAAACAGAACAATCCATACATCTGTTCCGCTTGATGAGATTGCGGTTTATCAGAAACAGTAAGGAAGGTGACGTCTTCGGACGTCTTCTTTCTCTGTCAGTTGAAAATGCATACAGTCACAGCGGATGATTCAGCTATAATGAAAGAACCGATATATAAAGGAGTTATGATGACTCAGACAATCAAGTATTTTAAAGATCGCTATGATGCGATCGTCATCGGCGGCGCGCTTGCCGGACTGGCTTCCGCGCTGACGCTTGCAAAAAAGGGAAAGGATGTGCTTGTCCTTGAACAGCATAATCTGCCCGGAGGAGTCGCCACATCATTTGTCAGAGGCGGTGTGGAGATCGAAGGCACACTGCATGAAATGATGTCCATCGGTCCTAAGGACAGCCCTTTGAAAATCAGGAAATTCTTTGAAGAATGCGGTGTTGAAATCAACTGGCTGCGCGTACCGGACGCATACAGGTTTGTGGATGGGAAAACTGGAATGAACGTTCTTGTGCATCCGGGAACCCACGGGAATTTTGAAACACCCGCATTTGAGATTGCCAGGGCATGCGGAGATGAAGACGGTTCTCTTTTCAAAAAGATCCTGAGCCTTCTGCAGCTGTGCAGCCGTGTCTATGATTCCGTCAATATTCTTTCCGTCACGCATATGTCAAAAGTGCGGATGTTAATGGAACATCCGGATTTTGTAAAGACTGCCGGCTACAGCGCGAAGGAAGTCATTGATACATTTGATCTGCCGAAGAGTGCAGTTGATATTCTTTCAGCCTACTGGATTTATGTGGGAGATATATTAGAGAATCTTCCGTTTACCGTATGGGCAGTCCTGATGGCGGATTATCTTGGCTACGGTTCCTATGTTCCGGCTCATTTCTCACATGAAATGTCACTCAAAATGGCTGAAAGGGCAATGGACCTTGGCTGCCAGGTGGAATTCGGAATCCGTGCAGATAAAATCCTGGTGAAAGACGGCCATGTGTACGGTGTCCGCTTAAAGGACGGAACGGAAATCTTCAGCGATTATGTTGTATGTTCGGCTTATCCGGATAAAGCATATACATCGATGATTGAACCGTTAAGCGAAGTGCCGGAAGGAGCTTTGAAATTTGTGAATTCCAAGACGGTCGGTGTTTCCTGCTTCTCGGTTGTGATGCTGCTGGATGACAGCCCGGAAAACCTTGGAATTCATGATTATTCCACATTCTATGCACCGGAAGGTATGGATCTGAATCAGATCTTTGATGAATATGCAGGGGAAGGACCGTATAACTACATCACTTCCATCTGTACCAATCTTGCCAACCCCAATGCTTCGCCGAAAGGGACATGTATCTATTCCATTACAGCGCTTCCCCGTGCAGAAGCCTGGTTCAATGTAACCGAAGAGAATTATGCGGAAATGAAGAAAAAGAATGCGGAATATTTTATCCGCATGGAATCAGAACGTCTCGGTGTGGATCTGAAAGAACATATTCTTGAAATCGTCATTGAAACACCGGTGACCATCGCCCACTACACCGGTGCCTACAGAGGATCGGTATATGGCTATATGCATACGATGGACGATCATATTGTCGCAAGACTGCAGATGTCAGAGAATGAAAACTTCATCAAAGGCCTGGCCTTTGCCGGAGCACACCAGATTTCCGGCGACGGTATGGGACCGGCAGTCACCAACGGCAGAAAAGCCGCGAAGATCATTCTGGATCAGATGGAAGAAGACAGGGAGGCAGGACGATGAAAATCAGAAATTTGATAGAAGATGTCGGCGGAGCTTCCCGTGTAACCAAAAGAAGACAGGAACTGTTTGACAATGCGGAAGGGACATCAAAATACTATGATCCGATTTCCGAAACAGCGAAAAAGCTCCATCCCGGAATGATCCGTCTGACGGTTTCAGAGATACGTCCTGCAGGAAAAACCGCAAAGACAATCCGCTTTGAAGCACCTGCTCTGCCGTATTTTCAGGCAGGACAGTTCCTTACATTGAAAATGAAGATCGGCAATTCCATTGTGACAAGACCGTATTCCATTTCCAGCGCTCCATTTGAAACACGCGGTGAACATCCGTTTGTGGAAATCACAGTCAGAAAACCGAAGGAAAACGGCTTTGCGGCAGATGAACTGCTGGAACATACAAAACCGGGCGATGTGTTTGAAGGAGAAGTTGGACTTGGAGAATTTCATTATGATTCCATCCGCGACGCAAAGCATGTCGTCGCCCTTGCCGGAGGCAGCGGCATCACACCGTTTGTCTCCATGGCAAAGGAAATCCGCTTCGGAAAACTCGATCTGAATCTGACAGTCCTGTACGGATCCGTCAATGCGGATGACATCATCCTGAAAGAAGAACTGGAACAGTGCGCATGCGATCGTGTGAAAATAGTCCATGTTCTTTCCGGTGACAATCCGGACTGGACCGGTGAAAAAGGATTCCTTTCCCGTGAACTGATTCAGAAATATTCAGACGGCGATACATCTTATTTCATCTGCGGACCGCAGGCAATGTATGAATATGTGAAGCAGGAACTGGAAGCTCTGCAGATTCCTAAGCGCAGAATCCGCTTTGAAGTTTTCGGACAGAGCGCTGATATTTCCCAATCCGAAGATTATCCTTCTGAACTCAAAGACAGAACCTTCCGGCTGAAAGTGAAGCAGGGAATTCATGAAACCGTCATTGACGCAAAAGCTTCCGAAAGCATCGCTGTCGCATTGGAACGTGTGGCTATGCCGGTTCATACCAGATGCCGCAGCGGTGCCTGCGGTGTGTGCAGAATCAAGGTTATGGATGGCAAATATTATGTAAGACCCGTCAATGACGGCAGAAGAGCGGAAGATAAAGAATTCAATTATGTCCATGCATGTTCCTGCTATCCGCTGAGCGATATGACAGTCAGAATCAATATTCCGGTTCTGGATGAATAAAGATTCTTAAGATTGGCATGACTGCTTCTGAAACAAAAATAACAGCAGTCAGCCATATGCTATAATTTGCGATGAACGAAGGAGAAATAAAATCATGAAAACTGTAGGAATGAAAGAATTTGCGGAAGCCATCGCTGCTGCAGGTTTAAAGGATAAGGCTGCTGAAGCTGCTTCAAAAGGAAAAGAAGCACTGATCGCATTCGCGGCTGAAAACGGATTAGATCTGAAGATCGATGAAGCAGCAGGCACGCAGGCACTTGCGGATGATGCCCTGGACGCAGTCAACGGCGGCGTCGGTGAAGTGATCATGTCGCAGGAATGGTTCAAGTGGCTGATGTCCCTGCTCGGCCTTGAACAGGATGCCTTCAATCATGTGAAGAAGAAGGATACAGCTGCGAAGAAAAGCAGCGAGGATTTAAACGGAAAAATCGCTGGCTGATTCATTGCGGCAAATCATAGGAAATCCGGTGGAAGCCGGATTTTTTTGTGTGCCTGACAGGCATGAAATCTGTACAGCGGTTTCAGTTATGATACAGACGCAAAGAGGAGAAAAAGAAGATGGAAAAAGCTTATTTTACAATTACAGGAACACATTATTATTTCGGAAATGATTTCCTGGAACCGGGTATGACAGTGCGTCTGGTCAAAGAACCGGACAACAAATATGATCATGAAGCGATCAAGGCGGAAATGGACGGACTGGGAAAAATCGGCTATGTCGCAAACAGTGTTTCAACCGTGATCGGTGAAAGCTTCAGCGCCGGCAGGCTTTATGACAAAATCGGCGATGTTTCTTACGGGAAAGTTCTGTATGTGATGGACAGGGGCGTGCTGTGCATTGCGGATGTAAACAGAGAGCCTCTGATCAGCGAAACAGAAGAACCAGCCTTCTGAAAATACACAACTGAACGTACTGACAAAGGAACTGCTGCGGCAGTTCTTTTTCATCGGTGAATGAATTATTAATATTAATGATGCTTAACATATGTTTTTTCTGAGTTACGTATTGGAATTAACCTCATTAGAAAATAAAATAGAAGTAGCGTAGTTTTATCTGATGCGGCATCAGACTGCCGCAGACAATGAAAATCACAGGAGGTTTCATTATGCTCAATATTGTTAAAACAGCTGAGGAAGGCAAAGTAACATATTCCCTGGAAGGAAGGCTCGACACCAATACATCCGAAGAGCTTGAAACAGATCTGACTGAAACCATTCAGGAAGCGGAAGAACTGATCATGGACTTTGAAAAGCTTGATTATATTTCTTCTGCCGGCCTCCGCATTCTGCTTGCGGCATACAAAGCAATGGTGAAAAAAGGCGGAATGAAAGTAGTCCATGTGAACAGCACAATCATGGAGATTTTTGACGTCACAGGATTCTCGGATATCCTGACGATTGAATAAGAACGGCTGATGCCTTATAAAAGAACAGATAAACGCTGAACAGGACAGACTTTTTCATGCGGCAGTGCCGTATATGCAATCTTACAGAGTACTGCCCAGAATGCCTTTGATTTGGCAATGAAAGGACCGAAAACATGAGCGATGATATATTTACAATTGAGCTGAAAGGCAGAATCGATTCAGGGAATTCCCATGAAGTCGAAGAAAGTATAATGAATCAGCTTTCCGGATATACCGGGAAGTCTGTCATTCTGGATGCGGAAGATCTGGAATATATTTCTTCTGCCGGTCTGCGGGTCCTTCTGCGGATTAAAAAAACATACCCGGATCTTCAGATTGTCAATGTCAGATCCGAAGTATATGAGATTCTTGAGATGACCGGCTTTACGGAAATCATGACTGTAAAGAAGGCATACCGTGTTGTGTCTGTCGAGGGATGCGAAGTCATCGGCCAGGGTGCCAACGGAACAATCTACAGAATCGACAAGGACAATGTTGTAAAGGTTTATAACAATGCCGATGCGCTCGAAGACATCCAGCATGAACGTGAAGTCGCAAGACTCGCGCTGGTTCTCGGCATTCCTACCGCGATCTCCTATGATGTGGTAAGAGTCGGGGACAGCTATGGATCTGTCTTTGAACTTCTGAATGCGAGATCCTTTACCAAGATCCTGGTGAATGAACCGGAAAAGATGGACTGGTGCGTTGAGGAGTATGTAAAAATGCTCCGGAAGATTCACGATACCGTCGTTCCGGAAGGAAAGCTTCCTGACATGCGGCAGACAGTCATCGGCTGGGCTGAATTCATGAAGGATTATCTTGAACCGGCGGATGGGGAAAAGCTGCTTTCACTTGTAAAGGCAATTCCGCATGACAATCATATGATCCACGGTGATTACCATACAAAGAATCTGGAACTGCAGAATGATGAAGTTCTTCTGATTGATATGGACACACTGGCTGTCGGCCATCCGATCTTTGAACTGGCGTCTATTTACAACGCATATATCGGCTTCTCGGAATACGATCATGAAGTGATCAAAAAATTCCAGGGCTTTGACTTTGAGACCGGAAAGAAATTCTGGCACAAAGTCCTTTCGGCATATCTCGACACAAAGAGCGAGACAAAGATCAAGGAAGTCGAAGACAAGGCACGCATTGTCGGCTATACCCGGATCATCCGCAGATCCATCCGCAGAGGCGGCCTGGAAAATGAAAAGAGCAGAGCGGAGATTGAACTCTGGAAGAAGAATCTCGTCGAGCTTCTGCATAAGACCGATACATTGAATTTTGAACTGAACGAACTGGAAATAGAAGCGGATATCGATAAGCTGCAGGAAGTTCTTTCCTTTATTGAAGAACATCTTTCCAAAACAGACTGCTCGCCCAAAGCAGAGATGCAGATCAGTCTTGCGGCAGAAGAAATCTTTGTGAATATTGCCAGCTATGCATACAATCCGAATAAGGGAAAGGCATGGCTCAGAATTGAAGTCTCAGATGAGCCGGTTACTGTAACGCTCACATTCACCGATCAGGGAATGCAGTATGATCCGCTCGCAAGACAGGATCCGGATGTAACGCTGCCGGCTGAAGCACGTGAGATCGGCGGTCTCGGCATCTTCCTTGCAAAACAGACCATGGATGATGTGATCTATGAATACAAGGACGGCAAAAACATACTTCAGCTGAAAAAGAATCTTTAAGGAATCCAAGGGTACATATATGAAACTGAACGGAAAAATAGACTTGCATATGCACACGACTGTTTCGGACGGAACAGACTCGCCGCAGGAAATTATCGCAAAAGTGAAAGACGCGGGTATCGTTTTCTTTTCAGTGACTGATCATGACGCCATCAAAGGAGGAAAAATCATTCCTCCTCTTCTTCAGGAAGGAGATCCGCTGTTTATCACAGGCGTGGAATTCTCCTGCAAGGATGAAGAAGGCCAGTACCATATTCTCGGCTATAACTACGATCCGGATTCCCCTTCCATTCAGGAGGTTGTGGATCTCGGACACCGTTACAGAATGCAGAAGCTGCAGGAAAGACTGGATTTTCTGCAGAATGAATTCGGCTTTGTTTTTCCAAAAGAGGAACTGGAACAGCTGTTTTCAATGGACAATCCCGGAAAGCCGCATATCGGCAACATGATGGTCCGCTGCGGCTATGCGGAAACCAAAGAAAAAGCAATCAAAGAGTTTATCAACAAAAAACGTTTCCTTGATGAATATGTCAGACCCGAAGAAGCGATTGAAGGAATCCTCAAGGCAGGAGGCGTTCCGGTTCTTGCCCATCCGGCATACGGAAGCGGCGATCAGCTGATTCTGGGTGAGGTAATGGATCACCGTCTGAGAAAACTGATCGGATTCGGACTGGAAGGCATTGAAGCTTTCTATTCCGGTTTCTCAGAGAAGATTCACGCCAGCATGATGAAATTTGCGGAAACATATAATCTGTATGTCACAGCAGGAAGCGATTACCATGGCCGCAACAAGATTATCAGCCTTGCGGATAACGGGATGGATGAGAATGAAGAATATCCCGAAGGAATGGTCCGCTTCATGAAGCGTGTCGGTATCATCTGAAATACATCAATAAAGCAGAAATGAAGGAGGTACAGCATGGACGCAGAAAAAAAGACGGACGCTCAGCTGATTGAATGGATCAGAAGCAGAAATCACGGCGGATATGAAGTTGAAGAAACGTCCGAAGAAAACCGGAAAGTTCTGACATTGCATACTTCCTATGCGACAGGAACCGTCAGGATCAATTATCTCGATTATGTGATTGCGGAATACATCATCGAAAACCAGGAAGGTGAGAATGTATTTTATCTTCATTTTGAGCTGGATGATATTGAACATGCGAAGGATCTGTTTTCAGAGATGGAGGAATGCCTGCTGAAACAGAAAACCCGCCGCAAAAGAAATGTCCTGCTCTGCTGCACATGCGGACTGACAACTTCGTTTTTCGCGATGCGTCTGAACGAAGTGGCGAAGCTTCTGAATGCGGAAATGGAATTCACGGCAGTGCCGTATGAAAAAGTATTTGAATCCGCGGAAAGCCAGGACGCGATTCTGGTCGCACCGCAGATCGGCTATAAATGGAAAAGCATTCAGGAAATCATTACCGATAAAATCGTGATGAAGATTCCTGCGGCTGTCTTCTCCGCCTATGACGCCGGAGCGATGGTGCAGATGCTTGTAAAGGCTTTTGAAGAAGCCGAAGCCTCAAAAGAAGAAGTTTCAAAAGAAACAGAAAAAGAACATCTTGCGGCGGATGAAGGATCTGTACTGATTCTTTCCGTTATTTATATGGAAGGCAGAAACCAGATTGCCTACCGTCTCTATGACCATAATGAACTGGTCAGGGAAAACCAGATCACAAAGGAAACCTATCAGCTCAGCGACATTACAGACGCATTGAGAACTGTCACAAGACTGAATCCGGAACTGCGTCAGATCTGCATCGTGACACCGGGCATGATCCAGAACGGCAAACTGACCTATGAGAATGTAGGAATCGCGGATTATGATCTTGTTTCAAAAGTAAAAGAATTCTTTGAGGGAGAAGTTTTCCTGTATAACGATGCGGATATGATCGCCCTGGGCTATGCCCATCAGCACTGCCCGGACGGCAGCTGCGCATTCTACTTTGTGCCGACCGGAAACTATGCCGGCAATATCGGCATTTCCGTCAACGGAACTCTGATCCGCGGCAGGGGAAATATGGGCGGCAGACAGCTGGAAGCTGTAACGGATATCACAACCTTCCCGATGAATCCGTTTGCCCTGCAGAGAACACCGGAAGGCAACGTCGAACTTGCCGCAAGATATCTGACAGGATTGTTCTCCTATACCGGAATTGATCATATTGCCTTCTACAGCAAGATGATCCCCAATGCGGATGTACTGATTGAAAAGATGAAAACCTTCATTCCGGAACAGTATATGCCGGAAATTGTCAGAGCGGAAAGCGTCAGGGATTATCTCTACGCCGGCGCACTGGCAAGCATTCACACACATCAGTAAAGACTGATTAAGAGACAAAATGAAAACCGGAGCGATCCGGTTTTTATCATGGCTTATTCAATTGTCAGAATGTCAGTGAAGCCTGTAATCTCGAAGACTTCCATGATCGTGCTGTTGACGTGAATGATTTTCATGGAGCCCTGATTCCGCATAACCTTCTGTGCGGAAAGAAGCACTCTGAGACCAGCGGAAGAAATATATTCCAGTTTCTCAAAATCAAAGATCAGACTTTCAATGCCATTCAGCACATTCTTGAGATATTTTTCAAGCTCGGGGGAAGTCGTTGTGTCAAGACGTCCTTCCAGCAGCATTGTCAGTTCCGTATTGTTTAATATATGGTCAATCTTCATGATGTATGAATCTCCTTTGTACGCACCATTCATTTTATGCGATTGGCGCGCAAGTGCAATGACAGTTTTTAATATGTACTTTAATCTGTTGCATTTCAGCCATCAGCCTGAGGGGATTTGCCAATGCCGCAGGGACAGTACGAGGCCTGTCAGAATGATGCCGGGACAGCATTCTGAGAATCATTTCCAAGGGTGTCAACTTCCTTCATGCAATAAATCTGATGCATTGTTGCGGGAATGAAATTCGTTTGGTATATTATCGCTGTTGGGAATTTCAACTGTAGAAAAATCATGGAGGAAGAAATGAAAAGATTCACCAAACTCACGCTGGCAGCTCTGATGTCCATTTCAGTTATGGCATGCGGAACAGCTGATCAGCAGACATCGGGAAGCGCTGTTTTTAAAGCGGGAACTTATGAAGCACAGGCGGACGGATTCGGAGGCTCTTCTGCACCGATTCATCTTACCGTAACTGTTTCAGATGAAAAAATCGAATCAATTGATTACACTGCTGACGGTGAAACACCGACAGTCGGCGGTGCTGCTTTACCGAAACTTGTGGAAAATGTCATCGCGGCGCAGTCTCCGAATATTGACGGCGTTTCCGGTGCCACAATCACATCAACAGGTTTCTTCACGGCTCTTAATGACGCATTGACACAGGCTGGCGCTGATCCTTCCAAACTGGAACCGAAAGATACAGGCGCAGCTGCTGCGGAAGATGTTGAAAAGACAGCGGATGTCGTCATCGCCGGCGCAGGCGGTGCAGGCATGACTGCAGCGATCACAGCCGCTCAGAACGGCAAATCCGTCATCATTCTGGAAAAGGGCGCTGTTTCCGGCGGCAACTCCAGCTATGCGACAGGCGGTATGAACGCGGCTGATACACATTATCAGGCAGAACAGGGAATCGAAGACTCCGCTGATCTCTATTACGCAGACACAATGAAGGGCGGACATGATCTGAACAATCCGGATCTTGTCAGAACACTGGCGCAGAATTCTTCAGCCGCAATTGACTGGCTGGATTCCATCGGCGCTCCGTTAAGCAATGTCGGTCAGGCAGGCGGCGCATCCGCTATGCGTCAGCACCGTCCGGTCAATGACGAAGGAAAGATCCTTTCTGTCGGAACATATCTGGTTGAACATCTGACCGCAAAGTGCGAAGAACTCGGCATTGAAATCATGTACGGCGCAAAGGTTGACCGTATTCTGGTTAACGAAGGAAAAGCAGTCGGTCTGCACGCAACCGGCACAGAAGGCGGCAACTCCATTACAGTCATGGCAAACGATGTCATTATCGCAACCGGCGGCTTCGGCTCCAATCCGGAACTGATCACAAAATACCGTCCGGACCTCGAAGGCTATGTTTCCACAAATGCTCCGACAATCACAGGCGATGCAATCGCACTGCTCGAAGAAATCGGTGCGGACTTTGTGGATCTTGAACAGATTCAGGTTCATCCGACTGTTGTACAGAAAGACGGCGCACTGATTTCCGAATCCCTGCGCGGTGACGGCGCAATCCTGCTGAACAAGGAAGGAAAGCGTTTCTGCGATGAAATGAATACAAGAGACGTTGTCTCCGGTCATATTTCCGAACAGGATGGAAGCTATGCATGGCTGATCGCGGACCAGAAGATGGCAGATGAATCCACAGTCGTTGAAAAGTATCACAGCAAGGGTTATATGGTTCAGTGCGATACTGTCGCAGATCTTGCAAAGCTGATCGGATGCGATGAAGCAGTTCTTGAAGAAACACTGACTAAGTGGCAGGCTGCAGTCGCTGCCCAGCAGGATGATGAATTCCAGCATGAAGCGATCACTTCTGTTGTCACAGACCTTTCCCACGCTCCTTTCTATGCAGTACAGATTGCCCCGGGCATCCACCACTGCATGGGCGGCGTCAAGATCAATACAGAAGCGGAAGTCATCGATGTCGACGGAATCGCTATCCCGAACCTCTACGCGGCCGGTGAAGTTACAGGCGGCGTACACGGCGGAAACAGACTTGGCGGCAACGCTGTAGCTGACTTCGTTGTCTTCGGCAGAATCGCCGGTGAAAACGCATCGAAATAATCGATCAGTAAATGTTTATGAAAACGCCTGGATTTCCGGGCGTTTTTCATTTTGGCCTCAGTCACGTTTTTCTCAGTCATCAATCATGGCAAGCAATCCGAAAAAATCGAGATCCTTTTTCCTTCGTGTACATTTTTCACAGAGCAGTTTTCCATCCATATAGGAAAAGTTTTCTCCCTGATGAATTTTCCTGCCGCATTTTGAACATCTGGAACCGGCAGAAAGAATAACTTTGTTTTTCTTTGATTTTGAATTGGTGAAGATTCCCATAGCTGCTTCCTCCATCCTTATCAAAGCGGATTGAATGAACAGAAAAGATGCCTTGGGGTAAGAAAAACCGGCACATTTCTGTACCGGTGCTTCTGTTTCATGAAATTGTAATGATCAATCAGCCTTTGACAAGCTTCAGAACTTCATCGAGATCCTGCTTTTCGGATTCATTGAACTTGAGGACGATCGCGTCGTTTTCATCATATCTCGGGATGATATGGAAATGCAGATGATCAACGGACTGGCCTGCAGCTTCACCGCAGTTTGTCAGAACGTTGACACCGGCAGCACCGGTATTTTTGACAATCTGGGCAGCGAGCTTTTTGGCTGTACTGACACACTGAAGAACTGTTTCTTCATCTGCTTCAATGATATTTCTGAAATGCTTTTTCGGCATGACAAGTGTATGGCCCTTGGTGACCTGTGAAATATCAAGAATAGCTAAGACGTTTTCATCTTCATATACAACGGATGACGGAATTTTACGGTCGATAATATCGCAGAAAATGCACATAATGGAAAAACCTCCTGAGCAAAATTATAGCACTGTTTATGATTTTCTTTCTTCCGTGAAAGCCAATGGAAGGAAAAGGGAGTATGAAAACCGTTTTCCTACTGTCAGTACAGAGAAAAAAAGCATATAATGTCAATCAGTTATGACTAACATTGTTTGAGATGTCAGTCAAAGAGGTACTTATGAATCTGAAAGAACTGAAGCCGTCCGAAAATGCGAGAATCCTGCGTGTCGGGGGAGAAGGTGCCCTCCGCCAGCATTTCCTCGATATGGGCGTGATACCGGGTGCCGATGTGACATGCGTCAAGCTTGCGCCGATGGGTGACCCGATGGAATTGAGAATCCATGGATATGAACTGACACTGCGTCTGGATGACGCGGCGCAGATTGAAATTGAAAAGATCACCGAAGCGGAAATACATAAGGAAGAACAAAGACGCAGACATGAAGCGATTCACCCCGGCATCGGTGAAAGGAAAAAGAATGAACCGGAAGAAAAACGGAATCTTCCATCAGAAGGGGAAAAGCTTGTCTTTGCGCTTGCAGGAAACCAGAACTGCGGCAAGACAACCCTGTTCAATCAGCTGACCGGTGCCAACCAGCATGTCGGCAATTTCCCGGGTGTTACGGTTGACCGCAAGAGCGGTGAAATCCGCGGCTATCCCAATACAGAAGTTATCGACCTTCCGGGTATCTATTCTCTTTCTCCTTATTCCAGTGAAGAGATTATATCGAGAAAATTCATCCTTGAAGAAAAGCCGACCGCAATAATCAATATTGTTGACGCGACAAATATTGAACGCAATCTGTATCTGACAATGCAGTTGATGGAACTCGGCATTCCGATGGTTGTCGCATTGAACATGATGGATGAAATGGAAGGAAACGGCGGCCATATACGCATCAATGAAATGGAGGAAATCCTCCAGGTTCCGGTTGTGCCGATTTCCGCAATCCGCAATCAGGGTGTTCATGAACTGGTTTCCCATGCAATCCATGTCGCAAGATATCATGAAGTTCCGGGAAGAAATGATTTCTGTGAAAAGAGAGACCACGGCGGCGCTGTTCACCGCTGCATTCACAGTGTCATGTATATGATTGAAGACCATGCGGAAGCGGCAGGCATTCCGCTTCGCTTTGCGGCAAACAAGCTGATTGAAAACGATCCGCTTGTACAGGAAAGCCTGAAGCTTGATGCCAATGAAATGGAAGCGATCGAAAAGACCATTGTCCAGATGGAATCAGAAAGAGGTCTTGACCGCGCTGCCGCAATGGCAGACATGCGTTTCCTCTTTATTCAGAGACTCTGCGATGAGACGGTTGTTCATCCTCATGAAAGCAAGGAACATCTTCGCAGCAGCCGCATTGACAGTTTCCTGACCGGAAAATTCACTGCGATTCCGGCCTTTATCGCGATCATGGCTCTGATCAGTTTTATGACATTCAACTGGATTGGCGCTTTCTTTCAGGGATTGGTTGAATCAGGTGTTGAATATCTGACCGGTATTATGGATGGGATCCTGACAGCAGCCAATGTCAGCGCGCCGCTGCATTCTCTTGTGATTGAAGGTATTTTCACCGGCGTCGGCTCGGTATTGAGTTTTGTGCCGGTCATCGTCATTCTGTTCTTCTTCCTTTCCATGCTGGAAGACAGCGGCTATATGGCACGAATCGCATTTGTCATGGACAAGCTTCTGCGAAGAATCGGTTTATCCGGCCGCAGCATTGTCCCGATGTTAATCGGATTCGGATGCACGGTTCCGGCAGTTATGGCAACCCGTACACTGCCTTCTGAGCGCGACCGCAAGATGACGATCATGTTAACGCCGTTTATGAGCTGTTCCGCAAAATCGCCGATCTATGTATTCTTTATCGCATCCTTCTTCCCGAAAAAAGGAGCGCTGGTGATGGTAAGCATGTATCTGACCGGCATTGTTGTCGGAATTCTCTGTGCTCTTTTTGCGAAGAATCTGTTTAAAGGCGAACCGGTTCCGTTTGTCATGGAACTGCCGAATTACCGCATGCCTGCTTTGAAGAATGTTCTTCAGCTGATGTGGGATAAGGCAAAAGACTTCCTGCAGAGAGCCTTCACCGTGATTTTTCTGGGTACCATCATCATCTGGTTCCTGCGTACATTTGACTTCGGTCTCAACATGGTGAGCGATCCCGAACAGTCAATGCTGGCATATGCGGCAGGCCTCTTAGTGCCTCTCTTCAAGCCGCTGGGACTTGGCGACTGGAGAATCACTACCGCATTGATTTCCGGCTTCCTTGCCAAGGAAAGCGTTGTCTCGACTCTGACAGTTCTTTACGGCTCCCAGGCAGGCCTTGCGGCCGCAATGAGCGGTTTAACAGCAGTCACACTTCTTGTATTCTGCCTTCTCTATACGCCCTGTATCGCGGCAATCGCGGCAGTGCGCAGAGAATCCGGCGCAAAGTGGGCAGCCGGCATGGTCATTCTGCAGTGCGCTGTGGCATGGGTATGTGCCCTCATTGTAAGAATCATCGGAACACTTCTAGGATTCTGATTAAGTGCAGTTCATCACAGAACTGCATTTTTAATTCATGAAACGTGCATCGTGTGTTCAGCTTTTGTTCAGAATTGTCAATTACGATAATCGTGCAGACAGGCAAAGGACCTGTACGAAAGGAGTAAACCACATGACAGCTCTTATGAAAAAAGCAAGTGCCGCGTTCTTAGCAGGAATACTGATGACAGCAGCAGGATGCAGCACAAAGACAGCAGATACAGATACACAGGAAACAGCAGCAGTTACAGAGACTGCCGAAGAAAGCACGGAAGAAACACAGCAGGAAACAGCTGCGGAAACAGTCACTCCGGTTATGTCACAGAACACAGTGACCGCGGAAGCCGCAGTTACTTCAAACGGACTGCTTGATGCGGCGGATTTCTTCACTGACCGCGATCTGGCTCAGACAGCAGACCTCAGTGATGCGCAATACATCAGTCTCACAAGCAATCAGGATGTATCGATCACATCGGAAGGCGTTTATGTATTAAGCGGAAGCGCGGAAAATGTCACAGTCAGAATTGAAACAGATGATACGGCAAAAGTTCAGATCGTTCTGAACGGTGTCACAATCACCAATTCCGATTCACCGGCAATCTATGTTGTATCAGCCGACAAGGTATTTGTGACAACAGCAGAAAACACATCCAATAAACTGACAGTCAGCGGAACATTCACTGCAGACGGTACAACCAATACAGACGCAGTGATTTTCTCAAAGGATGACATTACACTGAACGGTCTTGGAACTCTTGTGATCAATTCATCGGATAACGGCATTTCCGGCAAGGATGATGTCAAGATCACAGGCGGTACATATGAGATCTACAGCACAGCAGACGGCATTGAAGCAAATGATTCCCTGAGAATCAGCGGCGGAAAGATCACAATCCAGTCGGGCAATGACGCAATTCAGGTTGAAAACGAAGAAGACAGCACAACCGGATATGTATATATCTGCGGCGGCGACATCGCAATCAATGCGGCTGATGATGGTATCCACGGAACCCTGGCAGTCCAGATTGACGGCGGTTCCATCCAGATCAATGCGGCAGAAGGTATTGAAGGAACCTATGTCCAGATCAACGGCGGCGATATTGATGTGAATGCGACAGATGACGGCATCAATGCGGCGTTCAAGACAAATGTCTACACACCGACTATTGAGATCACCGGCGGAAGTCTGAGTGTCAATATGGGCCAGGGTGATACAGACGCACTTGATTCCAACGGCTATCTCTACATCAGCGGCGGAACAGTCGATATTTCAGCACAGTCCGCATTCGATTTTGATTACGGCGGAGAAATGACAGGCGGAACAGTGACTGTCAACGGCCAGCAGGTCACATCCATCACCAACTCCATGATGGGAGGAGGAATGATGGGCGGCATGCAGGGAGGCATGCAAGGCGGTCCCGGCATGGGCGGCTTCGGCGGACATCACTGATCGGTCTGAGGAACTATAAAAGCAGTCTCGAAATGAGGCTGCTTTTTTGGTGGACGGTCAGTACCAGCCGTCATTGTATCCGGAATAATGCTTTCTGTAGCATTCTTCGCACATGGGATAGCCGAATGACCAGGGAAGCGGCTTTCCGCAGTATCTGCATTTTTTCTGTAAATAATTCCGGCTGGATAAAAGATGAATGATCTGTTCTGAAATACGGTTCTTTGCCTGAATGCATTCTGTGATGCTCTGCGGTTCATACCGGAGGGCAAAGCCGTAAATCAGATCCAGCGTTTTGTAATCGGATTCCAGTTCATCCATGTTTTTGGTTTCAATGTCAGAAGACATGGCATTGATTTCTGTCTGCAGATCAAGAGGACTGTGTGCAATAACTTTTTCACTCAGCGTTTGCCACAGCATGTACCGGGTGATGTCATCGACATCCACAGTGATACCGGACAGCTCATAAACAAGATGCCTGTCATCTGTAAATTCCTCCGCATACTGACACAGCATGATTCTTGAGCGCAGATTCGTTTTCATGAAGCCCTCAGGCACTTTCAGTCTGCTCCAGCTCTCCATGATTTCGGAAAGCGGAGCGTCTTCTTCAATTTCAAGAAGGGATTCCGGAAACGGCAGAGTGACAGTATTGATGGAAGGAATCTTTGATGTCAGATGACGCATGGTGATTTTAGCGGCAGACCGTTCACTTGTCACATACCCCTTGTCATATTTGCCGAATCTTCCGGCCCTTCCCGCAATCTGCTGGATTTCCTGAAACATTAAAGAACGTACGGAGGAGCCGTCATATTTCGATGTTTCAAGAAACACAACTCTCCTGATCGGAAGATTCATTCCCATCCCGATCGCATCTGTCGCAACCAATGCGTCTGTTTCTCCCGCTGCGAATTTTTCTGCTTCACGATGGCGGACATCATAGGGCAGAGCGCCGTAAATCAGACTGCAGCTGATGCCTTTCTGTTTCAGTTCCGCTGCGGCTGCGTGAACTTTTTTTCTGGAAAAGACAATCAGGGCATCGCCTGGCTGAACATCATCCGGAAAGCGGAAGCGTTTGTTTTCACAGAGCAGAGGCGTCTTTCTTGTATGCCGTTTCATCTCATACGTATCCCCGCACATTTCAATCAGTCTGATGACAATGCCTTCCGCTTCCGGTGCCATGCACACATGGATTTCCGGACAGAATGTCCCAAGGATTGCCTTGGACCATTGACATCCTCTGTTTTCATCGGCCAGCATCTGCGCTTCATCAATCACACAGCATCTGTATTCGCTGCGCACATTTAACATTTCAATGGTGGAACTCTGGAATTTTGCATGTTCATCAAGAATCTGTTCCTCACCTGTAATCAGGCTGCAGCCAAACGGTTTCAGCTTTTCATACTGTTCAAAGGCAAGAAGTCGCAGCGGCGCAAGATAAATCCCGTTTTCACATTCCGAAAGTCTCTGAATGGCTGCGTGTGTTTTCCCTGAATTGGTCGGACCGACATGCAGGATGAAATGCCTTCTGATTGATCTTGCATAAGGGTAGGAGGCTGCGATATCTTCCGGTGTCGCTTCTGATGCCAGTGAGCGGATGGAACGGCTGACCGCCTGGTGCCTTTCCCAGTCGGCAAATGCGTCTGTGTAGCGGCTGTTTGCACGAAGAAGGCTTTCCAGATATTCCCATGTGTAGCGGGAACAGAGATCGGAATAGAGGTTTTTAAAATCTGTGATGCTTTTCAGCTTTCCCTCAATCATTTTCCTGAAAGACGGAATATGTACAGATCCCTTTGCAAAAGCGCCTTGAGTATCCTCAGTATTTTTGACTGCGGCTTTGATTTTTCTGCTGTGCTTCATCATGTAATCCGCAAACTCTGCTGCGATGCCGGATTTTCCGGATTTTCCGGATTTCAGAAGAGATAAGCAGAATCCGGCATTGAACAGTTTTGACTGCGTATTGTTTTCATACGCATCCGTAAGTCGCATCAATGATGTTCTGGCATAATGATTCAGCAGCTCCTTCCCGATTCCCCGCAGGTCATAGAACGGATCCTCTTTCGGTCTGCAGCGCAGGATCCGTTCGGAGACTGCCTGATCCGCTTTTTTGAACAGCATGTTTTCAAAAGCCGGAAGAAGGAGTCTGTATTCTTCTTCAATATTCACCTGGCTGAGCAGCTGATTCTTCTGATTCAGCACCTCTGTGTAATGAATCCGGTCCTTTTCAGTCTGAACATAGTCCCTGTATTCTTCTTCAAGCTGTTTTCTGTTTTCCGGATCTTCCAGCCAGGCACCGCTGATGATATTTCTGTATTCCTCAAAAGTTTCAAGAACGCTGCTGATCATTTCTTTTCCTTCTTTGGAATTCAGAAAAGCTTCTTTTTCTTTTCTGCGGATTCCTGACAGACGTTTCTGTACAATCTTCCTTGCCTTTTTCCGCAGATTTTTAATTTTACGTTTTTCCGCATGTATGCGGTAATCTTCTTCTGAAAGAATCTGTTTCATAATGCCTCCTTTACCCGGCACTCCTGCCCCATGGGCACAGCTGCCTGACAGTATTATTCCGATGGAACATCAAATATCTGCGCTTTGAACCGGAGATTTGGAATGTATGCTATGATTTTTAACGGATGACCGGGAGGGCTTTTATGGAAAATGTAATGAAAACAGTGACAGATTACTGTACGGATGCGGCGTTCCGTCTGCTGCTGGCATTGATTGTATGGCTGGTCGGAAAGGCATTGATCAAAGCTGCAGGAAAAGCAATGAAGAAGGCAAGGCTGTTTACAAAACTGGACCAGACTGCCGGATCCTTTGCGCGCAATGTGATGATTACGGTTCTGTATATTGTTCTGATTATTTCGGTTGTCAGTATCCTCGGTGTTCCGATGGCTTCCACGATCACCGTTCTTGCCTCAGGCGCAATGGCGGTCTCTCTGGCATTGCAGGGATCGCTTGGAAATGTGGCGGCCGGATTTATGCTGCTGCTGTTCCGACCCTTCAATGTCGGCGATTATGCATGCCTGGATGGCAATGAAGGAACGGTCAAGGAAATCGGAATCTTCTATACGGTTATTACAACGCCGCAGAATACAGAGATCTCTGTGCCAAACGGCAATCTCATGAATACAACAATTATCAATTACACAGCCAATCAGCTCCGCAGAATTGATTACAAATTTACAGTTTCAAAAAATACAGATCTGGAAACAGCAATCCGTGTCACGAACGGTGTCATTGAAAGAAATGAAATGACATTAAAAGAACCGGCTCCGGTTGTTTCGGTTTCAGATACAACGGATACCGGCATGGTTGTGCAGGCAAGGGTCTGGGTGAAAAAGGAAAACTACCTTGTATGCAAAGAGAATCTGATCAAGGAAACTGCACAGGCTTATCAGGAAAAAGGAATCACACAGCCATCCATTCATGTAATCAGCTGAATCATACAGAACGCATCCGGAAACGGATGTGTTTTTTATGAGATGAAAATCATTTGAATGTTATAATGGTAGCCATGTCGCTGAATCTCTCAGAAAAAATGCTGAATCAGGAAAACTTCACACTCGGGGAGAAAACTTCGATTGTCGCAAAGCTTTCCATGCCGGGAATCCTGGCTCAGATTTCAGATATTATCATGCAGTATATAGACGCGGCCATGGTCGGTGCTTTGGGAGCGGCTGCTTCCGCTTCCATCGGACTTGTCGCATCGAGCACCTGGCTGATGGGAGGACTTCTCGGAGCGTGTGCTTCCGGTTTCTCCGTTCAGGTTGCCCATGCCTCAGGGGCAGGGAATAAAAACAGGGCATCCTCTGTATTCCGCCAGTCCATTGCGGCATCGTTATTATTCTCTTTCATCATCATGGCAATCGGACTCGTTCTTTCCGGATATCTTCCCCGCGCACTTGGAGCGGATCAGAGTCTCTGGAAAGATGCGACAGCCTATATGGCTTGTTTCTGTCTGTTCATACCGGTCAGGCAGATCAACCGCTTAAGCGCGAATATGCTGCAGTGCAGCGGTGATATGAAAACACCGTCAATTCTGATGACACTCATGTGTCTGCTTGATGTTGTATTCAACTACTTCCTGATTTTCCCATCCCGTTCAGTTTCCATCGGTTCATTTGAACTGTGGATGCCGGGAGCCGGTTTAGGCGTTCTTGGGGCACAGCTCGGCACTTCGCTTTCCGTTCTTGTCTGTGCAGTGCTGCAGATGTATGCGGCAGCGTACCGTTCGGAAATGATCCGCTTTGCCAACAGTCATGACGGATGGATTGTAAAAAAGGATGTATTGAAAAAAGCATGTTCCATCGGTATTCCGATGGCACTGGAAAGTTCTGCATTATCCATGGCACAGATTGTTTCAACACGGATTATCGCGCCGCTTGGCACAGCCGCAATCGCTGCCCATTCATTTGCGATTACTGCTGAATCGATCTGTTATATGCCGGGGTATGGAATCGGAAGCGCAGCGACAACGCTTGTCGGTCAGGCAATCGGCGCAGAAAGAAAAGATCTTGCCCGCTCATTCGGCTGGCTGAGTGTAGTGGCAGGCATGGCGGTTATGACACTGACCGGTGCTGCGATGTATGTGTTCTGCCCATATGTCTTTGCATTCCTGACGCCTTCTTTTGAGGTGCAGCAGTTAGGCGCAAGGGTGCTGCGCTATGAATTATTGGCGGAACCGCTGTTTGCGGCATCAATTGTCGCAACCGGCGCGTTAAGAGGAGCAGGGGACACCCTGATCCCTGGTATACTGAATCTGGTTTCAATGTGGGGCATCCGCCTGACACTGGCATGGTTCCTGTCCAGATCAATGGGACTGGATGGTGTATGGATTGCAATGGCAATTGAACTCAGCTGCAGGGGTATATTGTTCCTGATCAGATTGAAACGTGAAAAATGGCTGAATACGAAAGGAAGAGTTGAAAAATGAAAACGGAAAAAACAATCGGAATTATAGGCGCTATGGAAGATGAAGTTGCCGCATTGAAAAAAGCGATGGCGGATGCGGAAACCATTCATGAAGCAGGCATGGAATTTGTCTGCGGCACAATCGGCAATGTCAAAGCGATCGCGGTGCAGTGCGGCATGGGAAAAGTCAATGCCGGCGTCTGTGCCCAGCTTCTGATCAGTCTGTTTCATGCGGGCGCAGTGATCAATACCGGTGTTGCCGGATCATTGAACAATGATCTTGATATCGGGGATATTGTGATTTCAAAAGACGCGGTCCAGCATGACTTTGATGTTTCCGCAATCGGCTTTGCCAAAGGAGAGATTCCTTATACAGGACTCTATGCATTTGAAGCGGATTCAGATCTGCAGGCTCTTGCCAAAGATGCAGTCACAGCTGTCTGCTCAGATATCAAAGCAGTCAGCGGAAGAATCTGTTCCGGCGATCAGTTCATCGCTTCAAAGATACAGAAACAGAAGATCGTTGATGAATTCCATGGAGACTGTGCTGAAATGGAAGGTGCAGCGATCGCACAGGTCTGCTATCTGAACAGAATTCCCTTTGTTATCATCCGTGCCATTTCCGATAAGGCGGATGATTCTGAAGAAGTTTCATTTGAACTCTTCGCAAAGCAGGCGGCTGCCAATTCATCTTCGGCAGTGCTCTATATGCTTGAAAATCTGTAAGCATAAAAAATGGCAATCCGGTTCCGGACTGCCATTTTCATTACCTTTTGAATATTTGATTATTTCATCAGGCTGAGGAACATTTCCTTGATGTCCTCAACAGTGACAGGCTTCGGGTTGCCCGGTGTGCAGGCATCCTTCAGAGCGTCAGCGGACAGAGCGTCAACGTCTTCCATCGGAACGACATTCTTGAGGCTCATTTCGATACCTACATCTTCGCCCAGCTTCTTTACAGCAGCGACTGCAGCAGCACGTGCTTCTTCAAGCGGCATTGTGTAAGCACCTTCAACGCCGAATGCGTCAGCGATGTCTCTGTACTTTTCGCCTGTGTATTCCGCATTGTAAGCCATAACTGTCGGCAGCAGAGTAGCGCATGCCTTTCCATGAGGCATTCCATAGTAAGCGGAAAGTGTGTGAGCCATGGAGTGGTCAACACCGAGACCTACGTTGGAGAATCCCATACCTGCAATGTACTGTGCAAGAGCCATGTCTTCTCTTCCCTTAGGATCGTTTTCAACAGCAGCTCTGAGGCTTCTTGCGATGATCTGGATTGCCTTGATGTGGAACATGTCGGACAGTTCCCATGCGCCGGCTGTGATATAGCCTTCGATTGCATGTGTCAGAGCATCCATACCAGTAGCAGCTGTCAGGCCTCTCGGCATGGAGTTCATCATATCCGGGTCAACAAACGCGATGACCGGAATGTCATGAGCGTCGACACAGACGAACTTTCTCTTGTTTTCAGGATCTGTGATGACATAGTTGATTGTAACTTCAGCAGCTGTTCCTGCTGTTGTCGGAACTGCGAAGATCGGTGTGCAGGGGTTCTTTGTCGGAGCAACGCCTTCGAGGGATCTGACATCCGCAAACTCAGGGTTTGTGTTGATGATGCCGATTGCCTTGGAAGTGTCCATGGAGGAACCGCCGCCGATTGCGATGATCATGTCAGCGCCAGCTTCTGCGAATGCCTTGACACCTGTCTGAACGTTTTCGATTGTCGGGTTCGGCTGAATGTTGGAATACAGTTCATAAGCGATTCCGGCTGCGTCGAGCAGATCTGTGACCTTGGCTGTAACGCCGAATTTTACCAGATCAGGGTCGGAAGCGACGAATGCTTTCTTGTAGCCGCGGGCATTGAATTCTGTGACGATCTCCTTGATCGCGCCTGCGCCATGGTAGGATGTTTCATTTAAGATGAATCTGTTAGCCATTTTTTATCCTCCTGTTAATTTTTTAACAATTTCATTTTAGCTGAATCCAAAAAGAAAAATACGTTACATATTGCGAAATGTGTAACGTATTGTCATACAATTTCAAGCTGTGTGAACAGACTGCGGATTTTTGCGGGCATTGCGTCAATCATCAGCTTTGCCAGATCCTTTTCGCTTGCCTGCATGCCGGAAAGAACCCACTTGACTGTCATGTATACAGAAGACTGGCAATACATTTCCAGCAGGGCTTCCGTTTCCGGGTCTGGCCAGGAGCCTGTTTTTTCTCTGATCAGATTGCGGTAGAAATCATAGATCATCCGGAAATCATGATCCTTGAGATTGTTCTGTGTATCCGTACGGAAAGCGGCGGAAAAGAAGAGATGTTCTTTATGGATGTATTCGAACTTGCGGATTAATCCGTCAAATACGGTTTCGCCGCTGCCGAGCTGGCGGAAGGATTCATCAAGGATGATATTGAAATACCAGTTGATTAAATCATCGCGGTCGCGGAAATTGCGGTAGAAGGTCTGCCTTGTTGTGCCGCAGACAGCCGCAATCTGCTTGACGGTAATCTCTTCGACCGGTGTTGTTTTCATGCATTCCTTGACCGCTTCGGCAAGCCGGTATTTTGTTGTGTCGCTTCTGCTTTTCTTTTCCATGGTCTTTTCTGCGGTCATTATATCAGAAACAGAAGTTTTGTTTGGGATACAGGATACTGTTTTCTCTGATATAGGCGCATGAATTCTTTGAATTTGGAATTGTGTGAGATAAAATGGAAACATAGAGAAATCATTCATGTAAGGAGGATCATTATCAATATGAAGTGCTATCTCGGTATTGACCTTGGCGGAACCAATGTCCGTGTCGCAAAAATCACAGAAGACGGACAGATTCTGGCGCAGGTAAAAGGCCCGTCCTATGGACAGGAAGGCCCTGCAAAAGTCATGGCAAACATCAAGTCCATGGTTCGCGAAATCCCTAACTGGAAAGAATGCTCCGGTATCGGTATCGGCGTTCCGGGTCCGGTTGACACAAAGGCCGGCTGCATGGTTCTTTCCACAAACCTTCCCGGTTTTGCCGGCTATCCGTTTGCGGATGAAATGAGCAAGGAATTCGGCATGCCTGCTTATCTGGACAACGATGCCAACGTTGCCGCTCTTGCGGAAGCTCTGGTAGGCGCAGGCAAGGGACTCAACTATGTGTTCTACACAACAATCTCAACCGGAATCGGCGGATGCCTCGTCGTTGACGGCAAGACAGTTTCCGGCAAGCACGGATTCGGCGGCGAAGTCGCAAACATCATCATTGACCGCAACCGCGAAAAGATCAACTACCTCAATGTCGGCGCAATTGAAAACGAAGCTTCCGGCACAGGTCTCAAGAGAAAGTACGAAAAGGCTTCCGGCAAGACAGTCAAGCACACCGGCGTCGTATTTGATCTGGCAGAAGAGGGCGATGAAGCCGCAAAGGCAGCTGTCGCTGAATTCGAAAGGGATCTCGGTCAGTATTTCGCAACCATCGCATGCGTATGCGATCCGGATATCTTCGTTCTGGGCGGCGGCATGATGAAGTCCGCAGACAAGTTCCTGCCGGGCGTCATTGAGCAGTACAAGTCCATGTCCCACACAGCAGTTCATGACACACCGTTCGTTCTGGCCGCTCTTGAAGAGCCGGGCATCGTCGGTGCGGCAATGCTGCCGAAGAGCCAGGGACAGTAATTCATCCTGTATCTGAAAAGTCAGGCTGACTGCCTGGCTTTTTTTTGTATGCATGCAAAGATTCAGCCGGTATTCACATGATCTTCAGATGAAACAGACAGAATGAATCTGAAAAGAGGTGTACAAAATGTATTGTCCAGACTGCGGAGCAGAAATTCAAAGCGGCATCAACTTCTGTCCTTACTGCGGAACAGCACTCAATACAGCCATTCCGGCTGTATATGAAACAAAGTCCGCAAAGGAATACCAGATTATTCTTGTCTTAAAAGGCACATGTGAAAAGTCTGTATTGCGGGATATTCTTTCCGATGTATTCGGCTATTCAGATGCTGAGACTTCTTCTTTGGTAAGCAATATTCCGGTTCAGATTGCGCAGAACCTGAGCGATGAGGAAGCTGCGGTGATTGCCCAGATGTTTGCAGAATACGGCGCTGAGGTGACGGTTCTTGACGAAAACCAGGTATATGTGGATCTGACGGACAGATCTTCATCCTCCATCTTCAATGCGGACGGCAGCCTGCTTGCCAAAGCAGCCGCAGTCATCGGCGCTTTGACGATTGTCAACCGTGTGACATCTTACCGGACGGTCAGGAAGCCGTCTCTTCTTGAGCGGATTTTCCGTCCTCTGTTTACACCGAAGACTCCCGGACGCTATGTTCCGATGAGGCCGAAAAGACAGCCGGTTATGACAAAACCCATTTACCGCAATACGATGGAACACCGCCAGAAACCTGTGACAGGACATTTCGACGGACCGAACGGACGGATGAAAAGGCCCGGCAGACATACAAGATAAAGGAAGAATTGAGGCAGCTGAGCAGATCAGCTGTCTTTTAAGATTCCGTTCCATGCAGTGTAACAATCATGTTTCGTGATAGAATGGCCTCATGTTAGTGTATGCGTTCATATTCCTTCTGATTCTTGTGCTTCTTGGAATTCCATACCGCATTGATGTCAGAAAGGATGAAATCAGATCTGATAAAATACACAGACCGGTTAAGATCTGTGTACTTTCCGATCTGCATTGCCGGCCGTTTGGGGAAAAGCATTCCTGGATCATGAAATCCATCATTCAGCAGAATCCGGATTTCATCGTGATTCCGGGCGACCTGTTTGACACCGGACGCGATTTTGAAGTGAGCTTTGATCTGATCCGTGCATTGCAGGGAAGAAGGGTTTACTTTACTTCCGGAAATCATGATAACTATCTTCCTGAAATGGAAGAGTTCAGAAACCGGATGAGAGAGATGGGCGTGCATGTTCTTGAAGATGCGGGTGAAGCTTTCAATGAAGATATCTTTATTGCAGGGTTAAGCGATGCCGGAAGAGAACCGGTGCTGAATGCGGATGAAGTCAATGCACTTGCGGAAAAAGGATATTACCGGATTCTGATTTCCCACAGGCCCAACCATCTCAGTCTTTACAGGGAATGCGATTATGACCTGATCATCTGCGGCCATGCCCATGGCGGCCAATGGCGCATTCCTTTCACAAAGCAGGGAATCATCGGACCGCAGCAGGGACTCTTTCCGAAATATACAGACGGCATACATGACATGAACGGAAGTCTCGTGTATATCTCAAGAGGACTTGCCTCAGGAGACAGCCGAATTCCCCGTATGTTCAACAATCCGGAAGTCGGATTCATCACGTTAATGCCAAAGGAGAAACAGTCATGAAGTTACCGCCGAAAGAAAAAATACTTGAAGCCTATTCCGCAATCGCGGACGGCAGAATTGAAATGCATGAAAACAGCGCTGAAGTCTTTTCCAGCGACAGATCGAAAACATATCTCGTGGAATGGAACGGAAATCAGTTCGCTTCAAGCGATCCTGCCACCTATTGGCAGTCCTATCCCGGCTATCCGGTTATTGCGGTATTGCTGAAAATGGGAAAGCTTCCGTTTGAAGAAGAAAAAGTTTCTTCAATGGCGGGAATTCCATGGAAGAAACTCAATGATGCACATAAACGCGATTATGCGGCAGCTGCCGCAGAGGCAATGCAGGATATTCCTGAAAAAGAAGAAATTCTTGCGATGGCTGAGCGGGGAAATGAAGAACTCGCAAAGCTGGATCTGATCCTGAAAAGAAAACTGAAGAAATAATGACAGCCGGCCATAAGCAGCCGGCTGTTGTTTTGAAGATTAAACTGTAATGACTGCTGATTTAAGGAGACGGGCATTTTCTTCCGTTTCCTCTTCGGAATGCCAGATATAGGTTCTGGTCACTCTTCCGGAAATCAGACAGATGATTTCATAAGGAATGGTATTGAGATCGGAAGCCATATCTTCGAGATGAATGTGCGGTCCGAAAATTTCAACCGGTGTGTTGAGCGGAACTGCATGTTCAAGACGGATCATAACCTGGTCCATGCATACATTTCCGACAACTTCGCACATCATGCCGTCGCACCATACGCTTCTGCCTTTGTTGGCACGGATGAATCCGTCCGCATAGCCGATCGGAAGAGTCGCAATGATCTCTTCTTTTCTTGCGGTATAGGTAGATCCGTATCCGATCTTTTCGCCCGGTTTGACCTTTTTGACCATCGTGACTGTTGTATGCAGGGAAACAGGATGACGCAGATCATCGCAGTAGGTGTTGATTCCGTAAATCGAAATACCGATGCGGCATGCATTGGAAATGGGATCTTTGAACCAGACAGTCGCGTCACTGTTGTCGCAGTGAATCCATTTAAACGGATAGTCCAGAAGTTCAACCGCGTCGCGGAAGCGGTCGAACTGAAGATTGGTAAAGATTTCATCAAAGTCAGCACAGCAGAAGTGGGTGAAGATGCCTTCCATCAGACATCCTGCTTCTTTCAGTCTGTCAAATGCCATCTTCAATTCTTCCTGATTCTTGAATCCGATCCGGTTCATGCCGGTATCCACTTTCATATGAACCTTCAGGCCTGCAGGATTGTGCTTCAGAACTTTTTCTGCCCATTCCGGACAGTATGCAGGAACTGAAATATTATTCTCAATCATGATCTTTGTGTCTTCGGGATCGGTTGCGCCAAGGATCAGCAGCTCGCCGTCATAGCCTTCATTTCTGAGCATGAGCGCTTCATCAAGGCTGGATACTGCCAGCATATCCGCGCCTGCCGCAAGAACAGCCTTGGCGACATGGCTGTCACCGCATCCGTAGGCATCCGCCTTCAGAACTGCAATGATCTTCTTTCCGCAGATCTCTTTGAGTCTGCGTACGTTATACTCGACAGCGTCGAGATTTACTTCCATCCAGGTATTCCTGTACATGATTTCCTCCTAGAAAATAACGGACTGCTGATAGCCGACATAAATACCGATTCCTTTCAGCATCAATCCCAGCAGTGCGTTGATATTTGTAGATAAATTCATTGCCATCCAGCTGTGCAGCACTGTGCTCCAGAGCGAAGGGCGTACAATCCATGCAAAAATTGCAGGGAAGCCGACAATCGCGGTGAAGTCACCGATGATGATCGCAAGCAGTGTCATGATTGCGCCGACCCAGGCAAAGCGTTTATGAACGCCGCGCCCGTATTTGCGCACAGCCTGTCCGACTCCGTATCCGATTCCGATATAGAGAACAGACATCATGATATGAAAAAGACTGTATATGATTCCATACGCAAGACCGAGTACAATAGCGGCAATCAGTCCTGCTATGATCGCAGCGATAAAACGCTGGTTGTTATCAAGTGAACGTGCGTTCCAGATTTCCATCAGCAGAAAACCTCCA
>CAMVGT010000031.1 GCA_947167125.1 uncultured Erysipelotrichaceae bacterium
GATATCGTTGTAAACAACGGCGTCATCGGTCAGCTTGCAGAAATTGAAGAGATAGATCGCAAGATCGTTTCTTGAACTGAATGTCCAGCCGGAGAATACGCTTGAGTAGTATTCAATGCATACCGGGGTTCCGCCGTACTGCGCTTCCTTGTTGTAAAGGATGTAGCCGGAGATGGCTTCGCCTTCTGCCGATGTGCCTTCCTTCTTCCGTAAGAACCACTTTGCGTTTTCCGGTACGGATCCGTCTTCATTCGGATCGAGCAGCAGCATTTCTTCCGCGTCATTGGTGGCCATGTATTTGCCGCCGGTCATGAAGCTGTAGTATCTGCCCATGGTATCAACAGTGAATACATAGGTTCCGTTGCCGGCCGGTGTCTTTCCGTCAGTGACTTCGGAAGGAATCGCCTTCATGGAGAAGTTTGCCTGATCGAGAAGACCGATTGTGGAATCGGCTGCGACATTGTGAATGACATACTTTTCACCCTTGTTCAGGATGCCGTCCCATTCGCCGTCATCATACGCGTCGAGTGCCTCTTCACCGTTAACAAGATAGAACTGCAGCGCGAATTCGCTTTCGGTAAAGCGGCTGCTTGAAGGAGTTGTGAAGTAGCCGGAGAAGACTTCAAAGTCATTGCGGATATAGGCTTCGATATAAGCCGGGCCGTTGGCGCCGGAGACGGTTGTGCTGTTGATATAGAAGCAGTCTTCTGTCTTGGCTTCGGCGATGTGCCACTTGTTGTCCGGATACTTTTCAGCGTCAACACTCAGCTCGGCGTAGTTGCCGCTGGGCCATACGGTGATGGAGCGGGTGTCGTCATTGTATGCATAGAAGCTGTATGTGCCGTCTTCATTGACTTTGACTGTCCATACCATGTCGGCAGTGAAGCTGACAACCTTGTTGTTTTCAACCTTTGCCTCATTGGCTTTGAGATACCAGTCGCCGTTCGGCTTGGAGCTGATCGCTGTCTTATGGGACGGGCTGTAGATGGAAACCTGTGCGCCGTCTTTCAGCTGGGAAAGATCTGTGACAAGGTCGCCCTTTTCAGAAGGTTCCGGTTCTTTGTAATCAACCAGATACATCTGCATGCCGTAATCCTTTTCCGTCAGTTTTTCTTCGGAAGTGGAATAGCCGCAGAATGTGACGCCGTTAACCTGCTTCTTGTAGAAAGCCTCAATATAGGCATTGCCGTAGGAAGTGGTCAGATCGGAGCTGTAAATGTACCATGCGGAGGTTTCCGGATTGCATTCTTTGATGTTCCATCTGACGGAAGCACCTTCATGTGCCGGATTGTTTGTCAGCTCAACATACGTTCCGCTGAGCCATGCGGTGACTGCCTTTTCACCCTGGGTGAAACTGTATGTGCCGTCCCCGGCCACATTGACTTTCCAGATCAGATTTGCGGCAGGATTGACCGCCTGATTGTTTTCGATTGTCGCTTCCGCTGCCAGAAGGTACCAGTCATTGTAGGTTTCAGAGCTCATCGCAACGGAATTGCCCTGGTTGTAGATCACGACATAGGAACCGTCTTTCAGCTGGGAAAGATCTGTGACAAGTCCTGTTTCCGCTGCTGTTTCGCTTTCGCCGTAGAATTCGAACTTGTACGCGTCGTTGCTGTCTTTGACGCCATAGGTTGTAAAGCCGCTGTAGTATTCCAGCGCCTGCTTTGTGCCGTTGTATTCAGCGGCGGCATTGATGGCATACCATGTGCCGTCTGCCTGCTGTTCAAGCGTCCACTTGGCAAGGTCTGCTGTGCCGTCATCGGCAAAGGAAAGTCCGTTGCCGGTGGCAGGGCTTGTCAGATATTTGCCGTCGTATTCGAAGGTGTAAAGACCGTCTGCGACACTGACATTGAGATATGCCATTGTGTCAGTCAGCGGAAGTCTGCCTTCTTCAAGAGCAGCTTCTTCGCCAGCCAGTTTCTTTCCGCTGACTGCGGAAGTCAGAACCATTTTGCTTGCAGGATGATAGATCGCGATCTTCGATCCGTCCGCAGGAGCTTCCTCAAGTTTGTTCAGAAGTGTTTTCTGCGGAACTTCTTCCTTGACGGTGTAGGTAAATTCGGAAACTTTGCTTTCTTCTTCGCCCTTTACCGCTTTGACAAGAAGTGTTACATCCTCATTGACTGTATAGGTGCTGCCTTCTGTCCATGCAGTTCCGTTATCTGTGCTGTAATAAATCACAGCGCCTTCGGTTGCGGAAGTAAATGTAACAACAGTTCCCTTTGCGACTTCACCGGATGCGGTGTCAGCTTCAGGAGCCTTGATGCCTTCCTTCTTTTCACGGACCAGTTTATAGAATGTGAATCCGAATGCGTCTTCGGAAATATTGAGTGTGTCATACAGAGAGAATTCGGTATATCTTGCATACCATTCCAGATACACCTTTCCGCCCTGATCCGCATTCGTGGAAGTCATTGCCGGATTGGAAACATACCAGGAGCTGTTTTCCGCATTGCATTCGGTCAGTTCCCACTTCACATTGTCTTCTGCGGACAGAGACAGGTTGTTGTAGAACTTGTCGCCGTTGGGACTCTGCTTTCCGGCGAGTGTCTTATCATCCTGTGTGAATGTGAATGTTCCGTCTTCATTGGCAGTGACTTTCCATTCAATCATTTCCGCATCGGATGCGATGATCCTGTTTTCGGCTGTCAGTTCAGCGCTGTCAAGATAATAGCTGGCTTTCAGTTCGCCTTTGACGCCGCGCTTGTTTGCGGCATTGTAAATCACAACGGTATCGCCGTCTGCCGGCGCAGCCTGCAGTTCATAGACGGAAAGCGTCGGATCAATATCCGCATACGGATCTTCCGGATCGGGTTCAGGTCCGGGTTCGGAAATCTTTTCAATCTCTTCCGCCAGTGTGTTTCTTAACTGCAGAGTTGTGTTGTTGATGCCGACTGCGGCTTTGACATTGACTTTGTCACCTGTTTTCAGATCCCAGGCACCGTCTGTCTTGTTTAAAACTGCTTTGTAAATCTTAATCGATGCGCCGCTTTCATCTTTGAGAGTGACATTCGGACTTGTCCAGGAACCGCCGTTGTCATTGACTTCGGTCACTTCCAAATTGTTCAGCTGCACATAGGTGCAGATATCAGCTTCAGTCAATGCGCCGATTGTTGTTTCCTTCGCTGTTAATGTCAGTCCTTCGGATTTTTCAATCACTGCACCGGACAGTTCGGGAAGTCCTTTGAAAACAGCACGGGTGCCCTGGCCGATCAGTGTATCGCCGAGGCTGACAGTTGCGTCAGCTGCCGGCAGATACAGATCGATTCTGCCGGTCTCGTCCTGAATATAGATATTCGCGCCGTCAACCAGGGTTACAACACCTTTGACTTTGAACGCCGTTCCGTTTTCTCCGGCAAGTGCTTCCGCAATTGTGCTGAGCGCAATCTCGGGTTCTTCAGTGGGTTCAGGATCCGGTTCTATCGTTCCGTTATATTTCCAGAACGAAACTGTCTGACCGGCAATGTTGGCGTTGATTGATGTGTAGGCGCGCCAGTCCTGAGCGACATTGTTCGTATCGATCCGGACGCCCATGTACCGTCCGGTCGATATCTCTTTGAGATATCCGGATTCCGCATCCTGTGTCCATACAGCGGCTTCGCCATCAGCTTTCAGACCGCTGTTGGAATTTCCTGAATTCAGATATCCGCCGGAGCTGCCGAGTGTGAATCCGCCTTCTGCTGCCGTAAAGGTCCAGGCATAGGCATTGGGATCCGCGGTTAATGCGCCGTCTGTAACCGAAGCTGTGTCCGGTGCCGGCGTTTTGCCGGTTGCGGCTGTGGGCAGAATCCATGCGCTGCTGTCCTTTGACATTGTGACGGCAATATGATCGCCGTCCGCAATCTCAGAGAACGTGACGGGTGTCCAGTCTGTCGGGCTGCTTTCCGCAGAAACACGTACAGGCAGTACACTCATCATCATGGCAAACATCATAACCATGACCAGCAGGAGTCTGCTGAGAGATCTTCTGTGCATAAGTTCCTCCTTCTTTATGTGTTCGGATATAGATTATTGAAATGAATCTGATGCTTAGAATTATTATAGGTGAATTCATCCTGCAAGAAATGATGTAAACGATGAAAATCCGCACATACTCGGTTTCATTTGAAAAAATGCATGAAACTCCCGGCAATATACAGCTGATGATTGTGCCGGATATGAAAAAAGTGCCCGTTTCAGACACTTTTTCAAACCGGCGAAGATGAACTGAAATATATCAGCCATGAAAAATCAAACTATGGACGCTTAGGAAAAACAGTGACGTTTAAGATTGTCGATTCCGTTCCTGTCTTCCAAGGATATTCAGATAAAAAAGATCGTGATTATATCCTTGATGAAACGAAGAAGAAAAACAGCAAAACCGATAAAAACGATTCTGTGCAGGAATGCATTAACATCATTCTTTCAGAACTGTCAGACAATGAAGGAAAAGCCAGAGTAGAGGATATAGATGATCTGTTAAAGAGCCTAGGTTATTCTGTCCGGAATATCAAAGATGCCAAGCATCATCTGTATGAAAACAAGATGATTGAAACCCAAAAGAATGGAAAGGGTGGAAAGGTAGATATGGTCAGAGTTTACGAAGAAAAAAGCTGATTCCCTACTACCCTGTACAAAGTGTACTAGTATGATAAAAAGTACGATGAATAAAGGACTTTTACATACTAGACAAGGTGTACTAGTATGGGGAAATTGTACAAGAATGATCTAGTACATTCTGGTACAGTCCGTCCAGTATGTAAAAATGCCGATGAATAAAGGGTTTTCTCCATACTGGTACACTTTTGCACAGTGTATAGGGAAATGGAAGTCAGAAAACAGGAAAGGAGTTATGCCGAGTAACACCGATGTCATGACGGTGTTACGAAAAAAAAGTCCCGTCTTAAAGGAAGGAAATAATGACAAAAGAAGAATTACTTGATCTTCTGGGAGATGAAGATATTCAGGACGCAATTTATCACATCGCTGAAAATGTGGGCGCTGCTATCTTCGGAGAAGCAACCGAAAGCTATACGATAGAGAATCCGAAAACGCATAAATGCGAAAAGAAGTACCGCAGCGTACCCATTGCGGAATTATTGCAGGACATTGTTCATGCTATATACACGATCGGAGAATAATATGAGTGTGGACGAACTGACTCAGAAGAAACTGAGAACTGCATACAATACGCTGCTGTCATATATTCACGAATACAGCGATCTGCTGCAGAAGGAAACTTCCGAGCATTCAAAATCTTATGATGCCGGTGTAGTGCATGGTCTGCTTCTTGGACGCTCTGCCGTTCTCCGGATCTTGGGAAGTATTGATCTGTACAGAGAAGTGACACAAGACACTGAAGCCTTGAGTGAATGCCAGAATGACCGCTGAAGAACTGAAACGGTATTCCGGACTGTGTAAGTCAGCCGATGCGATCAGCGCATATATCAGCGTCCTGAGCAAGTCAGATACTGGCTGTACCGGTCTGCTGATTGAAAATCTGACAAAAAGAATGAAGGATCAGATAGATCAGATTCAACAAATTGAAGACTGGATCCAGTCGATCCCGGAAGAAGAGATCCGGACCATTGCGAAATATCGGATCCTGAAAGATATGTCATGGTCTGATATATGTATGAAATTGTACGGATACCCGGATTCATATTATTGTCGGACTGTGTTCATCCGATATGTGCAGAAGAATGAAAGCAGCACAGGACACTGATCCGAGCCATTCAAGAGCGATCAATAGAAACTGACGGAGAAGATTCTGTCAGTTTTCTTTTTGCGTCCTATGAGCCTTTACAGCTATCCCCCTATACACAGCTTTTGGAATGCCTTCCCGGAGACCGGAGAACAGACTTTAGTTTTCCGCTCTGATGGTTTTATAGGGGGTGCATTTTTGATAATAAAATGTGCTGTAACCGGTCTGAATAATCCGGACCTTCGGAAAATAACACTTAAAATGCGTTTATTTCCGTTTCTGTGAGGAATGAATGATTTTGCCGGTTAATTGATCGTAATAAAAACCAGTATCTAAATAAGCCTGTTTCATGCCTTAAAACGATTGAAAGCAGCGTCTTTACAATATGCATTGATAACATACTGTGCAGATCCTGACCGAAATAATATAGATCACTCCATGCAGCGGACTTCTGTTATAAGGGTACAGAATGCAGAAAAATGCAGTGCCTGGCTATCATTCAAAGCATGAAAAAAAGCTACCCTGTGACGGATAGCTTGGATGATTCAGCAGATAGACGTAATGTTTTCTTCGGAGTCAATGCCGGTGATCAGCAGCGTGCCGTATAACGGTTTTCCGTTTACTGTGCAGTTATAACTGTCTGACAGTCTGCCTTCTTCATTGCAGATCACTGCCATGCTGCCGCCGATCCGGATGACTTCGATATATCCGGAAACTGCTTTCTGAAATGCCTGAAGACTGTTATCAATCGAAGTGATGAACATCTCTGCATCAGGCTTCTTAACCATTACCTTAATCTGTTCACTCATCATCTTCTTCCTCTGGATCCAGATCGAAGAGATCCTTCTGTGCTTCATCCAGTGCTTCAGCTACTCCTGTGATGTGATCGGCGATTTTGTAGAGCGCATAGTTGACTGAATCACGATCTGACGGAATGCCAGAAGACAGCAGAGAATCACCAACTGCCTGAACGAGATAAGCGAGTGATTTTAATTCATTACTGCATGTTCCAAAGAAATCAATATTGAGATTTTCGTTTGATACTGGCTGAGTGCTTTCAAGTTTAATGTTTTCCATGTTAGAATTTTCCTGTCCTTTCTGTTTGTTCACGCAATGGAATTGGATGACTGCCGGCACGCTACTGCCGGCTTTTTTAGTCCTGTAGTTCACTGATCGGAATGATCTGCATCATTCTTCAGATCTTCCCGGATCAAACCTTTGATATAGCCTGTGCGATTAGATACGCTGTGCAGCTTGGTAATAATATCTGCATCATTCTTCTTATTCAGATTGATACGGATCTGAACCAGATTGTCTTTCGCATACTGCTGATCGTACTGACTCTTATCAAAAGTACCCTGTTTCTTTGCTGCTATAAATCTTTACACTCCTTTCACAGAACATTTTATAACACTAGATACATAGTGTAAAGCACAAACTGAAATCTGATGCATTGCAGAAGGCATTTTCAGCCATTCTGAGAAGGCTCTTTCCGTTGTGGTTCATTCTCCGAAGATCACACAGAAACGGCTCAGATTTAAGCTGTGGAAGTCCTGAGCGATTATACAGGCACCGGTCTGATGCAGATCGGTTAAATGAAAATAAAAATCTTTATGTAACATAAAGTACATAGTGTCATTTTCACGAAATTACCTTTATAATGGATACATGAAAAACAAGATCCGTATCTAAAAATGTTTGTGATCGGCAACACGCTGCATTTTTAGGCGGATCGTTTTTTGTAGAAAGGCTGTGATATTTCAAAGTGGGAAAACAGAATGACAAACTGAAGAAGGCTTTCAGGTACAGGAAAGAGATGCAGCACTCAGATCTTTGCAGGGATGATACAGAAGTCGCAATGCTTGAATTGAAATATCATCCTGAAAGAATGCAATCAGACAATCGGCGAAAGGCAAAAGATAACTGGCAGTCTGACTTCGATCAACGGATAAGGAAATATACAAGGTAATCAGAGTCTTGCCGGTATGGGGTGGTCTCCCTTCCGATACCTGAAGCGACCATACTACCCGCCCAGCGCCGATTTACACACAGGAAATTTATACGATCCGTCTGATCCGGGCACACTGGCACCGGTCACAGCATACGATCAAAAAATAAAAAAGATCACTTTATGTTTGAAGGCAAAGCGGAGATACAGCTTCAGATCCGGATCAGATCGGTATGGTATGGGGGGGTATAGCCCCCCTCTAGGCCTCTGCACGAACCCCTCGACGTATTCTGTAAATATCTCGCAGAAAAGTGAGGTCAGGGCAAAATACCAGCAAAAGAGGATAGAAAAACATGGATTATATAACAGATATACCGCCGAATTACTCAGCACGTTTTAAGATAGGTGACCGTGTAAAAGAAAACCGGCCTATATACAACACCGGCAAGACAGGGACAGTGATCGGATATCGAAAACCGAGAATCATTGAATATGGAATACTTGTGATTCCTCTACAGATCGCGGTTAAATTCGATGATGGATCAGAAGAAGTGCTAAAGGATTGGTATCTTGCAAAAGTTTGAAAAAAGATAAATGCAGTGAGAGTTTACGACTATAACAAATAGCGCACAGGCGCAGAAAGGACTATATAAACATGACAAAAACAAAATGGGCAGAAAACAGGAGCAAATTTGAAGGGATTCTGAATGCATGGAAAAATACTGAAGCGGAAGCCAGGGAAGCATTGTCTAAAGCTGAAGCAGATCTGGAACAGGCGCAGGAAGAAGAAAATGAGGCAGTAAAAAACGCGGATCTGGCAGCATACACTAAAGCAAAGCAGAATCAGGCCAATGCCCGCGGTGCAATTCAGATGTATACAAAACGTCTGAAGATGATCAATGATGAGCCCCTTATCAGCGAAGATGTTTTCCGGAAAGCTGTATCTGAAATCAAAGATGAATTTGCCGAAGAACAGGCGGAAACGAAAGAAAAACTGCTGGATCTTGCAAAACAGATGTATGACACTGCCGCAAAACTGAACAAAACGGAAGAAGAAGCAAACAGCACATTGTCATTTATGTACGATCAAGTTTACAGATGTGCTGATGCAGGCGGAGATCCGAACAGTTCTTTAGCCTTGGTATACCGCCCGAAGGTATCAGATGACGGAACTATCTTCTATGGAAAAAACAGAGCAAATACCGAATTCTATACAAACGCGCGCGGGCAGCTTGAAAAACCTGAATCTAAACTGTTTTTCGGGTGATCCGGAACGATCTGCACAGCTTCAGGAATGGGTTGAATTATGGCTAAATATCTCAATCTTGAGCGTCCTAAAATGGACTTATCAATGCAGACAATGGTAAAGAACCGGAACCGATCACTAAACAGGCATAAGCACAGCGATCAATCACAGAAAGTCCGCCGATCTGATCGGAAGTGTAATGACACTCAGAAGTGATAGCCTTCTTGGAGTCTGTACAGCTTATGTGTGCAATGACACTGGAAAGAATGGAGCATATACGGCACGTTACAGATCAGCTTCGGCAGATAGACAAACAGATTTATTGTGAATACGATACCCGGAAGAGTCCTTCCCTTGAAAACGTAAGCAAGCACAGCATAGGAACAGTTTCCGATCCGGTAAGGGATGCAGTACATGCTGTGGACGTTCTGGAACAAAGAAAAGCAGAATGCCTTCAGGAAATGCTAATCTTTGAACAGGATCTTTCTGAGATCGGAAACAATGAGATTGAAGCGATTATCCGATGGTACTATCTGCTTGGCTATGGATGGAAGGAAACCAGTCGAATGGTTTACGGATCCTGTGATTACTTCCGGGCAAGAAACACACTTCGGCGATACCTGGCTAAAGAGTAAAAGACTGGATCCAGTGATTATGGAAGGTAATAAACAAATGCCGAAATATGACGTGCTGCCGATTATCGAAACAGAAATAGATCAACTGAATTGCCTATTGAAACGGTATGGATCCATAGCCGATCTGAACCGGCTGAAGCAGTCAAAATCAGATCTTGAAAGGCAGCATAGGCAGTTGACCGATGAATTGAAGCTGATTAAGGCTGATAATTCACAGATCTATCAAATGATTTATTACCACGATGTAAAGCGGAAAGACTGGTATACCGTTTGTGAAATGGTTTATCCGGGTGAATATCATCCTGATCCGGGTGATTACTGCCGAAAGAAGATAGCAAGGTATCTGAAAAACAAGTATTAAAAAGGTATTCCGCAGTTCCGATCAGACTGCTGAATATAAAAAATCTCCTTTCAACGGACCATATAGTTGAAGAATTGCGTACACAGTTCCCTTTCTGCTGTGTGCGCTTTTCTTATATTCCCGGTTACCAAGAGTGTTACCAAAAACCATTCAAAAAGGAAATTGTTACCAAATTGTTACCACAGAGCCATGAAAGCAATAAAAAAGCCTTTAAATAAAGGCTTTTTTTCAATATGGCGCAGGAACAGGGATTTGAACCCTGGCACCGTGTTACCGATCTACGAGCTTTCCAAGCCCGCCCCTTCAACCGCTTGGGTATTCCTGCAAAGATTTCGAATGCTTAACTATATTACCATACTTTTTGAAAAAGGAAAGAACTTTTGAAAACTTTTATGACAATGCGTATCTCATCATGTTTATCTTTATTGACGGATCATTTTACATCTCTTAAAATTTGATTGTGTATAAGAGGAGGAAAATATAATGGTTACACTTAAATGCAAAGTCTGCGGTGCTGTTTTTGAAGCAGAAGAAAAAGATACAGCAGTCTGCCCGATCTGCGGTGTCGAAGGTGAATACCTCGAAGAAGTAGAAGCAGAAAAGAAGAACCCTTACGCAGGAACACAGACAGAAAAGAACCTGGAAGCTGCATTCGCAGGCGAATCCCAGGCACGCAACAAATACACATATTTCGCATCCAAGGCCAAGAAGGAAGGCTTTGAGCAGATCGCTGCCCTGTTCTTAAAGACAGCTGACAACGAAAAGGAACATGCAAAGATGTGGTTCAAGGAACTCAACGGCATCGGTTCCACAGCTGAAAACCTGGCTGCTGCAGCTGCCGGTGAAAACTATGAATGGACCGACATGTATGAAGATTTCGCAAAGACAGCTGAAGAGGAAGGATTCCCTGAGCTGGCTGCGAAGTTCCGCGGTGTCGCTGCGATTGAAAAGCACCATGAAGAGCGCTACAGAGCTCTGCTGAAGAATGTCGAAATGCAG
Source organism: uncultured Erysipelotrichaceae bacterium (assembly GCA_947167125.1). Taxonomy (GTDB): domain Bacteria; phylum Bacillota_I; class Bacilli_A; order Erysipelotrichales; family Erysipelotrichaceae; genus Bulleidia. The sequence continues at coordinate 10,873 of CAMVGT010000031.1, forward strand.
GAAGTCTTCAAGAAGAGCGAGGTCAAGATCTGGGAATGCCGCAACTGCGGACACATCGTTGTCGGTACAGAAGCTCCGGAAGTCTGCCCTGTCTGCGCACACCCGCAGTCCTATTTCGAAGTCAACGCTGAAAACTATTGATTTGATTTCAAACCTGAACGGTGCCCGAAAGGGGCGCCGTTTTTTTACTGTCCGCTGACAAAGAAAAACAGCCGGTCAAGGCTGTTCTCATATGATCTGAATCATGAACTGGGCATAGCGGGTGATGGACGGGAAACCTTCTGTCTCCCCTGCCGCGCACACAATAATCCAATCCCCTGCTTCCGCTTCTTCAGGAACCTGCAGGGAAACGGACCTATCATCTTCCATGTCCGGCACAAGCGCGCATGTGCCCTGATATGCCGATCCGGCCTGATAGATAAACCAGTTCGTATGCACCGGTTTATGATCCGGCGAAGAAACTGATACATGCAGTGTCAGAACATCTCCTGCCTTCGCTTTGATCTCTGTCTGCTCTGCGCTGATCACAGGCGGATGGACGCATTCATCATATTCTTTGACGCACCAGTCCGCTCTTGCGGCCCATTCCTTCTGGAAGGCATACAGGAACGGATTGTCGTTTTCCGTTTTCACCCTTGCGTCGGCAAAGATATCAATGTTCAGCTCGCCATCGCCGAACAGTCTTCCGCAGACACTGCCGAATCTGCCTGCTTCAAGGCCTCTTAAGCCGTTTGGAAGCAGCGGAACCCAGGTCATGGAGTCCCCTTCCCCAAGCCAGTCATAGCGGTCAAAATCCACTCTCGGCAGATATGGGGAATTGAAATCGATATAGGTGAGAAGTCCGAACTGACGGGTGTCCGGTTCGCCTTTGATGTAGGTTCCGTCTCCCATCAGGATCGTCTTTTCCATTAAAGGTCCGTGATTGAATTTGATGTTTTCGGTCAACCAGGGAGCCTTGTAGGTATGAACACTGTCAGGCTGAGTGAATACCGGCGCAAAGAACATGCCGTATCCGTATTCGCTGCGCAGCAGAAGGATATCCTTCCATGTTTCAGCCGCATGGTCTTTCCAGCTGTTATCCTGACCTTCCTGATTGATGACGCCGAGAATCACGGTTTTGCGGCAGACTGTATCATAGATTTTGTGCCATTCATCACTGCCGCGGTATTCTTCCTCAATGGACATCAGGGCTCTTACAACAGTGTTGATGCCGCCCCAGGACTGGATATAAAGCTTTCTTTCATCATCATCCAGGATCAGATTCTTAATGAATTCGGATCCTTCTGTCGGAAAGCGCACATCGCCTTCAAACGCATAGTTTCCGTAATGAATCCTGGAAAGCATTTCTTCAGGTGAAGGATAGGAAGGATCATGTTTGATGAGATTTGGCCAGACAGCCGCATATTCCTTTTCAAACAGCGATTCGATCCATCCTTCTTCAAAAGGACGGTATTCCTTCAGATATGCCGCTTCGGGATCCGGACCTCCCTCATGTTCACCTTCCTGATAAGCACGGATGCCTCCGCAGCGGTAATTGGGCGTGACTTCCCCGAGTGTATGCACACCGTCTCCGTTGAAATGAAACTGGGAAGATGTATATACAATACCTGCCACATCCATGTCATTGAGATGAAGGCAGAGGTGAATCAATGAATTCATGTCATCGCATTCCATGTCAGTAGTGATGACGGTACGGATTTTATTCATGATATTCTCCTGTTCTGTATTTCAATCATAGCAGAATTCCACTTTTGTGACAGGTATGGAAACGGATCTCTTTGCGCTGGATTCAGTCAGCGTAATCCACGGCGAGCTGATCATAGGCCGCAATGGTTTCACTGAAGCGGTCCATGACATCTTCGAAACGGTAGAGTCCGTCCTCATTTCTTTCCATATCTGTAAGGCTGAGATCATAGGAACATGGCGGCGAATCCAGGGTCACCATGGAAAGATCGCGCAGCTGATCCGGGCTTTCATAGACAAGCCTGATCCTCACAAATTCTTCATTGTCCTGATTCAGCCATTTTTCAAACAGGAGCTTGCAGCCGATCGGCGTCTGCTTTTCAATTGCCTGCGGCAGTTCGTAATGTTCTGTATCAAGAGCCGCAAGAACCGTGAGCACATTGGAATCATGCCCGCAGAGGAACGTGAACTTTCTTCCTTCCTGATTCAGTTCGGACTGAATTTCCTTCAGCAGCGGATTGGCCGCATTCACCGCGATCGGTCTGCTGCAGAAGAGAACTTCACTGTATACATCCTTGATTTTTGAAATGCTTTCCCAGTCTTCAATGGAAAGATCATTTCCGAATCCTGCTTTCACCTTGTCCGGCTCCTCGTAATACTGCAATACAAGCGCATCGGCAAGTGAACATGCGGTTTTGAGTGTTCCCTTTACAGAAGGTTCTTTTCCCTGTTCAAGTGTGAATACGGAATCTTTTGTGCTGAATACAGGACAGGAACCGGCTTTGCAGCCGGTGGACTGTTCATAATCAATGACATCCTTCAGCAGTTCATAGGAAGGCGCAAGCGCATCGATTGCATCATCATATTCATGGATCGCTGCCTCAGCAGCCTTTGCGTAGGAATCGGACATGAAGGTCAGCACCGGATTGAATACCGGATCCATCGTATCATATTCAGCGTGGTATTCCACATTCACATCAGCGACCGGCAGGAATCCGCTGCTGAAATAGTTGGCGGTTGCGATGGTACGCTGCTTGGCGTTGGCATAGAATCTTACTGCTTCTTCTGAAGGCATTTCATTGTCCGTCATCAGGCCTTCCGCTTCCAGCCATTTGCGGAAATACTGACCCATCATTGTTTCAGCAGCACCTCCGCGCAGTGAAAGCTCACTGGCATTGGATGTCCAGCTGAACCATTCATAGTCGGTCGATGTATCCAGAACGGATCCTCCGCCTGTTAAAGGCGAGCGGATATTGTGGCGGCTGAGAACGACAACTTCCTTCAGTGTGTAATCATCCGTCGATACAGATGCGCCGGTATCAGCCTGCGGAGATGTGCTTTCTGCAGGTTCTGCGGATTCAGTAACTTCAGGTTCATCTTCTTTGCCTGCTGTCTCATCCGATGCAGGTGCGCTGCACGCACCCAGCAGCAGTGAAAAAGCCGCAAATATATAAATTGCTTTTGTCTTCATCATATTCTCCTTTTTTTTCAGCACGTATTGTACATGAACCATGCCGGTCTGTCATAGCTTTCGGTGAAATTTTTCCACTTTCTTTCTTCTGATTTTTATAACAGTTAAAAAAGGCTTCCGCTTTGCGGAAACCCTGCAATTTATATTATTCTCCCTGATTCATCTGCATGACGATCCGCTCTGTATAATCATCGACCAGTTCCAGGCGCAGGACATAATCATCATAGCCGTATTCATTTTCAGAGACACTTTCAACGATATAGCGTGTCCCTTCGCTGCCGCCCTTTTTCGTCCATTCGGTGCCGTCCGTATTTAAAGCATCTTCTATGATCCAGCTGTTGCTGCCGATCGAAATACCGCCGTTGAGCTCCACCCAGGCATCGGTTGAATCAAAGGAGATACCGGTGACGATCGCATCATTCAGAGGAACTTCTTCTCCGGTCGGTGAAACGACAGAGATTTCAGCGATACTGTAGCCGTAATCTGTTTCCACGCGGAGTGCAACCGGTTCGCTGCCGATGGTTTCATAGGAACCGGAGAATGCGCCTGAACGGATTTTCCAATCTTCCTGCATGAAATCGGAAACTTTCACAGGAAGAGATACATAATGTCCTTCCACAACCGCTTCCGGATTGCTGAGGCTGCCGGACATCTGCTGATAGGCAGCTTCCCACGGATCTTCATATTCTTCCACGTACGGCTCTTCATAGTAGACCGGTTCGGTATAGGTATAGCTGTTTCTTGCGATCATCGTCGCCGTCAGTCCCACGACCATAATCGCACTTCCTGCTGCGATCAGAGCAACCCCGACACGCCTTCTGTTATCTGCTGAAGCGCGGCGGGACCAGGAGCGGGAAGATGAGGACGGCTGCGAGCGCTGCGAATCATAGCCCCTGCGCTGATAATCGCGCAGATCCTCCTCCACCTGCTTTGAAAGACCGGAAGACTCCCTTTCAGTTTCTTCCGCTTTTTCTTCCTCTTCTTCCGGAAGGGAATCGATATATTCCTGAAACAGATCCTTCTGGTTCAGACTGTCATGTTCATACTGCTTGTTTTCCATCTTTTCAAACCGTTTCAAATCATCATCAGTATATCAGTTTTCCATACGGTTGAAATGCGTTCCGCATAAAAAAAGGCCGGATCAGCTGATCCGAACCTTAAGATTTCCTTAACCGAGATAATGACGGATTGTCCTGCGGATTCCGCCGAATCCGGAAATTTCTTCGCGGAACATGTCTTCAATCAGTTCCCCGATTCCTGCTTCATAAAGATCGCTGCCGAAGATACGGCTGTTGGAAAGAACCGGCTTCAGCTGATCGCGGAATGTTTCAGGCTTTCCGATTTCGATTCCCTTCAGCATTTCCTGCAGTTCCTCATTCATCGGATCGGGTGAAAGCTCATAGGCATTGCCGTCCTCATCCACTGCCAGCAGATACCTCAGCCATCCGGCAATCGCAAGCGGAATCCCAACCAAGGCTTTCGCATTTCCGTCGCGCTTTACATATTCCTTGATGGTTTCGCCAAAGCGGATGCCGACCATCTGGGAAGTGTCGACTGCGATTCTCTGCGGAGTATCGGGGATGTATTCATTGGGGAAGCGGACATTGATGCATTCTTCAATGAAGGCGCGCGGCGAAAGAATACCAGGATCCTTAACCACTGCCATACCTTCCACCGGTCCGACCTGATTGACCAGCTTCAGCATTTCCGCATCCCGCATCACATCCGAGAAGCGTGTATAGCCAAGCGCGCATCCATACGGCGCAAGCGCGGTATGAAGCGGATTGAGACATACGGTTACCTTCATGCGCTCGGAAGCATTGACGGTATCCCTGTCAGTCATATAGACGCCTGCTTTTTCCAGCGGCGGACGGCCGTTGGGGAAATGATCTTCCACAACCAGATACTGCGGCTTTTCGGCATTGACGAACGGTGCGATATAGGTCTTTTTATCGGTGATGACAATATCCATGTCCTCCATGCCGATGTCAGTAAGCATGTCTCTGACCGATTCGGAAGGTCTCGGAGTGATCTTGTCGATCATTGTCCAGGGGAATGCGACCGCTGATTCATCGCTGACCCAGGACACAAATTCATCATCCGTATATCCTCTTTCCTTCCATGCGTGCGCAACCTCCAGTACGGCTTCCCGCAGCTTTTCGCCATTGTGCGACACATTGTCCATGGAGACCAAGGCAAGCGGTGTTTTCCCTGCTTTGAAGCGTTCCAGCAGCAGAGCTGTGACAAGTGCCATCGCGCCGGACGCCTGATCCGGTCCGTTTTCGATATCCGCTTTGACAAACGGGAAGTATTCACCGGCCGCGTTTTTCAGCGCATAGCCTTTTTCGGTGATGGTAAATGTCACCATTTTCAGTCCGGGATCGCGGAAGATCGTGTTCAGACGGTTTCTCGCTTCTGTATCCTGCGGCTTTGCGGCAATCGCTTCGCAAAGCGATCCGACAACCCGCTTTTCACTTGTGCCATCGCCCAGGAGCGTGACGCAGAGCGCCAGATTGTCATAGGGCCTGTAGATCTTTTCGACCACTTCGAAGTCAAATGTTTCCACGCAGGTGATGCCGGTATCCGTTTCTCCTGCGGCTAAAAGATCGTCGGCAATTGAGCCGATGAAAATGCGGAAGATGTTGCCGATGCCGAAGTGTACCCATTCCGGAGCGGATACGGTTTTCTCCTTCACCTTTAAAATGTCATAAGCCGGCAGGGAAATGCCTGCTTTTTCATAAGCGGCTTTTTCCCGAATGCCTTCAATTGTCAGTTTCATGATGATTGTTCTCCTGTTATTTCTGTATCCATCATACCGCATGCATGCCGAAGGAAAAAGCCCCTTGAATCAGGGCTGATAGCTTTCGATGAACCATTTGTTTTTTTCCAGAAACAGATTGCGCCGCTTCCCCTGGATCATGCAGGCATAGCGCATGCCGCAGCCGCCGACCTGGGATGCCCGCCTTTCGCTGCTGAGCACTTTGTCGATTTTATATTTCTTTCCGTTTTCCCAGCAGATGTACAGCGGCAGAATATCGCCGTTGCGTTTCTGACACAGAATCACATCCACATATCTTTTATAGAGTTCCATAAAAAACCTCCCGCCGTCAATCCACGGTCATCTTCCTTCCCTGGAAGTAGCCGACCGGGTGCACTGTATGTTCTTCCTTGACATTGAACGACGTCAGTTCCGGATCCACCGCCGTGCACGCTCTCTGTACGGCATAGTAGCCGAAGCGCTCCCGGATCGTGTCCATCGCAAGATCCGTGCATCTGGATTTTTCCAGCGCTTCCTCATCCGCAAACAGACTCAGCTGATGTACCGGTGAAAACGGTCTGAGACCGGAAACCGAAACGCCGACTGCCCGCAGCGGCTTTTCAAAGTCATAGAGCCGCATGACCAGTTCCATTGCCGTTTCCAGGATCGTTTCACTGACATCCGTACGCCGTTCGATTGTTTTTTCGCATCCATACCATTCCAGTCCGCTTGAGCGCAGGGAAATGGATATCACATTCCCCTCCATGCCATGATCGCGCAGTCTGGAAGCGACTGCTTCGCACAGCACATAATAGACAGCTCTCAGATCTTCAGGATTATCGACATCATGAACCATCGTCATCGAGTTGCCGACCGATTTGACGGGCGGGTGAACAAAGCTTTCCGCAACCGGACTGGTATCGCCGCCGTTGGCGAAAACGGAAATCATCACCCCTGCCGCGCCCATTGCCTTCTTCAGATATTTCTGCGGATAGACAGCCAGCTCCCCGATTGTATGAATGCCGCGTGCAAGCAGCTTGCGGGTTGTCGCAGGGCCGACATAAAGCAGATCCGAAGCCGGCAGAGGCCATACGGTTTCCTGATAGTTGTCACGCGTGATGACGGCCGGTCCGTCCGGCTTCTTCCTGTCGCTGCCCAGTTTCGCAAAGATCTTGTTCCAGGAAAGGCCTGCCGATACATCCAGACCGATCTCCCTTTTCACTTCCGTCTGGATTTTTCTGACAATATTTTCCGGGTCGCCGAACAGCTTTGCGGAATCGGTATAATCGATCCAGGCTTCATCGAGTCCGAAGGATTCGACATGGTCGCTGTATCTGCGGTAGATCTTTTTCACTTCGCCGGTGTAGTAGATGTAGTCGTCATAAGACGGCGGAATAATGAGAAGGTCTTCGCATTTCTCCCTTGCCTCGCGCAGGCTCTCGCCTGTTTTGATCCCGTATTTTTTGGCGAGATCATTTTTCGCGAGAATAATGCCGTGACGTGTTTCCTCATGTCCTCCGACTGCCATCGGAACATCCCGCAGAGCCGGATATTTCATTTCCTCAATCTGCGCGTAGCAGTGATTGATATCGAGATGAAAGATGATCCTGTCTCTGCCCATAGCCCCTCACGCAGCTTCATTATAGCGCTATGTGTTGCACGTTTCAACGCTGTACGGAACATTTTTCTTTTGTGTTTGAAAAACAGTTGCGTTTACGCTATTATATGCATATGAGGTGATCAAGATGGAACTGAAAGATATCATCCGGGATTATAAACAGAAAACAGGCTTCAATGATTCTGAAATCGCGCGCCGTCTGGGCGTTTCGAGATCGACATCCAGCCGCTGGGCAAGCGGACAGATCCGCCGTGTCTCTCCGGAAATCATGGCGAAGCTTTCCGAACTGGTGGGCTATAATATCGAACCGCTGCTCAAAGGAATGGATATTTCCGTAAAGCTCCCCGTGCTCGGCTTTGTCAAAGGCGGCTACGACCTGTTTGCGGAAGAAAATTATATCGGTGAAGAGGAAGCTTCCCTTTCCGACTGCAAAAGCGGCGACTATTATCTGCAGGTAACCGGAAACTCGATGAACGGCGTCGGCATTATGGACGGATCGCTTGTGCTGGTACAGCAGACCGGCCAGCTGAACAGCGGTGAGATCGGCGTTGTCATGATCGACCAGGAAGTCACGGTCAAGAAAGTCATCTTCAAAAAGAATATGATGATTCTTGAAGCAGCCAATCCCGATGTCGATAACCGCTACTTCTCATCGGATGAAATACAGAATCTTCCCGTCCGCATCATCGGCAGAGTCATTTCCTGCAAAACCTATTTCTGAAGTGCATTATAAAAGCATGCCCGCCGGCATGCTTGTTTTTTTATATTCTGTTTTTATGCTCAGTTCATCTCATAGAGATAGTGATACAGAGCGCCGATCATATTCGCGTCATTGCCGAAGGAGCATGGCTGAATATCCGGAATGGTATACGGCATTTGTCCTTCATAGGGAGCGTTGAGTTCCGCAATGACTTCACGCAGTATATCGAGAAGAATCGGCTGTCTGGAAATGCCGCCGCCGATGGAAACACGCTGTACATCGATGATTGACTGCAGGGAGATAATGCCGGTCGCAAGTCCGATGCAGTAATAGCGGATTGCGTCAAGCGCCATCTCATCGCCTTCATTTGCCTTGGAGAAGAGAATGCGTCCGTTGAGTTCCTTCGGATCAGCATCAATGCGCTCGGCATATGCTTTGACAAGAGAGCCGACGCCGTTCTGTCCTGCCCAGTTGCATTGTGTGCTGTACGGTTTGTCAAGACGGCTGGAAATGACGGAGAATTCGCCTGCCGCAAATGTGGAGCCTCTGTAGAGCTTTCCATCAAAGATCAATGCGCCGCCGATGCCGGTGCCCAAAACAATTACCGCGCCGTTGGTGATGCCGTGCATGGAACCCATCCACAGTTCGGCAAGGGCTGCCGCCTTGGCGTCGTTTTCTGCCGCGAACGGAACCGGAATGCGCTCGGCAAGTCGTTCAGCGAGATTGACGCCGCTGACGTATTTCAAAGCACCGGAAGTGTAGAAGTAGCCGCAGGAGGAATCAATCTTGCCCGGTGCGCTCATCGCGACCGCTTTGATGTCCTGATCCGCATACTTTTCATAAAGGGATACGATGGTATCGATGAATACTTCGAGGCCCTCGTAGGGTGTGGGGATTTCTCCCTTGTCGGCAATCTCAGCGTTTTCATCCATCACCGCATATTTGATGTTGGTGCCGCCGACGTCAATTGTCAGATAATTAGCCATTATGGATTTCCTTTCATGCTTATGCACTGCTGAAGGAATTATAGCATGAAAAAAGAGCCGCAATGGGCTCTTCTGCAAATCAGTCAGATTCAAGGGGAATGGATGCGGCTTCCCAGGGGGTGATGCTTTCAGCCGCCTTCATCCCTTTTTCGGTCAGATAGACAATTCCGTAATGTTCCTTGACGATGTATCCCTGTTCCATCAGCCGCTCCATCATGGTGTGAACCGAAGAACGGGAGACTTTGAGAACATTGGCGACCTCAATGCTGCGGACACCCCTTGCCCGCGGGTCGATGTGTCTGAGTACGGCAAGATAGCGGACCATTGCCGCTGTCAGTCCCTGTCTGCTCATGTGCTGCTCCTTTCATTAAAAGCAGCAGGCACAAACCTGAATATGCACCTGCTGCTGATTCACATCATTATGCTTTGACAGCTGTCAGCTTCTTTGCCTCATCATAAGGACGGACAAGCAGCCAGACGATGCATGCCACCAGAGCGATCGCAAGGATACCGCCGAAGATATTGCCGGAACCTGTGAACAGGGAACCGAGCTGGTAAATGATGAATGCGAAGACGTATGCAAGACCGCACTGCCATGCGATTGCGAACCATGTCCACTTCGCGTTGTTCATTTCACGCTTGATGGCGCCGATTGCAGCGAAGCACGGAGCGCACAGCAGGTTGAACGCGAGGAAGGAATAGCCGGCAAGAGCTGTCAGGCCTTCAAAGTCGAGGACACCGAATACGCCGACAACTTCTTCCTTGGCGACAAGGCCCATGACGGTAGCGATTGTTGCCTTGATGTTATCGAATCCAAGCGGCGCGAAGATCCACTTGACGCCGTTTCCGATTGCGCCGAGAACGGATTCTTCGAGTTCAAGATCCGGATTCCATCCGAATGCGCCGTCTGTCCAGCCGAATGTGGAACCGGCCCAGATGACAATGGAGGAAATCAGAATGATGGAGCCTGCCTTCTTGATGAAGGACCAGCCTCTTTCCCACATGGAGCGCAGGATGTTTCCAACAGTTGGCCAGTGGTAAGCAGGAAGTTCCATAACAAACGGAGCCGGATCGCCTGCGAACATCTTTGTCTTCTTCAGGATAATACCGGAGATGATGATCGCTGCCATGCCCAGGAAGTAAGCACTCGGCGCAACCCAGGATGCACCTTTGAAGAGTGCGGAAGTGATCAGGGCGATAATCGGCAGCTTGGCGCCGCACGGAATGAATGTTGTGGTCATGATCGTCATACGGCGGTCGCGTTCATTTTCAATGGTACGGGAAGCCATGACACCCGGAACGCCGCAGCCGGTACCGATCAGTACAGGGATGAAGCTCTTTCCGGAGAGACCGAACTTTCTGAAGATACGGTCCATAACGAATGCGATACGTGCCATATAGCCGCATGCCTCAAGGAATGCGAGGAATGCGAAGAGGACAAACATCTGCGGAACGAAGCCGAGAACGGCGCCGACACCGGCGATGATGCCGTCAAGAATCAGAGACTTGAGGAAGTCGTTGCAGTTGATTGCGTCAAGAAGCCCTTCCACAAGAACCGGAATACCCGGAACCCATGTGCCGTAGTCTTCATTTGCAGGCATTTCAGCGTCTTCGCCACGAGCTGTGTCAACTGTCTCGGAAATGCTGTAGACGCCGCCTTCCTTATCATCAAGTTCAGCGCCATAGAAGCCATATGCTTCATCAAATGCTTCATAGTCCTGATCTTCAATCGAGGCCAGGATTTCATCCGCACCGGTGATACCTGCATCCGCCGCTTTTGCGACATTGTCCTTTACTTCATCGGTCCACACATTTTCCGCATAATATGCGTTCATGTCCTCAGTGAATTCTTCACGGCCGTTTCCGAACAGGTAGTAGCCGTCTCCGAACAGACCGTCATTGGTCCAGTCAGTGACGAATGTACCGATGGTTGTAACGGAAATATAGTAGACCAGCCACATGACTGCCGCAAAGATCGGCAGCGCAAGCCATCTGTTGGTGACGATCTTATCGATCTTATCGGACACGGACAGTTCGCCGCTTCCCTTTTTGCCATAGGTGCCTTTGAGAGCGGACGCAATCCATTCATATCTCTCATTGGTGATGATGCTTTCGGAGTCATCATCATGTGCAGTTTCGATCTTTGTGATGATTTCTTCCGCTTTCGGTGCAAGTGACGCAACGTTTTCAGGAAGCTTGTCATCCCGTTCAAAGAGCTTGACGGAGAACCATCTCTTCAGATGATCCGGCACATTGACCAGCAGTCCTTCGATTTCCTTCAGGGACGCTTCCACATCCTTCGCAAACTTCACCGGCTTTGCGGCTTTCTTTGTTTCAGCTGCTTTGAGTGCCGCTTCGGCTGCTTCCATGATTGATGTACCCTTCAGAGCGGAGATTTCAATGACATCCACACCAAGCTCTCTGGAGAGCTTCTTTGTGTCGATCACATCGCCGTTCTTCTGAATCAGGTCAACCATGTTTACGGCAACGACAACCGGGATACCGAGTTCCAGCAGCTGGGTTGTCAGATACAGGTTTCTTTCCAGGTTTGTTCCGTCGACGATGTTGAGGATCGCATCCGGATTTTCATCAACCAGGAAGTTTCTGGATACGACTTCCTCGGTTGTGTACGGGGAAAGGGAATAAATGCCCGGAAGGTCTTCGATCAGGACATCCTTATGTCCCTTGAGACGGCCTTCTTTCTTTTCAACAGTAACGCCCGGCCAGTTACCGACGAACTGGTTGGAACCGGTCAGACCGTTGAAGAGTGTTGTTTTACCGCTGTTCGGGTTACCGGCCAGCGCAATTGTAATCTTCTGATCAGCCATAATGTATGAATCCTCTTTCTAACAATTCTTTCTTATGCGACTTCAATCATTTCCGCATCATCTTTGCGGAGTGAAAGCTCATATCCGCGGACGGTCAGTTCCAGCGGATCGCCGAGCGGAGCGACTTTGCGGACGTAGACTTCAACCCCTTTTGTGATGCCCATGTCCATGATTCTGCGCTTGACAGCGCCTTCGCCGTGAAGCTTGATGATCTTCGCCGTCTCGCCGATCGCGACATCTCTTAATGTTTTCATATCTGCCTCCCTTAAACCATGATTCTGAGCGCGAGATCTTTACCGATCGCAACTCTTGTTTCCTTTACATTGACAATGAGATTTCCGGCGGCTTCATTGACGATCGAAACCTTGCCTCCGACAACAAACCCAAGGTCTGCCAGGTGCTGTTTCACTTCATTGTTTCCGCCGATTTTCAGGATCTTATATTCCGTTCCGTAATCTGCAACTGCTAACGGCATCATACAATCCCTCCTTTTCCGTTCAGCAATGTTAGTTATGTATTACTAACTCTTTGATAGTTTAATATAACTAACTTGCGTTGTCAATGACTGATCTACCGGATGGATGCAGCAGCGGATAAATCGCAGAAAATCTGAATAGGTATATAATGATTATGTAAGGGGAATTCATATGCCAAAATATATCATCGACCGGATCCCCTGCCCTGAATGCGGCAGGATGCAGAAAGTCCGTCTTTATCCGCAGCTGGATGTCACCTTTGACAGGAAACTGAAAGCTTCCGTTTTAAACCATTCATTGTTTCTGACAAAATGTTCATCGTGCAGAACTGAGATCTCTCTTGAATATAACGCGTCATATATGGATAGCTCCAAGGGCATTCATATCGCCCTCGCCAGGGACAATGACGCCTATCACCGCGCACTGGAGGATCTGAACCCTGATCTCTCGCAGGACTTTGAGGACGAAGAATCCAGAGAAGTGTACCGTTCCTTCAGCAGAAGAATTGTCAGGGACAGCTTTACGCTGGCTGAAAAGGCATTGATTCTGGATTCCGGTATGGATGACAGAATCATTGAAATCCTGAAATATGTCATCTGGAAGATGAAAGAAAATGAGCTTTCCGATGCGGAAAGACTCCTGTTCAATATCGGCTTCTATTCCAATGGTGAAAAACAGCTCTGTTTCCTGCCGATGGAAAACGGAGAAATACAGAACAAACCGATTCCGTTTTCTGAAACTCTGTATATGCAGATGGAAATGGAATACGAAGGCATCATGTCCGGCTATCAGAATAACAATCTGGAAGTTGATCAGGACTGGGCAGAGGATTTTCTTGAATATGCCGATCCTTTTATCAAAAAGAGCGAAGGACAGATGAATGAGCTGGAGCTGCTGATTGATCAGTATTACGCTCTTGATGAAGAGGAAGATAAGGCGGCTTTTCTGAAAGAACATTGGGAAAGCACGTTCCGCAGCATTCTTGACAGATGGTATGAGACACATACCGAAAAGCCTTCGGTTGAAGATTTGGATGAAACATGCTGCGACGGCTTTTTAAACTGGATCGGCGATATCGAAATCGATCTGTTAAACGCAAAGGCTGACCGGCAGCTGATGGACTGGTGCACGGAAATGCTTGAAGAGCTAGATTATTCCGATGACCCTCTTGAATATCACAATCTGCGCCGGTCATACATGGAGGTTCTGGAGCGTGATCAGGGGTGGCCGATGGCAAAGGAATATCTGGAACAGTGGAAGAAGGAAGAACCGGAAGATCCTTATGTGATCGCCACGGAGATCGACCGCTGCCGCGAACACGGAGAACTGGATGAGGCTCTGTCGCTTGCCGGAAAGTATCTGCATATGCCTCTGACTGATTTCTATCAGATCTGGCTCTATGATTCCATCGGCAATCTCTATATGGATCTCGGCCTGACGGAAAAGCAGAAAGAACTTGAGAAACTGTACAAAGAAGCAGAAAAAAACATCCGGTATTAAGAATCATTCATAACAAAACCGCTGAGATTTCAGTCAGCGGTTTGTTTTATTTATTGCTCTTCCTTTTGTCCGCTTACGGATGAGGAACACTGGCAGTCCTGCGATCAGTATCGCTGCCATGATACCGGCCGCGGCCCTTTCTCCATAGGTGATCTTTTTTTTCGGATGTGCGTCACGGCATAATTCAAATTCCAGTTCCTGTTCCGGAAGGTTTTCTAAGTAACATCCGTATTCCCCTTCCGCCTTCCTTTCCATTGTGAATGAAGACGATAACATCTTCATGTCGGATTTCACGCTCACATTCAGGTTGCGGAAAGATGCCCAGGAAGATGCCGGGGAAAGAAGATAGCGGTAGCGGTATACCGGCTGTTCATAGGAATAATCAATATCCGGCCAGATGGTGCCTTTGACGGTATTTTTGATCTGCTCATGCGGCTTGAAGTCCAGGGTATACTGAAGCCAGTGCAGCAGATCGATATCCGGATCCACATTTTCCGAAACAATATTTGAGCCGTCCCCGAATGTCAGATGCATCTGCGTTACTGCGTTATACCAGTCGGATTCGGAAATACCGATATCCTGCGGTCTGCTTTCATTGACATATTCAAGATAGGTCATATGGCTTTTCGAAAGAAGGACCGCATCCGCTGAATCATTCTGAAAAACGGGATCTTCATCCGGTTCTCTGCCGAAAATATATACAGTGAATTCTTCATCCGGCTTGAGTGTCAGCTGTACTGTCACATGATCTTCTTCCACGGAAGCCCCGGTAAATGAGAGAGGAACACGGATTCTTCTTTTTCCGTTTTCCGTATCCATTTCATATTTCAGACGCAGAGGCTGATCATTCTGATCTGTCTTTGCCTGAAAGGTGTAGCTCCAGACATCCATGGCCGGTTCAAAGAAATCATCTTCCATAAATCCGTCAATCAGCTTTGCAAGATCTTCTTGCAGATGAAATTCGAACGGGCTGTATGTATAGCGGTGAATCACTTCTGTTTCCTGATCATTGACTGTGATCTTTGCTTCTGACGGCCTCTTTGGTCCATAGGCCTGTCTTGAATAGAAAGAGCGGGCAACCGGGAAAGAAAGCAGTACGCTCTGTGACTCACCGGTCGGGTTTTCAAAGATATAGGAAGCTTCAAATGTATTGCGGTAAGGCATCCCTTCGACCGAATTTGCCGAAACTGCAGGCTGATCGGGCAGACTGAATACAAGATCTTCCTGAATCACCTCAACCGGACAGTCTTCAAAGATAACAGCACCTCCCGTTTCTGCCCCTTCTGCCCATGTCGCAGCGGAATTGGCTGAAACAGGCAGTATGCAGTTCATTGACAGAATCATGATTGAAACCGCTGTGAATTGTTTTCTGTTCATCGTCTTCTCCTGCCTTCAATATAGCATGGCGCATATCAAAAAAGAACAGCATGGAATCATGCTGCTCTGCGTTTCAGAATATCCTTGAATCTGACATGGAAGATGGTCTGCGGGATCCGCATAAATGCGGTTAAGCCGAAGTAGACCAGAACACTGATGATGCCTGAGATCATCATTCTGATCAGGCACGCCATCTTTGCGCCTTCATATGCCGCAAGTCCGATCTGATCGAGGATGACCTTGACGCCCCACATGATCAATACGGACAGCGCTATCTTGATAACCTTGCGGATTAACGGCTTAAAGCTGATGCGATAGGTCTTTGAGATTTCATACAGGTTGGCAGCGGAAAGATATATATTTCCGCACATGGAGGAAAGGACTGCGCCGGGGAATCCCCAGAGATAGATGAACGGAACCATGAGGATGCCTTTGATCAGGAAGTTGATCAGCAGCCTCTTCAATACATTCTTCTTCAATCCCAGTGCCATCATGATGTTGGTGACAACCGGACCGACCGTCCCAAGGAATCCTTCAATTGCGATCCAGGAGACAACAGATGAGCTTGTGGCAAGATCATCGGTATAGAAGAGAATGTGATAGAGCTCTTTGGAATATAAGAAGATGCAGAAGGAAACCGGTAAGCCGATGTAGAAGATGATGTTGAGACAGTCTCTTACATTGGAACTGACCTTTTTCATATTCTTTTCTTCCAGCGCGGAAGAAATATGCGGTATTAATGCCGATGTAAAGCCCGGGGCAAGAATCATCGGAATCGCTGTCAGCTTGGTTCCTACGTAGTTGCATGCCGATAAGATGACGCTCTGCGTGTTCTCATCAAAGCCATGCAGGCGAAGTCCGAGCGGCAGCAGAATGCTGTTGAAGATATCATCGCAATAGCCCATGACTGCCACAAGCAGATACGGAATCGCAAGCGTGAGGAATTCGCGGATCAGGTCCTTCTGACCCACCGGCTCATATTCCTGCTCCTCTGCCGTATTCTCCTGCTCCTTTTCCTTTAGGTCCTGCACCTCTGCCCCTTCTTTGATCTCTGTGATCTTTCTGCGGTCAAAGGCATAGATCTGCAGGATGCCGGCAATTGCGGCAATCGAGGTCGACATGACGGCTGTATATAATGCCCACATCCTTTCCTTATGAAGGACATAGACAAGTAAGTATGATACAGACAGCAGGAAGCCTACCCGGAAGAGCTGTTCAAAAGCCTGGGAGAATGCATATTCCTGCATTTCCTTGCGTCCCTGATAGAATCCGCGGAAAGCGGAAAGAATCGGGACAAAGAAGATCGCCAGCGCGAGAATCCTTAATACCCACGCCATGATGGAAACATCGCTCGCCGGGGCCACCAGCTTTGCCAGCATTCCGGAGAAGCCTGCCATCAGCAGCATTCCTGCCAGACCCGTGATTCCCATCGCAGCCAATGAGATCTTACGGATTAAGAGCAGGGATTTTGAATCGTTCCTGGTCGTATAGCGGGCAACCAGGGTTGCGATCGCAAACGGGAAACCGGCGGTGAATACGTTGAGAATGTAGCTGTAGATACGGTATGCAGTACCGTAGTAGCTCATAT
Source organism: uncultured Erysipelotrichaceae bacterium (assembly GCA_947167125.1). GTDB lineage: Bacteria > Bacillota_I > Bacilli_A > Erysipelotrichales > Erysipelotrichaceae > Bulleidia. The sequence continues at coordinate 27,858 of CAMVGT010000031.1, forward strand.
AAGCGTCCGAGCCGAGGATTGAGGAAAGCGGAATGGAATAGACAAGGCCGAGCGCCTTTGCCACAAACAGACCGCCGGTTCCGACCAGGCCGGACAGTATAATCGACTTTTTGACTCTTGATGTGTCTTTTGTCATAGTCTTTTTCTTCTGCATGATTACCTCTGAGACACAAGTATAAACCATTCCGGAAAGAAATGTCATGAAGATGCGATACAAAACGGTCATAGTGCCAATTCACAATGTTTCATATATAATATTGCGGTACGCAAAGTGAGGTTTTATATCCATGAAAGAATTCTGTCTTCTGGAAGAAAGTGAATATACAGCGTTTCAGAAAGAAAGTCCGTTACGGGGATTTCTCAATTCCCCCGAAGCGATTCATCTGAAACAGAAAAACGGCTGGGAAACCGAATATGCGGGAGTGAAGGAAAACGGGAAGCTGATTGCGGCCACTCCCCTTACCTACATCCCGTTGATGAAGGTCTTCCGCTTCTGCCACGCACAGAGCGGATTCCTGTGCGATTATCATGATGAAGAAACCCTTTCCTTCTTCACGCAGCAGCTGAAAAAGCATCTTGCGAAGAAGAAAACGGTATACATGTTGATCAATCCGAATATTGATTATATTGAGCGCGACGCGGACGGAAACGCGGTTGAAGGCGGCTATGACAACAGCTATGTCAAAGAGGCGCTGGAGAAAAACGGTTTTGAGCACCAGGGCTTCTTAAGGGATTATTCCGCATTCACGATGATCAGCTGGATCTATACGATGTCTCTTGAAAACAGAAAAGAGGCAGAGATCCTGAAGGAAATGGACCAGCAGACAAGATGGTCTGTGAACAGGACACAGAAACAGGGAATCCAGGTCAGAGAGCTGAAGCCTGAAGAAATCGATATCTTCATCCGGATGGAAGAACATACTGCCGCCCGCCGCGGATTTGAAATGCGCGAACATGATTTCTATAAGAAACAGCTGGAAGCCTATGGCGATCATGCCAAAGTGCTGCTGGCATATCTGGATCTCAATGAATTCCGCAGAACCCTGGACGCGGAAATGGAGCAGCTGAATAAAGATATGGATGAGGTCAATGCAAAGCTTGCGGAAATGCCGAATTCCAAAAAATTCGTCAAGAAGCAGCGCGTCATCCAGGAAGCCATTGATCTGAATCTGAAAAAGCGGGAAGAAGCGGATGAAACCGAAAAAGCCCATGGTTCCCTGATTGAAATGGCGGCTTCTTTCTTTATCATCTATGACAATGAGATTGTCTATCTCTACTCTGCTGCCTATGATGAATTCAAGAAATACAACGCGCCTTATGCAATCCAGCTGGCAATCATAAGATATGGCCTGGAACATCATATTCCCCGCTATAACTTCTACGGCATTTCCGGAAACTTCTCCAAGGATGCGGATGACTATGGCGTCTATGAATTCAAAAAAGGATTCGGCGGAAAAGCGGAGCAGCTGATCGGTGAATTTGTCCTGCCGGTCAACAAAGCCGTTTATAAAATGTATAAGAGCATCAAAAAGTAAAAAGAGCGCGGTCATAACTGGCCGCGTTCTTCTTATTTATAATCAAATATATGTATTGATTACCTGGTTCCGAAGGTAATGCCGTGATGTTCCGACATGCTTTCGATGACCGCAAGGCTCTGCAGAGGATAGCCCATGGCACGGATTTCCTCGCCGCCGGGCTGGAAGCCTTTTTCAATGCAGATGCCGATGCCGCCGATGGAGGCGCCTGCCTGCTCGCAGATGGAAATTAATCCGCGCAGTGCTGCGCCGTTGGCAAGGAAGTCATCGACGATCAGCACTCTGTCATCGCTGCTGAGATAGGACTGCGACATAGTGATGTCATAATCATTGTCATAGGTAAAGGAATGGACTCTTGCGGTATAGGTGTCCTTTCCGATGTTCAGGCTTCTTGCCTTTTTGGCAAAGACACAGGGAACCTTGAAGTATCTTGCCGCGGCACATCCGATCGCGATGCCGCTGGCTTCAATGGTGATGACCTTTGTGATTCCTTCGTTTCCGAACAGTCTGTACAGTTCCTTGCCGATTTCATCGAGGAGCTCCACATCAATCTGGTGATTGAGAAAGCTGTCAACCTTCAGAATCTCAGAACCGATCACTCTTCCGTCACGCGCAATTCTTTCTTCAAGCAGTTTCATAATTCAACCTCCCTATTAAATCAAGTGTTTTTTGCTTTATTTAAAGGCTTTTTTTGAATT